>DAOTYE010000059.1:0-2433 GCA_034434915.1 Dehalococcoidales bacterium
TCACCCTGACCTATGACAGCACCAATCTCCTCACCAGCGTCTCTGATTCCAATGCCAATGGCTATAAGGATGTTCAGGACCTCAAGAATGCTAACTTGAGCGCGCTGAGCGGCATCAGCGCCGGCGCGAGCAAAAATTTCACCATTGCCGTCAAGGCGAGAAGTGGTATCAGCAATGATTTCCAGTCTGATGGCGTTAAGGTTGATGTGACCTTTACCCTGAACCAGTAAGGTGAGGCAGGCGTGAAAAAGATTTATAAACCCCTTATTTTTATGATGATGCTGTTGCTTCTGGCGGCAACTGTAGCTATTTATAGCGGACCTCACTTAGGCTTGAGGATTGACTGCATCGTCTCTGAGAGCATGGAGCCAGAGATGGGTACGGGAACACTGGTGGTAGCCGTCGCCGTGAAACCGGAGGAGGTGAAGGTGGGGGATATCATTATCTACCGTCCGGTCGCCATCGGTGAGAGTGATGTCTGCCACCGGGTGGTTGAAGTCAAGCATAACTCGCCTTTCCAGTTTATTACCAAGGGTGACGCCCAGAATTCCCCGGACCTTTTCCCCGTACCTGAAGAAAACCTGCTGGGAAAGGTCTTGTTCCATGTAGCCCTGCTGGGCTATTCTGCGCTCTTCATAAAGACTTTACCCGGCTTCCTCATTTGCCTGGTTCTGCCCGGTTTTACCGCTATCGCCATATGCTTCCGAAGTATCTGGGATGAAGCGACCAAAAAGCGCCAGAATAACCTCCAGAAAACGCTCGGTAAGGCAATTGACCTATGAAAAGTAAGAAACTGCTCATCATGATAGCCGCCATCACCGCCATCACTGTGACCGGTGTGGCTTCTATGACGGGCGCCATTTTCACGGACAGCGAACAGAGCACGGACAATACTCTGCAATTCTCCCCTGTCTTCCAGTACTCTACCATCAATTTTCGTGCCGCAAGCAGTGGCTCGGTCACCAGTGGCACCAGCCTCACTGTCAACAAGCCAGCTGGCACCGCCCAGGGAGATGTATTGATTGCCGCCGTCGCCGCACGCACACTCCCCATGACCATCACTGCCCCTTCAGGGTGGACAGAAATCCGCACCGATACTCAAACTGTTAATACCACCCACAGAGGATCTCTGTTCTGGAAAGCCGCCGGCGCCAGTGAGCCCGCAAACTATACCTTTACCTTCAGCGCCAGCGTCTCCGGCGCAGTGGGTATCATAGCTGCCTTCTCCGGGGTGGATACTACCAACCCTGTTAATGTCCATAACGGGCAGGCTACCTCCGGCTCTTCCACCAATATCCCCGCGCCGAGCGTCACTACTACTTTTGCCAACACTATGATTGTCACCGCTCACTCCGTGGTGTCCTCCGGGACGGACGGCTCAGCGTGGACGCCGCCGTCAGGTATGACAGAGGCGGCAGAGAAGTCCTCTGGGTCTGGATTGGCTGGGCTGAGTGAAACGATGAACTATGTCCCTCAGCCCGTAGCGGGAGCCAGCGGTATCAAGACTGCGGTGGTTGCAGGTCACAACGAAACCGAAGGCATTGGGCAGACGGTTGCGCTGAAACCTAACATCGCCGGTTCAGGGGTCCAGTCTTTCTATTACATCACGCCGGTAAAAGTGACGCCGAGCGTTGCCGATAGCTGGCAGGATGTAGATGTTTCCAGCTATATCCCGGCCGGAGCCACCGGCGTTATCCTGCACTATGATATGACCGGGGCATCAGTGGACGAGGAAATCGGCTTCCGCAAGAACGGCTCCACGGATAACCGCACTGGCGTTAACAGGGTGCAGACCCATGCTTGGGCGATGATTGGCGTGGACAGCAACCGCATCTTTGAAGCGTACGTGGGCTCCACAGCAATAGATATCTGGCTCGTTGGATATACCACCGCCGGAGTGGTCTTCTTTGATAACTCAATCCCGAAGACAGTGGCGGTTAACAATTCATGGCAGGACATCAGCGTCGCCGTGGACACCGGCGCTGATACTGCCATCGGTGTCATCCTGGAAGTGGCACAATCAAGCGCCAGTATCACATGGGGAGTGCGCAAAAACGGCTCTACAGATGACCGGAGAAGCGCTTCTGCCTACCAGCATAAGTGGGCTATCATCGGCGTGGATAGCAATGAGATTTTTGAAGGGCGCACATCAGCCGCCGCCAATGTCACCTTCCATGTCATCGGCTATGTTAAGTCCGGCGCTTACTTCTTTACCAATGGCGTAAACAAGACACCGGCTGTCGGCGCTTGGAGGACTGTCAATGTGAGCGGAGATACTGTGGGGACGGATATTGCTAATGGCGTGTTCATTGAAATCCACGGGACGACAGATGGACCCATGTATGGTCTGCGCAAGAACGGGAGCTCAGAAGCCATCATTGCAGAAGCAAGGCGCCATGCCTGGGGTATCGTGGAATGTGACGCTAGCGAGAT
>DAOTYE010000060.1:0-21216 GCA_034434915.1 Dehalococcoidales bacterium
AAAAGGTGGGGGTGGTGGCTGAGGCTGACATCTTCACCGCACTGATGCGGGAAGTGAACAAATTATGAAAGCCAAAATTGGCAAATGGGCTGAGAAACCATTTGACCTTATTAAAGCATTCAATAAAATTGAAAAGGTGAATAGAGAAAATCCACTGCTACCTAGACGAAGAATAAGGTAGGCAGTAGTTATTAGCAGTGAAACCAGAAACGGAGTAACTCATGCGTATCACACAGCTATTCGGTAAGACTCAGCGGGAGGTGCCCGCGGATGCGGACACCATCAGCCACCAGCTTCTGGTCCGCGCCGGGATGATAAGCCAGGTGGCGGCGGGCGTCTATTCCTACCTGCCGCTGGGCTGGCGCGTCCTGCGCAAAATTGAAGCCATCGTGCGGGATGAGATGGACAAAGCTGGCGGGCAGGAGCTTTCCATGCCCGTCCTCCAGCCCCTTGAGCTCTGGCAACAGACCGGTCGCGACCAGGCTTTCGGGGAGAGCCTGTTCATCGTCACCGACCGCAAACAGCGCAAGCTCGCCCTCGGTCCCACCCATGAAGAGGTCATCACCACGCTCGTCAGCCGCAATGTGAAGAGCTACCGCGACCTGCCCCTCCTCCTCTATCAAATCCAGACCAAACTGCGCGATGAGCCGCGACCCCGCGGCGGGCTAATCCGCGTGCGTGAGTTCATCATGAAAGACCTTTATAGCTTTGACGTGGACGAAGCCGGGCTGGACGTGAGCTATAAGAAGATGGTGCAGGCATATAAAAATATCTACCAGCGCTGTGGTCTGCCCACACTCTTCGTTGAGGCGGACAGCGGCGCCATCGGCGGCAAGGACTCCCACGAGTTCATGCTCATCGCCGAAGACGGCGAGGATGAAGTCATCTACTGCAAAGCCTGCCAGTACGCCGCCAATGCCGAAAAGGCGGAGATGGTCAAGGGTGAGGTGGGCGGCGGCGACCCTCTCCCGCTGGAGGAGGTCCATACTCCTGGTGCTACTACCATCAAAAAGCTGGCGGACTTCCTCAAAATCCCAGAGAACAGGACGCTCAAGGTGGTCTTTTACATGGCGGACGGTCAATTGGTATTCGTCATGATTCGCGGCGACCTTGATGTCAATGAGGTCAAACTGAAGCGGGTGCTCAAAGCCACTGACCTGCGCGTGGCGCGCGATGATGAGCTTTCCCGGGCGGGCATTGTCGCCGGATACGCTTCGCCCATCGGGCTCAAGGGAGTGAAAATCGTCGCTGACGATTCCATCACCACGGGCACGAACTTCGTCGCCGGCGGCAATAAGCCGGACTACCATATCAAAAACGTCAACTACCCGCGCGACTTCAAAGCGGACATCATCGCTGATATTGCCCTGGCTCAAGCAGGTATGGGTTGCCCCAATTGCAAGGGCAAGATTTTTTCCACGCATGGCATTGAGGTGGGGCATGTCTTCAAGCTGGGCACCTTCCTCAGCGAGAAGCTCGGCGCTTACTTCATTGACGAAAAAGGCGTGTCTCGCCCCATCATTATGGGCTGTTACGGCATCGGCTTCGGCAGACTGCTCGCCGCGGCGGTGGAGCAGAACCATGATGACAAGGGCATCATCTGGCCCCCCCAGATTGCGCCGTATGATGTCTATCTCTGCCCGCTCTACCGCGAAGGGACAAAGGTGGCTGAGACGTCGGAGAAACTCTATGGCGAGCTTCAGTCGGCTGGTTTTGAGGTGCTCTTTGACGACCGGCAGGAGTCTCCCGGCGTCAAGTTCAATGACGCTGACCTTCTCGGCATACCGGTGCGGGTTACCGTCAGCGCCCGCACCCTTGAGAAAGACAGCGCGGAAGTCAAGCTGAGAAAAGAAAAGCAGGCAGAGGTGGTGGGGCTGGGTGGGGTCATAGAGAAGGTAAAAACGCTCTTAAAGAAGTAGCTTTTTAGATGGCTTATCCCCTAAAAATAAAGAGGGAATGTCGCCCCTCTCGGACTCTCTGGAATTGAGCAGTTACGTCCTCAGCGTCGCGCCTAACTGCTTGTTCAGGCGCGTCAGGATTTTCTCCTGGACGTCATTCACTTCCTCTTCTGTCAGGGTGCGCTCAGGCGATTGATAAATGATGCGGTAGGCAAGCGATTTCTTCCCTGCCGGCACCTGCTTTCCGGAATAGACGTCAAAGAGCGTCACCTGCGCCACCAGCGAGTTGCTTTTAATTACATCCACCACCTGTTTATGGGTTATGGCTTCATCCACGATAAGCGCGATGTCTCTGACCAGCGCCGGGAAGCGCGGTATGGGCTGGTAGGTCTTGCCTGTGGGGATGAACTCCAGGAGCTTCTGGACGTTAAGCTCAAATAAGAACACCGGCTCATCAATATCAAACGCGGTAAGCACTTTGGGATGTATTTCGCCCAGCACACCAATCCGGTTTCCCCTGACTACGATATCCGCCTGCCTCACCGGGTGGAAAGAAAAGTCGCTTCCCGGGACAAAATCAGCCGCCACCCCCAGCTGTTTCAGCAGGCTCTCCATCACTCCTTTCACATCTGCGAAATCAAAGGCGCGCTTTTCTTTCAACCATTCCTTGTCCTGCCCTGAACGGCTCATCAGCCCGCACAGCGTCTCTACCTCATCAGGGAGGTCTTTGCCGCGCGGCACATACACCCTGCCCAGCTCAAAGAGCATGATGTCCCCGTCCTCATGACGGCGGTTTGACGCCAGCGCAGAGAGCAGGCTGGCGCGCAGGGTGGGTCTGAGGTATTCCATCTCTGCCGTCATAGGGTTGCGCAGTTTAAGTGGCGCCGGCTCAATCGGCCGCGGTTCTGCGCTCAGCTTGCTGAGCATGTCCAGGCTGGTCAATGAGAAGCTGATAATCTCCTGAAATCCGTAGCCAGCGAGGCTATTCCGTATCTTGTGCTTCAGTACTACCATTGGTTCGGGGCGGTGGTGGGGGATTGGCTCGGCAAGAAGTGTGGTGGGGATGGCATCATACCCGATTATTCTGGCAACTTCTTCAACGAGGTCAACGGGCATGGTAATATCGCCGCGCCAGTAGGGGGGTATCGCCTGGATTTCTGTGGCTGAGACCTGCTTGCAGTCAAATCCGAGCGAGCTCAATATTGACATAATCTTATCAATGCCGAACTCAATACCGAGCGTCCTTTTCACCTTCTCCACTGTCAGCGGGATTGCTTTCAGTTCTTTCCTGCCCGGGTAGATATCTGCAATACCCTTTGCCGCTTTGCCGCCGGCAAGCTGGATGATAAGCTGGGTCGCCCGCTTTATGGCGGGGATGGTTAGTCCTGGCTGGATTCCCCGTTCAAACCTCAGGCGGGCTTCGCTGGAGAGCCCCAGTTTGCTACCGGTGCGGTAGATGCTGGGGGCATTGAAGTTCGCCGCTTCCAGCAGGATGGAGGTGGTGTTGTCACTCACTTCACTATTGGCGCCGCCCATGATGCCAGCGATTGCCACCGCCCGTTCTGCATCAGCAATGACGAGCATGTCCTGTGAAAGCGTGCGGTCAACGCCGTCAAGGCTCATCAGCGTCTCACCATCTTTCGCCCGCCGGACGATGATTTTCTTACCTTTAATCAGGCTGTAATCAAACGCGTGGAGCGGCTGTCCATACTCCAGCATGACATAGTTGGTGATGTCCACCACATTATTGATGGGGCGCTGTCCGCATGCCTGCAGGCGCTGTTGCAGCCACGCCGGCGATGGACCAATCTTCACGCCGGTGATTAGCGTGGCGCAGTAGCGGGAGCACAGGTCCGGGTCAGCGATTTCCACTGAAATGTGCTGGTCAATGGAGGTATCAGCTTCCGCATAGCTCAGGTCGGCAGTGCGGACAGTTTTTCCGGTGAGCGCGGCAATCTCACGAGCCACGCCGATAACACACAGGCAGTCAGGCCGGTTCGGCGTTACCTCAAGGTCAAGGATGTAGTCACCCAAATATTCCGCAAGCGGCGCACCCACTGGCGCATCAGGCGGCAGGACCAGAATTCCATCATGGCTATCTCCCAGTCCCAGCTCTTTTTCTGAGCAGACCATGCCGCTGGAGGAGACGCCGCGGATTTTGGCTTCCTTCAGGCGGGTGAGCTGGCCAGTGTGTCCGTCAATGAGCTGGGCGCCCACTTTAGCGAAAGCGACCTTATCTCCCACACGGAGGTTGGGCGCACCGCAGACCACGGTCATCTTATCCGTGCCGATGTCTACCGTCGGCAGGCGGAGGCGGTCAGCATTGGGGTGGGGATTGACGGCGATGATTTGCCCCACATACACATTGTCCCAGCTGACGCTCATCGTGGGCACGGCGAGGGTCTCAAACCCGGCGAGCGTGATTCTGCGGGCAATCTCTGCCGGCGGCAGGTTAACCTCAACATATTCTTTCAGCCACTTTAAGGGGACTTTCATGATTACCTCTAAAATTGCCTCAGGAACCTGAGGTCACTCCCGTAGAGCAGACGGATATCATCAATGTTGTAGCGCAGTAACGGCAGGCGGTCAATGCCGATACCAAAGGCGAAGCTCTGGTATTTCTCCGGGTCAATGCCGCCGCGCTCAAGCACGCGTGGATGAGTCATCCCTGCCCCGAGGATTTCAATCCAGCCACTGTTGCCGCACAGGCGGCATCCTTTGCCCAGACATCCGGCGCACTCAATCGCCATCTCCACGCCCGGCTCCACGAAGGGGAAAAAGTCGCACCGGAAGCGCACCTTTCTCTCTTCACCGAAGAACCGGCGGGCAAACTCGTAAAGCGTGCCTTTCAGGTCTGCCATGGTGATGTTCTTATCCACCGCCAGCCCGTCAATCTGGTGGAACATGGGGACATGGGTGGCATCGCTTGCTTCATAACGGAAGACTTTCCCCGGCTCAATGACGCGGATGGGCGGCTTCATTTTCTCAATCACGCGGGCGGTGACTGATGTAGTATGCGTGCGCAGGAGCATCTTGTAATCGCCTTCGTCAGACTTCACATCTACCCAGCAGGAGGACATGGTGTCCCGCGCCGGGTGTTCTTTGGGGATGTTGAGCGCTTCAAAGTTATAATAGTCCCATTCCACCTCAGGACCTTCCACCACCTGAAAGCCCATGGAGATAAAGATATCACAGATTTCATTAAGGGTCTGGGTTAATGGGTGCAGGCGTCCTGTAGGGAAGGGACGGCCGGGCAGGGTAACGTCAAAGACCTCTTTGCGGGTGTGTGCCGCAATCTTCGTCTCAAGGAGAGATTGCTCTTTCTGTTTGAAGCCTGCTTCCAGCGCTGTTTTAACCTGGTTTGCCTGCGCGCCGACCGTCTTGCGCTCTTCCAGCGACAGTGTAGCCAGACTGCGCAGTGCACTTGTCAGGGCACTCTTTTTGCCCAGGTATCTGACGCGCCAGGACTCAAGCCCTCTGGCATCTTTTATGCCTTCAAGCTCTTTCAGGGCCTGCTGTTTTATGGCATCAAGTTCAGGTTGCATGGCTTTCTATTGAGTATAGGCTATCGTCATCAGCAGGGTCAAGCAGAGACTGACCTCTTAAAAAATTCCCCCTCCTCTGCTCTGATGAGGAAGGGGATGAGGTTCTGCTTATCTTTGCTTCTATTTAGCCTGGGCTTTCTCTTTCGCCGTGGTGACCAGATTGCTCAGAGTCACCGGGTCTTTCACGGCCATATCGGCGAGCATTTTACGGTTGACCTCAATGCCGGCCTTCTTCAGCAGGTCAATGAATTCGCTGTACTTCAACCCCTGTGCTCTCACGGCGGCATTGACCCTCAGAATCCACAGACGTCTCATATCGCCCTTGCGCTCGCGGCGGTGGGCATAGGCATAAGTCAAAGCTTTGGTCATGGACTGGCGCGCCTGACGCACAGACGTGCGGCGGGTGGCTCTGTGACCCTTAGTCAGGGCTAACAGCTGTTTATGTTTTCTTCCTGAGGCAACGCCTCTTTTAACTCTGGGCAATTACGTAATCCTCCCTTCACTGGACCCCGTACGGTAATGTTCTCCTGATGCGGGCACGGTCGCGCGCATGCACCACTGCTTTTGAGGCGAGAAGCCGCTTCATCCGCTTGGCTTTGTGGCGCCGCAGGTGGCTTTTCGGTCCTCTTGTCCGCATGATTTTGCCCGTGCCGCTGATGCTGAATCGGCTCTGGGCTCCCTTATGTGTCTTTAATTTTGGCATTTATGCTTGTTTAACCTCTTCTTTTTCTGGCTCTTCCTTCGGCTTTGCTTTCCCCGCCGGAATGGGGGCAAGCATGATGTCCATCCGCCTTCCTTCCATGACTGCCTGGCGGTCAAGCACTGCGATATCTTTCAAAGTCTCTATCATGCGCTGAAGAAGCTGCCAGCCAAGCTCCGGGTGGGTGATTTCACGACCGCGGAACATGACGCTGACTTTGACTTTGGCGCCTTCACTCAGTAGCTTTCGCGCCGTCCGGGACTTGGCATCAAAATCATGGTCGCCAATCTTCGGTCTCAGCCTTATTTCACGCAAAAGGGAGGCTTTTCTCTGGTGTCTTCTGGCTTCTTGCTCTTTCTTCTCCTGCTCGTATTTGAACTTGCCGTAGTCAAGAATACGGCACACGGGCGGCGTGGCATTCGGGGCAACTTCAACGAGGTCAAGACCTTGCTTTCGGGCGGTTTCTTGAGCCTGGGCCAGGGGCATAATCCCCAACTGCTCTCCCTTTTCGCCAACAAGACGGACTTGCGGAGCTTTTATGAACTGGTTGACGCGCAGTTTCTTGATTATGTCCTCTGTTACCTCCTCTGGCAAAATGTCTTTACGGAAGAAAACTATACCATATTTATGGTTATCTAATCAAACTGCTGAATACGGTGCATTCACAGGTCCAGCGCTCTGCTGGCAACCTTCTTTAGCAAGACTTTTTTGAAATCGGCAAAAGGCTGGTCTGCTCGCTGTTCACCAGTGCGCAGGCGCACGGATACCGTGCCGCTCTCAGCTTCTTTATCACCCACGATGAGCATATACGGTACTTTTTCCAGTTGCGCCTGGCGGATTTTCTGGTTAATGCGCTCCGCCCGTTCGTCAATTTCCACCCGCGCCCCTTTGGCTTTAAGCTGTTTCTCCAGCTTGCGGGCGTAGTCCAGATGGCGGTCAGCCACCGGGATAATTTTCACCTGCACTGGCGCCAGCCACACAGGGAAAGCGCCGCCGTAGTACTCCAGCAGGATGGCAAGGAAGCGCTCCATACTGCCGAGCACGGTGCGGTGCACCATCGCTACCTCATGTTCTTTGCCGTCCTCCCCGATATAGGTGACATTGAAGCGCCGGGGATTATTGAAGTCTACCTGAATGGTGGGTCCCTGCCATTCCTTGCCCAGTATGCCCTGAAATTTGATATCTATTTTGGGTCCGTAGAAGACCCCCTCGCCGGGGTCAATATCCCATGGCAGACCTGAGCGCTCAAGGACTCTTCGCAGAATACCCGTTGCTTGCTCCCAGACTTCTGGTGACCCCGCCGCCTTCTCCGGTCTGGTTGACAGCAGGAGGTGATATTTCTGGAAGCCGAAGGTCTTAATCATGAAGCGCGCCAGGTCAAGGACATCGCTTACTTCTTGCTCAAGCTGGTCAAAGCGGCAGAAAATGTGCGCATCGTCCTGGGTGAAGCCTCTCACCCTGGTCAGCCCGTGGAGCACCCCGGAGCGCTCAAAACGATAGACTGTGCCCAGCTCGGCATAGCGGATGGGCAAATCACGGTAGCTCCTCAGTTTGTTCTGGTAGATTATGATGTGACCGATGCAGTTCATCGGCTTGAGGATGTATAGCTGTCCTTCCACGTCCATTGGGCTGTAAAGATAATCGCGGTAGAACTCCCAGTGCCCGCTGGTCTTCCAGAGGTCAATTTTTGCCGTGTGCGGGGTATAAACGAGTTCATAGCCCCGCTTAAGGTGTTCTTCTTTCCAGAAATCCTCAATAGCGCGGCGGACCACAGCCCCCTTGGGGTGCCAGTAGACCAGCCCGGCGCCGGCTTCCTCATGGATGCTGAACAGGTCAAGCTCCTTGCCCAGTCGGCGGTGGTCATTGCGGGTGGCTTCCTCAAGCATTCTGAGGTGGTCTTCCAGCTCTTTTTGCGTCTCAAAAGCGACCCCGTAAATGCGCTGGAGCATGGGGCGTTTTTCATCCCCGCGCCAGTATGCGCCGGCAGTGTTAAGCAACTTGAACGCCTTAATCTCCTTGGTGGAGTTAACATGAGGACCCCGGCACAGGTCAGTAAAAGAGCCCTGCTGGTAGATGCTCAGCTTTTCGTCAGGCAGTTCATCAATCAGTTCCAGCTTGTAGGGCTGGGAGGCGAAGATGCGCTTCGCTTCTTCCCGGGTGACCTCCCGCCGGATGAAGGGGCTGTCTGCGGCGATGATTTCCTTCATTTTCTTTTCAATGGCGCTCAGGTCTTCCGGAGTGAGGGGGCGGGGCAGGTCAAAGTCATAGTAGAACCCATCCTCAATCGCCGGACCGATGCCGAACTTGGCGGTTGGGAAGAGGTATTGAACCGCCTCAGCCATTACATGGGAGGCGGAGTGCCTCATTTTTTCCAGTGTTTCGTTAACTGCTTTTTCGTTCGTCATGGTTATACCTCATATGAAAAAACCTCTCACCCGTTCGCGGACGAGAGGTTTGCGTATTCCTTAGCACCTTCTTTTCACTATCTCCAATTGCCCTATATTATAGCAGTCATATCTGGCAGGCGCAATCAGAGCCGTAGTCAGCGCACCACGATGAGGTGTACGCTTTTCCCTTCACTTTTCTCTTTGACCAGTTCGGCATGCATCAGCGGCAGAAGTTGACCATCAAGTTCCGCTTCAGAAAGAGAGAGCATTCTCTTCACCTCAGCACGGGTGGCTTTGCCCTTCATTTTAATGAAGGCATAGACTTTCTTTTGCAGTTCCGTCAGCCCCTCTGTTCCCTTGCTTCCGGCGCCCTCTTTGCCCGCCAGGTAAGAAGCCCACGGCTCGCACCTGCCGGCGTGCAAGCCTATCTCCATCAGGCAGTCTTCACAGTAGATTTTCCCCTGATGGACATATGCCTGGTCTTCGGCAATCTTATCGCCACACCGACTGCACTTCACTGTCCACTCCGCCTCAAACGGAAGCTGTTTGTTTGCTCTGGTTTTACTTGTTTTCTCTGATATAAGCCACCTTTGGTGTGATGGCGCTGGCAATGCCCGCGGCAAGGACTGCTTTAATGACGTCCCCGGCGATGAAAGGAATGGCTCCCATCATGAGCAGGCTGGAGAAGGTTGCCGGAGTGCCTTTGACAAAGTTCATCCACAGTCCGAGTTGAAGCAGACCGGGCACGTAGATGAGGACGAAGTTAGCAAAGAGCATGATGGCAAGCATGCTGGCAAACCGCCTGGCGCGGACATATCTATCCGTAACATAGCCCAGGAAGAGCGCCGCAAAAATAAAGCCAATGATGTAGCCGCCAGTGGGTCCGGCGAGATAACTCAGCCCCCCTCCCCATCCGGTGAACCACGGCACGCCTGCTATGCCCAGTCCGGCGTACAGCGCCATGCTCACTCCTCCCCACCATGTCCCCATCAGGACGCCCGCCAGCAGGACGGCAAAGGTCTGTCCGGTTATCGGCACCGGGCTCCAGGGAAGCGGCACTCTCACCTGAGCGGCGAGACCAATGAGTGCCGCCATGCCCAGTGAAAGCACCAGTTTTTTAGGGATGCTGAGCTCATACCTCCTGCGGAAGACTTCATATCTGGTCTGGTTGATTCTTGCGGCTATCGCCATGTCTACCTCCGTTCATAATTTGTTTCCTGTTTACCTTCTCGGTTTTTCCACGCCCACGAGCGCGATTTCCACATTGCCGCCGCATTTGGGGCAGGTGAAGGTGATGGTAATTGGCTGTTTCATGATGCGTTCGGTGACCACGGTCACGATTGAGTCAATATTATCAAGGCGCTCATCCAGCAGGTCTAGGCGCTTCTGCAGGTGTTCTAGCATCTCCTGTTGCTTGCTGTCTGGACTAGCTACCTCTTCCTTTGCCAAGAAAATACTCCCGTGGTCTGATTTCCTTTTATTATATTTGGCACAAGCCAGAATGTCAAAGATAATCTAGCTGTTTCAATTTGCCATTCCGGCGTAAGCTGGAGTTCAGGTCAAAGCCTGCCTGAGATGACTCCTCTCCCCTTTTCAATAAGGTGATTGAGGTGATTTCAGACACCGGCGGAAACTAACCAGTCCCATTATTGATTAAGCGTCAATTTGGCGTTATAATGCAAGCACAGGGCTATTGACCGGTAAAGGAGGGAGTTCTATGCCAGAAGTAGCCATTGGCAAGGTGAGTGACTTCTTCGCTCGTCCCGTGGTCGCCGGCATTGAACTGACTGCCGCTCTGAAAGTGGGTGACAAAATCAAAATCAAAGGTCATACCACTGAGATGGAGCTTGTGGTCAGCTCAATGCAGATAAATAATGTCAACGTGACTGAGGCAAAAGCCGGCGATTCTGTGGGCATTAAAGTGCCGGACCGTTGCCGCAGGGGAGATACGGTCTTCAAAGTTACTGATTAGCTTTGGCTTTTGCCGGCTTCAGGAAGACTTGCCGAGCAGTTTCACCAGGTTAGCCATTTCAATCGCCGTGACCGCGGCGTCAAAGCCTTTGTTGCCTGCCTTTGTGCCGGAGCGCTCTATCGCCTGCTCCAGAGTGTCCGTGGTGATGACGCCATAGACTACGGGTACTCCTGTGTCCAGACCAATCCGGGCTATCCCTTTTGTTACCTCTGCGGCGATGTAATCAAAGTGCGGTGTTGCCCCGCGTATCACCGCTCCCAGGCAGATAACGGCGCTGTATCTTTTGGACTCCGCCATCTTCTGGGCGATGAGCGGTATTTCAAACGAGCCGGGCACCCAGGCGGTATCAATGTCCTCTTCGCTCACACCGTGTCTGAGAAGAGCGTCTTTAGCGCCCTCCAGCAGTTTACTGCTGAAGAACTCATTAAACCGCGAGACCACCAGCCCAAACTTGAGCCCTTTGCCGATTAGCATGCCTTCAAACTGTTTGCCCATTTCCTGTCTCCTTTTCCGGTCTAGTTATCTGACGGGGACTCAGGCAGATTCAAAAGGTGCCCCAGCTTTTTTTGTTTTGTCTCCAGGTAACGCGTATTGTGCGGATTGCACCGGGCAATAATGGGCACCGTTTCCACCACCTTCAGCCCGTAGCTCTCCAGCCCCACCACTTTCCTGGGGTTATTGGTCAGCAAGCGGATTTTGCGCAAGCCGAGCTCTGCCAGGATTTGCGCGCCGATGCCGTAGTCGCGCAGGTCAGGCGGGAAGCCGAGAGAGATGTTTGCCTCCACGGTATCCATCCCCTTGTCCTGAAGCGCATACGCCCGGATTTTGTTATGGATGCCAATGCCTCTACCCTCCTGCCGCATGTAGAGCAGAACACCGCGTCCTTCCTGAGCAATGCGCTTCATTGCCATGGCAATCTGTTCACCGCAGTCACAGCGCATACTGCCGAAGACGTCTCCGGTGAGGCACTGACTGTGGACTCGCACCAGCACCGGCTCATCAGTGGCGATGTCTCCCATGACCAGCGCCAGGTGCTCGGCGGGCTCTGTTTCGCTTTTGTAAGCAATAATGGTGAAATTGCCGTAAACTGTGGGCAGCTTGGCTTCAGCAATGCGGTGCACCAGCTTCTCATGCCGGAAGCGGTAGGCAATGAGGTCAGCAATGGTGACGATTTTAATACCCCACCGTTTTGACAGCACTTTCAGCTGAGGCAGACGCGCCATGGTGCCGTCTTCATTCAGGATTTCACAGATGACGCCGGCAGGGTAAAGCCCGGCAAGCCGCGCCAAATCTACAATAGCTTCCGTGTGCCCCGCCCGCGCCAGTACTCCGCCCTCCTTGGCGCGCAGGGGGAACATGTGACCCGGCTGGGCAATATCTTCCGGCTTAGTCTTGGGATTGAGCACAGCGAGGACGGTGTTCGCCCGGTCCGCCGCAGAGACCCCGGTGCTCGCCTTATTTTTGGCTTCAATGGAGACGGTAAAGGCGGTGGAGAATTTGGACGTATTGCGGTCCACCATCATTGGGATTTTCAGCTCGTCAAGCCTCTTGCCGATGATTGGCAGGCAGATGATGCCCCCGGCATGGCGTATCATGAAGTTAATGGCTTCCGGGGTTATTTTCTCGGCGGCGATGGCTAAATCCCCCTCGTTTTCACGGTCTTTATCATCAACTAGGATGATGAACTTGCCGGCTTTGATATCCTCTATTGCTTCCGGAATAGTGGCGATGCTCATGGTTGCCTCTTCAAAAACCCGTGTTCTTCCAGAAAATCATATGTTATTCCCTTGCGGCGGGCTTGATTAAACTGTTCCACATATTTGGCGATGATGTCTGCCTCAAGATTCACCACAGCGCCGGAGCGCCTGCCGCCCAGGGTGGTGTTTTTTAACGTGTAGCCCACCAGCGATACCCAGAATGAGTCATCTTCTCTCTCCATGACCGTCAGGCTGATTCCGTCAATGGCAATAAAGCCCTTCGGCACGATGTATTTCATGACTTCAGCCGGGGCAGATATTTCCATCAGCAGGGCATCACCCTCAGGGACTATGGCGGCAATCTTTCCCGTGCCATCAATATGTCCCTGCACAAGATGCCCTCCCACCTCTCCGCCAAACCTGAGCGGGCGCTCCAGATTAACACTGTCGCCTGTGTTGAGCAGACCCAGGTTCGTTCTTCTTAGCGTCTCCGGCATGATGTCTGACGTGAAAGAGGTGGCAGTAAAACTGATGATGGTCAGGCAAACACCATTGACGGCAATGCTCCCCCCGGGCTGAACACCGGCGATGGTGCTCTTCGCCGAGACGACCAGCCTTCCCGCCTGTGCCGATTGCACTTTGCCGATTTCTTCCACGATTCCGGTGAACATACTATTGCTTACATAATATAGGCGATTGTTGCCAATTGTAGCACCTCTGTTGCCAGAAGCGCAAGGAATACTTCCCTGGAATTCAGGAAGCAATGGTTTATCTGTCTGGCTACAGGATGCTGTACACCACTTGGACGTTAATCTGGACTTCTGTTTCTCCCGGACTGATGGGGGTTGGCACTGCTCCTGCGGGTAGCGGAGCTGGCACCGGCATGTTGAAGCGCTCCTGATAGGGAACATAGCCGCCGCTCTCCTGAATATAGGTCGGCTTGCCCAGCTTAACGCCGCCCAGATTAGCCAGCTGTTTCGCTTTCGCCTCAGCGTCTGCCATAGCTTTTTCCCTTGCCTCGGCATTGTACCGGGCAGGGTCATCAATGGTGAAGCTGATGCCGTTAATGCGGGTCAGGTTGCCACCCGCCTGCGCCACGGCGTCTATGACCGCGCCGGCTTCCGCCACTTTTCTGACTTTGGCAGTGACCATGTTGCTCACGCGGTAGCCCAGGACCACCTCCTGCTGTTTACTCTCATCCCATCTGGCGATTTTGCTGATGGAGAAAGAACTGGTCCTGATGTCTTTCTCAGCAACGCCGTTAGCCTTCAGCGCATTTATCACTGCGGTCATGGCAGTCGCCGCCTGCGCCTGTGCCGTCGCCACGCTCGCCTCCTGGGACTCTATTCCCAGGCTAAGGATGGCGACATCAGGCGTGACGGTTACTTTACCCTGTCCATTTACCCAGATGCCAGTATTCTGCTGGCTGAAAGAAATACTGCCGGCGATGGCGGCTTTTGGCGCGGATTCTGGCGGCTGGATGCTTTCACAGCCGGTAAGGGCAAAAGCTACAAGCGCTAATGCCAGAAGAAGGACAATAGATGTCTTTTTTCTCATAAACCAAACTCCTGGGGATACCCTCTCACTTAGAAGTATATCCAGTGGCAGGGGTAAAATCAAGGAAACCGGTTCCCCTCTGGCTATCTCGTCTTAATCTCTTCAATTTCACAGACTGGCGCCTGTGCTTCTTCAGCGAAAAACTTTCTCCTGAAATAGAGCGCCACATTCACCAGGCTGATGAGCACCGGCACCTCCACCAGCGGACCGATGACGGCGGCGAAAGCCTGCCCGGAGCCGATGCCGAACACCGCCACCGCTACTGCAATCGCCAGCTCAAAGTTATTGCTGGCGGCGGTGAAGGCAATGCTGGCAGTCCGGGCGTAGTCCGCTCCAATCTTTTTGCCCATGTAGAAAGAGACCAGGAACATAACGACAAAGTAGATGAGCAATGGCACGGCGATACGCACCACGTCCAGCGGTATCTGCACGATAAGCTCACCCTTGAGGGAGAACATGACCACGATGGTGAAAAGCAGAGCGGCAAGGGTAATCGGGCTAATCCGGGGTATGAATTTGCTATCATACCAGGTGCGCCCTCTGGCTCTGATGAGCCAGAAGCGGGTAAGCATACCTCCGAAAAAGGGAATACCGAGATAGATGAATACGCTCTGTGCTATCTGCCCGATGGTTACTTTTACCACCGAGCCTTCCAGCCCGAACCATGTCGGCAGGATGGTGATAAAGATATAGGCATAGATGGAGTAGAAGACGATTTGAAAAATGGAGTTAAAGGCGACCAGTCCGGCGGCATATTCATTATCCCCCCGGCATAATGAGTTCCAGACGATGACCATAGCGATACAGCGTGCCAGTCCTATCATAATCAAGCCCACCATGTATTCCGGATAGGGCCAGATGAAGCCCAGAAAGAGTATTGCCAGGAGGAACATGAGGATGGGCCCGATGACCCAGTTCTGGACCAAAGACACTCCCAGCACCCGCCAGTCCCGGAAGATTCTGCCCAGCTCCTCATACCTGACTTTCGCCAGCGGCGGGTACATCATGAGTATCAGCCCGATGGCGATAGGAATGGACGTAGTGCCGACCGAGAAATAGTCAATGACGTCAGCCACGGCAGGGATGAAGTAACCCAGCCCCACCCCGATTCCCATTGCTAGGAATATCCAGAGGGTTAGAAAGCGGTCCAGGAATGATAGCCTGCGGATAATGGTCTCTTCTTTCTGAATGCTCACCTGTCCTCCTTTTAGTATCTTTTGTCAGTCAAGTTTGTTTATCGTGAAGTTTCTGTCCTTCAGGTACCATTCCATGAAGTATCCGATGCCAATGAAGAGCGGCAAGGCGATGAGTGTCTTGGCAACGCTGAACTGGATGCCGAGATACGCGATTTCTATGCCCAGGAGTGGTATTTTCATGAAAGAGAATGCCCCCAGAAAGATGAAGATGTTTCTGATGCCGGCGCCCTTTTTGTACAGAATGTAAGCCACGGGGAACGCCCCATAGAGCGGACCAGCCTGAAGCATTGCCAGCAGAGTGACCAGCAAAATGCCCTTCATCCCTGACTGCGGTCCGATGTGTCTCTCAATCTTTTCTTTAGGCACCCACACGTCAAACAGTCCGACAATGACGAAGAGGAAGGGGATAAAGGTGAGCATCTCAATCACTGATTGCGCGAAATGCCCGGCGATTATTTCTCCCGGCTGAAAGCGGAAAGCATATGACAGGATAATCCCTATGACAAAGGCGGTGACAAGCAGATAAGGTTTCATTCTCTTGAAATGCGCTCTCATAGTATCATGCCTACTCCTAAGCCGATTATTACCGCGGCAATGAAGTTCAGCACATTTCTTAGCACCGCCACATGCCGCCCGAAAAACTGCGTTTCAAGAGGTAACGTCACAACGCCTACCATCATTAGGGTGGTCATAAATGTTGCCACGACGGTATATGACGCTCCTTGTTGCAATAAGCTGGCGGCAATGGGATAAGAGATGAACCCCGGTATCAGGGTAATAGAGCCCACCACTGCCGCTGTGATAAAGCCTAAAGCACCTGAACCCGCTCCCAGATACTTGCTTATGAAGGTCGGCGGTATCAGGTAGAGCGCAATGCTCACCAGGATGAGAACGTTTATGAACGGGATGAAGATGTTTCTGAACATCCGCCAACCCTTTTTCAGCCCTGCTACCGTTTTCCCACGGTTGAAGCTGAAGGAAGCAGCGCAGAGGACGATGCATACCATGATGTAGATAAGCGCGTTTGTGGTTATCAATTCACCCCTTCTTTCCGTCCTCGTTATTTCAGAAACGGCACCGTTTATTTGTGCTGTATAAATTGTTCTACCGGGCTACTGGTATCCAGGTGCGATTTTAGCCTGCCCTGCTGGCTATGCACAATCTTATCATAAACCGCCTTTTTCAAGAATTTGAGAGCCTCTTTGTCATCGGCGTCAGTAATGATTCGTTCCAGTGCTATCAGCTCCGGTTCATCAAAAGAAACAGCGGCTTTTTTGATTTCAAGCATAAGCGCCTCCTTGCCGGCTGTATTGGCTTTTCATTCCGTAATCATGGTCAGGATGCCCACGGCATCTAAATGTGCTTTCACTGGCTTTGCTGCGCATGGGCTACTTTGTCATAGATGGACTTCTTCAGGAACTTGCCTGCTGATTTCTCGTCGCCATCGGTGATGATTTTTTCCAGTTCCAGAAGCTCCTGCTCATCCAGCGGTATCGCCGTCCTTCTAATCTCTAACATGGCACACTCCTCGCTTTCACGCGGAAGGTCCATTGCCGCTAGCAACACCCGGAAACGGAAGCGATGGTGAGCTCATCTCCGTCTTTCACCGGCTTGTCTGAATCCCAGGAAAAGACGCGCTCGCCGTTCACCATGATTTCAAAGCCGGTAGGCGGCACGGCGTTCTGCAAATCAGGGCATTTCTGGAACATGTCCCGCAGGCATTCACCCACGGTGTTCCCATTAACGCTCACCGCCTCTGAGTTGCCGGCAAATTTCCTGTATGGTGCAGGTAAATGTATGGTTATTGCCATCTAATTGGCTCCTCACCCATTACTCGCAACAACCACCGGATACGGTCAGGGTGATAATATCGCCGTCTCTCACTGCTTTCTCTGGTCCTTCGGTCTTTATGTTCTTGCCGTTGACACAGATAGATATTGACTCATTTAGCTTTCCCTCTCCGGCAAAGAGAACAGTATTGAATGCTGGGAAAGCCGAAGCGAAGCCTTTGAGGCATTCGCCCACGGTATTGCCTTTTACCGTTATCGCTTCCGCACCGTTTGTCCAGTGATGCCAGTAGAGCGGTATGTTCAAGGTGACGCTCATGTTGCTCCTACCTCTTGTTTTTAAGCCACTCTTTGATTTCTTTCACTTCCGGGATTCTGCCCTCGCTCATCTTGACGCCGTCAATCATGACCGCCGGCGTCATCATCACCCCGCGGGCGCTTATCATCTTGATGTCCTTCACTTTAGCAACTGAGGCATCCTCACCTGCTTTCAGCCCCAGCTCCTTGAGTGCTTCCAGGACATTCTTCTCCACGGCTTCACATTTGGGACAACCTTTCCCCAGTACCTCAATAATCATCTTATTCCTCCTTTTCAGTTCAAAATATAGCCGGCAATCCAGCCGACCAGTGTTCCCAGAATGATAATTGTGGGCACATAGATGAGCGCCTTCCTGAAGCCGAAGACGCGGGCGATGGCAATCCAGTTGGGCAGGCTTAGCCCCGGACCGGTCAGCAGGAGCGCCAGCGCTGCTCCCTTCCCCATGCCCAGGTTCATCATCGTGTCCACGAAAGGCGCCTCGGTGAGGGTAGCAAAATAGGTGACCGACCCGAACAGCGTGGCGATGAAAGATTGCCTCAGCCCTTCACCACCCACCAGGCTTTCCACCCAGGCGGTGGGCAGGACCGCGCCGATGATGCCCACCACGAAGACGCCGGCAAGCAGGAGCGGGAAAATCATGCGCACGAACCACCACGATTCTTTGAGCCAGGCGCGCGTTTTCTCCAGACCAATCACCTTCCAGGCGTACCCCGCCACGATGACCAGCCCCACCGCCCAGACCACTATCTTCTGCCAGTAAGGTCCCGCCGTCACGATGTAGTTCGGTGCCAGGAGCCAGGCGATGAGAATCAGCAGAAGCACGATGCTCTGCCGGCTCATCAGCCTGCCTTCAACTCTTTTGATGGTGGAGATTCTGTTTGCCTCTTCCCGGCGGAAAGCGTAAACCATAACCAGCCCCACGATGAAGGACATCAGGAAAGCCCCGATGATGCGGGCGATGACCATCTGCGCGCCGATAATCTGTCCGGTATAGACCAGCGCCAGCAGGTTTGTCGCCGGCGCCACCCACAGGATGATGAACGCCGCGCCGATGCCCGCCCCGCCATAGTAAATGCCGCTTGCCACGGGAATGACCGTGCAGGAGCACGCGGCGACGAAGAAGCTCCCGAAAGCGGCGATGCTGAACGAGGTGATACGCCGCGCCGCGCTTCCCAGGTAGCCGATGATGACTTCCCGGGAGACAAAAGAGACAATTGCCCCGGCGAGGAGAAATGCCGGGATGAGGCAGGTAACCACATGTAAGGCGATGTAGTCTTTAAGAGCAAGAACGCCCGCCCAGAGAAGATTCAATACCGTCTCAATCATTTGACGTTAACACACTTTCTGTTCAGGCACCCCGGACCCACCCGTCTTGCCTGCTTCAGGCGCTCTTTATCTCTTGCCAGGACATCACTTTCCACTGGTGATTCTTTGAGGAGCTTGGCGAGAAGTCCGGCATAGCGGTTGGTGCTTTCCCGGTCTATGGCATAGACCACCCAAAGCCCGTCCCGCCGCGACCTCAAGAACCCCGCCTCCTCAAGGATGCCCAGGTTGCGGGAGGCGCGGGTCTGGGAAATGCCCAGCGCCTGCATCACCTCGCAGACACAGCACTCCCGCTCCATGAGCAGGGAGAGAATGCGCAGACGGGTCTCGTCCGCGAGGGCTTTCGTTGCTTTGATGAGGTCTTGCATCATTTCTCCTATAATGGTATATGCGCTTATCCGCATATATAATAGCTCGTTTCAGCAGTGGTGTCAATTAAGGGAAAGAGAGTTTTGTTGCTTTGGTTGATAATGTCATCACCGCCATTCTGATCTGCACTGTCATTCTTAGCGAAGTGAAGAATCTCGGGGCAAGGTAGAGGTCAATTCTCCCCCTGTCCTTCACCTGCGAAGAATGGTAATCTTTGCCTCTGTCATTCTGGCGTAAGCCAGAATCCAGAACCTATCCAACCTGTGCGACAAAATCCCCTCGCCATCGCTGCAGACCTGTGCTGCTATTTATCCTGTGACAAACAGAAAAATTACCCCCTTTTCCAAAGAGGACAAACGACCGAAGAGAAGCGGTTCGTCTCCCTTTAGCAAAGAGCCTGCCCTGAGCGGAGCGAACGGGGAGAGTGAGAGGGACTTATCACCACCTCCAGACCACTCGTTTCCCACTCGTTTACCAGTAACGAATCACGCTCAAACTGACCCCCGCCACCTAGTTCGTTTCCTCAGTTGAAAAATCACTAAAAACGAAAACGAATCCTGACGCAAGCAAAACCTCATTTTCTCCGCCGGCGAGCATAATGTTATAATTGAACCGTGGACATCCTCAAAGGACTCAATCCCGCCCAGCGGGAAGCCGTTGAGACTATTCAGGGTCCGGTGCTCATCTTAGCCGGTCCGGGCAGCGGCAAGACACGGGTCATCACCCATCGCATCGCCTATCTCATCAAAATCTGTGGCGTCAGCCCCCGCCGCATTATGGCGGTGACCTTCACCAATAAAGCCGCCCGCGAGATGCAGGAGCGTCTTCACCAGCTGGCGAGCGCCTCCGTGGGAGAGCTGACCATCGGCACATTTCACGCCATCTGCGCCCACATCCTGCGTCGCGACGGCAAAGCCATCGGTGTGGGCGAGGGATTTGTCATCTACGACGATGAAGACCAGGTCAGCCTCATCAAGCGCAGTCTGAAAGAGCTCAACCTTGACCCCAAACAATATGCCCCGAAGTCGTTGCAATCGGCTATCTCCGCGGCGAAGAGTCGCCTGCTCACCCCAGCCGAATACCAGAAGCAGGGACGGAGCTACTTTGAAGAGGTCGCCCAGCGGGTTTATGAGCGCTACCAGAAACTGCTGGACGAGAGCAACGCACTGGACTTTGATGACCTGCTTATGAAGACGGTAATCCTCTTCCGCGAGCACCCGGAGGTTCTATCACGCTACCAGGAGCGCTATCTTCACGTCCATGTTGACGAGTTTCAGGATACCAACCTCGTCCAGTATGAGCTGATGAAGCAGGTTGCCGGGAAATACCGCAATCTGTGCGTGGTGGGTGACCCAGACCAGTCCATCTATTCGTGGCGTTTTGCTGACCTGCGCAATATCCTCAACTTTGAGAAGGACTTCCCCAAAGCGAAGGTCATTTTGCTGGAGCAGAACTACCGCTCCACCAAGCTCATCCTGGAGACTGCCAACTGCATCATCTCGGCGAACAAACAGCGCAAGCCCAAAGACCTGTGGACGGAGAATGAGGAAGGTGTGAAAGCGGCGGTGGTGGAGACCTACAATGAGCAGGAGGAAGCCCAGTTTGTGGTCAACGAGATTGAGCAACTGGTGAGCCGCGGCGAAGTCAAGCGGAACGAGGTCGCCGTCATGTACCGCACCAACGCCCAATCACGCGTCCTTGAAGAGGCTTTCCTGCGCTACGGCGTGCCGTATAAGCTCGTTGCCGGGACGCGATTCTACGAGCGGCGCGAGGTCAAGGACGTCATCGCCTACCTGCGGCTCATCCAGAACCCGGACGATAATGTCAGCTTTCTGCGTGTCATCAATATCCCCCAGCGGGGCATCGGCGAAAAGACGCTTGCCGAGCTCGCCATGTGGGCGGAGTCGCGGCGCGTATCATCTTTTGAAGCGGTGCGACTGCTCGCCGGGGCGAAGAAGGACGATGCCAAACCGCACTTGAGCCCACGCACCTTGCAGGCGCTGACGGACTTCGGCACAATGATGACAGGGTTCATGCAGAAAAGCAGAGAGCTGAACGTGGTGGAGCTGTTTGATGAGGTGGTGGAAAGGTCTGGCTACCGCGACCACCTCACCAGGGAAGTTGGCGGCGAGGAGCGCTGGGAGAACGTGCTGGAGTTGCGCACGGTCGCCCAGGAATATCGCGACCTGCCTCCACCGGAAGGGCTGAGGTTGTTGCTGGAGGGGGTAACGCTGGTGTCCGACGTGGACAACCTTGACGAGAGCGCCGCCGGCGTGACCCTTATCACCCTCCATCAGGCGAAGGGACTGGAGTTCCCGGTGGTCTTCATCGTGGGCATGGAGGAGGGCATCCTGCCGCACATACGGTCGCTGGACGAACCGGACCAGCTGGAGGAGGAAAGGCGACTCTGCTATGTGGGTGTGACGCGCGCCAAGAAGCGGTTGTACCTGGTGCGGGCGTTCCGCC
>DAOTYE010000061.1:0-10601 GCA_034434915.1 Dehalococcoidales bacterium
GGTTTAGCGTAACCTCAGTTCCCATCTCCTCAACCCCACAGCACCTTTGGTATTAAACTTCATAGTATCATAAAAAAAGTCGTTCATCAATAACTGTCCCTTGGTGGTTCTAATCGAATATGATTGACACGTATTTTGAGAGAATCTTAACAATCTTCAAAGTATGGCAGTTCGCTATGCGGAATTATCCTATCGCCAGCTTGTTTCACTTTCTTAAAACACTTGGGACAAAGTGCTATACAGTTTTCAATCCTTCTATTTCCGCCCATTGCTATGGGTATTCTAGGGACAGTATACCATCCACCTTTAATATCCCTGTTATTGAAAATAGAGATGAGGCATTCGCCACACATTGCACACCTAGCAAAAGCACCACCGACAGGGTCTCGTTTGCTCTGCCTATCCCAAGCACGAGCGGCAACCCTCCACATGAATTTAGCTCCAGTAAATTGAGTCGTAATTCACCTCCATCAAAATACTGGGCAAAGTGTGCGGATAACTACTGGTATATAGTAGACGGTTTAGAAACAGGCATACATATAGTTAAAGTAACAGGACTGCAACTGGCTACATCCATATTTATTCCCCCATTAAAATTGCCACATCCGATATTCCGCATTTCATTTACCCCTCCCAATGAAGACTATGCAATTATGGAGACTGAAACTACAACCCTCAGGAATGCCAAACGTTTAGCAGAATGGTATTATAGCGAATGGATAAAAGTCAATCATAACTTTGACATGCGAGCTAGAAACTCCTATCCTCTAGCCAAAAAGCTAGAGGTAGAACATGGGACTCAAAGAACGATTGAGCGAGGGAGTAGTTAGATTGGCAGTAGGAATGGTTACACAAGCAACTAAAATAGAAATGCCACAGTGTAAGTTCTGTCAGTCCTATGCAGTAGTCAGAAACGGCAAACGGCGTGGCACCCAATACTGGCTATGTAAGAACTGCGGACGAGGCTTTGTTGACAACAAGGCTTTGCCCAGAATGAAATTTAGCATTGATAACATAGCCTCAGCAGTTTACCTATACTATACAGGCTCATCACTAAATGAGATACGAAGGCATATAGAACAGCATCATAACATTTTACCTTCTGACTCCACTATCTATAGCTGGGTGACACGTTTTACCAAAGTAGCCATAAACGAAGCTGAAAAGCACATTCCGAAGGTGAGCGATACATGGATAGCTGACGAGACTATGCTAGACATAGGCGGTAAGAAGCTATGGTTGATTGACATTATTGACCATGATACAAGATACCTTCTAGCCACACAGCTATCAACTACGAGAGGCAGGAAGGACATAGCCTTACTTATGAGAAAAGCCTATCTCAAAGCTGGCAAAGCACCAAAGCGAATAATTACTGACGGCTGGAAAGTTTATCCTGATGCTATTGACCTTGTCTTTGGCAGTGATACGAAACATATATCCAGCAAACCATTCGTGGAAGTGGATTCAACAAACCTAATTGAGAGATTTCAAGGCTCACTCAAAGACCGGACAAAAGTTATGAGAGGCTTCAAAAAGCCTGAATCGGCAAGGCTTATACTAGATGGCTGGCTGATATACTATAACTTCTTTAGACCACACGAAAGCCTGAATGATAAAACACCAGCGCAGGTAGCAGGCATCAAGTTCCCTTACGGAAACTGGCTAGATATAGTCAAAAGCCAAAAACCATCAGAACCGACAACCACTAATGAAATTACAACTTATGAAGCGACTCCAAAAGGAATTGTTATCACTGGTATACGCTGGAAGTCATATAGAAAAAGGTTGAAACCAAAGAAGAAGCACAGCCATACTCAGACTATACCTTCAATTATGACTACAAGGAGGCTAAAATAGCTATGTCATGGTGGTGGCAGGTCTATGGTATTGGAATAGTAGAACTGGTAGTCTTTATAGGTATTGGCATCTTTGTCCTTGTCAAATTACATAAGATTCGTTCCGCTACCAAATATGAACAGAGTAATAATAAGAACAATTCCCATAGCATCAACCGAGTTTCTAATCATAATAAGATGCCAAACAACGATAGAATTATCCGCAAACACATTAGTCAAGATATGCGCAACAATCGTAGCAAAGATACAGAATATTACAATGGAAAGGATATACTTCCAATACTCCACAATCAAAACACTATATCAGGGACAAAAAGTAATGTCAATCACAACAGAGGAGAACCCACTTTACTACATACCTGAACAAACGAAAAGCCGTGCATTAGGCATTAATCTTTTTCTAGACCCGGCGTTTTGAATAAGATTCCTGCCAATCTGGGATAAACCCCTTCAGGTAAGAACTCTGTTTTAGCCGAGTCCTTTGCTACGGTGGTTTTTCCCAAGGTGCTAAACGACTTTACTTCGGTGACAGCCACATTTATCGTTCCTCTCCGCCGGGATACCTTACCCTCTATTATCGTTTACGTGACACGTTAGTCGGAGTTCACACAAAGTAATGGAAAAACGTGAATGGTACGGTTGCCCTTTATCGCACTTTTCGTCACCAGGTGCATTGAGCCAAACCATTGCTTGAAGCTTGTTGACAAACGGCGTTTACTGTTGTATATTTTTGGCACAAGGATTTCCGTATTGAGGAAGCTTCTTCCGACTTATGAAAAGACTACGCCCTCACTAAGTTTAGCCAGGGAGTAATGATGTGAAGGCAAAGAACCCAAACAAGTCGTTGCTCAAGGCAATTACCATCCTGAAAAGTTTCCAGCCTAAGGCGCCGGAACAAGGCGTTAGCGACATTTCCAGGAAGACACGAATACCCATCACCACCGTTCACCGTATTTTATCCACTCTCACTGAAGGCGGTTTGCTTAACCAGAACGCGAAGACCGGCAAATATGAAATCGGGCCTGAACTCTATATCCTGGGCAGTCTTTACCTGGAAACGACGGATGTACTTAAAGCGGCAGGGCCGGTGGTGCGGGTCATCAATGACCTCACCAAAGAAACGGTGAACATCTCAATTCGCGAGCAGGGAAATATCACCATTATCATGAGAGAGGAATCAAAACACGTCTTTCGCTATTCCCACCACATTGGCACCAGTCTGCCAGCATACGCTTCAGCAATGGGACAGGCTCTTCTCAGTGAATTGCCTGAAGAAGAAATTGACCGGTTGTATCCTGATGATTATTTACATCCAATCACACCGAAGACAATCACCAGTAAAGCCGTACTGAAAAGTAAGCTAAAAGAGATAAGGGAAACAGGGATTTCCTTAAACAGGGAAGGCAGTTACCAGGGAATCACCAGCATTGCCACAGTAATACGAGAGGCAACCGGGACAGCGGTAGCCGCGATGAGCATCTCCGTTCCCGTTTTCAGACTGACTGAACCGCGGATAGAGCGGCTGGCAAAGCTGGCGACGATGGGTGCCAGTTTAATCAGCTACAGACTGGGCTACCAGAATGCAGGTATCATTGTCCGAGACATAACAGCTATTCAAACATTCTGGGAGCACGAGGCACTAGCCTGGGAGCCTGAAGCAGAAAGCCTGGATGCCATAACATAGTGTGAAAGGGGGTGAGGACGAAGGAATCAATAATCAGGCATCGGTTCTTACAGTTAAGAAAGGAGAATGAAAAGTGAAAAAAATAATAGCTCTGGTTTTAATGGGTATCCTTGTAGCTAGTCTTGTAGCCATAGGCTGCGCGCCAAAACCAGCCCCAGCCCCCGCGCCATCTCCAGCACCTGCGCCAGCTCAGGCGCCAGCACCGTCTCCAACACCCGCTCCCTCCCCGGCACCTAGCCCAACACCCACGCCAGCTCAGCCCGCCCAGGTCTTTAAGTTCCGCACCCAGGTAGGAAATCCGGCGCAGAGCCCCATATTCCTATCTTTTGAGAGAATGAACAAGCGAATAGCACAGATGAGCGCCGGCCGCCTAGTGATTGAAACCCTGCCTGATGGTGCCGTTGCTCCTGCCCTTCAGGTCTATGACGCCGTTGACTCAGGAACTCTTGATGGCGCACACACCACACCAGCGTTCGCCGTTGGGAAGCTGGGTCCCGCCGCAGGCATCTTCGCCTACATGGTGGCTGGTCTGCCCACCGTCCAGCACATGATATGGATGCTCTCTGACGGTGTTAATCTCTTCAATGAGCTGATGACCAACGGAAAGCTGAACATAGTTCACTATCCCGGATGGGTCGGCACTCCTGAATTCTTCCTGACCAGCGCCAAGCCGCTAAATGTTCCGGAAGATTTCAAAGGCATGAAAATCCGTACTGCCGGCGACGGCGGTATCATCCTGACCAGAATGGGCGCCTCAGTGGTCACCACTCCCCCGGGAGAAATCTACGAATCGTTCAAGCGCGGTCTATTTGACGCTTACGAATACAATGCGCCCAATATTGAGGTCAAAAGCAACATGTTTGAGGTTGCCAAATACACCTACGTTTCCCCCATGAGACAGGGCGCCGAGTACTTCGCTTCCCTCTACAACAAGAACTCCTGGAACAAACTGCCGGACGACCTCAAAGCTATCGTCCAGGCTGCTCAGATGGAGGAAGCATGGAAGTTCCTTACTGAAGCAATACTGGGCGATGGAAAAGCAGTGCAAAAGTACATTGACTATGGCGTGAAAGTCGCACCTGTGCCCAAGGTAATTGAAGACGCCATAGCTGCCGAGGCAAAAAAATACTACGATGAGCAGGCGGCTAAAGACCCGTTCTATGCCAAGGTAGTCAATTCCTATCGGGCTTTTGGTCAACTCTACGCACAAACATATCCCAGAGGTCTCTAAAGCTCAAGCCCCTCCGCTGGCGCCAACCGGCGGAGGGGTTCACTTAAGACATTATGAAGACTATTATCAGAGCGATTGACACCATGAGCCGGTGGACCGGTAGTTCACTGCGCTGGCTCGCTGTCCTGCTGGTGCTGCAGATGTCCTATGAAGTCATCATGCGCTATGTTTTTGACAAGCCCACGCTATGGGGATATGAAACGAGCATGATGATAGGCGGAAGCATATACGTCCTTGCTTTCGCCTATGCCACGCTCAAAGGCGACCATGTCAGGATAGATGTGTTCTATCGCAAGCTCTCTCCAAGGGGGAAAGCATTAACCGATGTCATCGGCTCTTTAATCTGCTTTTTCCCGCTGATTATTCTGCTGACATGGTTTTCTATCACGGCGGCGATGAAGGCATGGCGCATTCACGAAACCTCTATTGAATCAACATGGTATCCACCGCTCGCACCATTCCGGACCGTTGTAGCAGTCGGTTTCGTGCTGCTCACACTTCAGGGTTTTGCCCAGTTTATCCGTGACGCCTACCGGCTGATGAGGAACAAAGCCTATGATTAATATCAGCCCGGAAGCTCTAACCATTCTCATGGTCGGCGGGTTCATCATTGGCGTCTTTTCTGGCTATCCTCTGGCTCTCATTATTGGCACCGTTGCCATGGTTGCTGGCTTCTTGGTTTACGGCAACAGCTTGCCCAGCCTACTGTATAGCCGTGCCGTTAGCGGACCTCTCTATAATTTTACTTTGCTGGCATGCCCTCTCTTCATTTTCATGGGGCTGGTCCTGGAACGCTCTGGCATAGCTGAAAAACTGTTTGAAGCGCTATATCTCTGGCTCGGCGGGCTGAGAGGCGGGCTGGCAATTGTCACCATCCTCATCGGCACCATCATCGCGGCGACGGTGGGTGTTATCGCGGCTTCGGTCACCATGCTCGCCGTAGTCGCGCTACCCGCAATGGTAAAGCGGGGCTATGATAGAAGCCTGGCGAGCGGAGTCGTCTGCGCTGCGGGATGCCTTGGTATCCTGATTCCACCGAGCGTCATGCTCGTCTTTTATGGTCCCATGGCACAGCTTTCAGTGGGCAGGCTCTTCTTTGGTGCATTTGTACCCGGCTTTATGCTTTCAGCTCTTTACATTATTTATGTGGCAATCCGCTGTTACCTGGATCCGAAGCTGGGACCGCCGGTGCCAGTTGAGGAGCGGAACGTGCCCACCAGCCGCAAACTCTATTTGCTTTTAACTTCCATGGTACCTCCAGTCATACTGGTGCTATCCGTCCTTGGCGTGATATACTTAGGTATCGCTTCCCCTACTGAAGCCGCCGGCTTCGGCGCTCTGGCGGCAGTCTTCCTCACCTTCGCCTACCGCAAATTCACGCTTAAAGTGCTCTACGATGTCTCACTTGAGACAGTAAGAATTGTCGGATTCATTTTTTTCATCGTCATCATGGCTTTCGCATTCGTCGGCGTTTTTATCGGCGGCGGCTGTGGCACGGTCATCAAAAACCTGATATTATCCGTGCCCGGTGGTGCCTGGGGCGCCTTCGTGGTGATTCAGTTAATCTGCCTCCTGCTCGGGTTTTTCATAGACTGGATTGGCATTGTCTTCATCCTCATACCCATAGTTACCCCCATTGCCGCCGCGGTAGGGTTTGACGCCATCTGGTTTGCCCTTATGATTTGCATCAATCTGCAGATGTCCTTTCTTACACCCCCGCTCGCCATGGCAATTTTCTTTCTCCGTGGTTCCGCCGCGCCAGAGCTTAATATCACCCTTCCAGACATTATCCGCGGCGTCATCCCCTTCTGCATCCTCATCATGGTGGGAATCGGGCTCTGCATTGCCTTCCCGGAGATTATCCTCTGGCTTCCCAGCAAAATGATACGCTGATTTCTCCATGGCACAGAACATAAGGAATAGGAGCACCAATGAATCCAATGTTTGAAGACATGATGATGCAGAAACGAGCGAGAGCTATCATTGAACTGGCACAGGTCAAGAAAAGCGAAGATGTCCTCATTCTGGCTGACTTCCACACGGCGAATGTGGGCAAAATGCTCGCCGCTCAGATATTCCAGATGAACGCTGTGCCTCTGCTTACCATTATCCCGCCCTTGAAAGCCCATGGTGACCCCGTCCCTGAGCCTGTGTTCAGGATGGCGATGGAGGTTGATGTCATTCTGGCTCCGCTGATGGCAAGCATCGCCCACACGGCTCTGCGTGAAGAGGCAGTGAAAAAGGGCATACGGTTGATGGTGCTCGCCGGTGCGGATGAAGCCTATCTGGCAAAAGGGGGTTTTGACGTTGATTTCCATGAGCTTAAGCCCGGCATAGAAAAGCTTGCCGACATACTGACAAAAGCGAAAAAAGCCAGAATCACCAATGCCCTAGGCACTGATATTACCATGAGCGTGGAGGGTAGAAGGGCACAGGCATTCACCGGGTTCGCTGAGAAGGGCAAACTATCCGCTCCCCCCTGCCTTGAGGTCAACTGCTCGCCCGTTGAAGGAACGGCTGAAGGCACAATCGTCGTTGATGTCGCCGTGGATGATATGCCGCCCGAACTGAGCAGTCTGGCGCTGCTCAAAGAGCAGATTCACGTTACGGTTAAAGGCGGTCTGGCGCGACAAATAGAGGGCGGCGAGGAAGCGCGAAAACTGAGAGAGTTCCTTGCCAGCCTGCAGGACCCGAATGTCTACAATATCGCAGAACTGGGAATCGGCATGAACCCTGGCGCCAAAGCAGACGGCAGTAACCTCCTCAATGAAGGTTCGCAAGATAACATGCACATTGCCCTCGGTACGAATATATACTTTCCTGGGGGTAAAGTGAAAGCTAAAGGACATTTTGACTTGGTGATGTCTTTCTGCACGCTGGAACTGGACGGAGTCACTATTTTTAAAGCAGGCAAACCAGTTTTCACTCAGGGGACAGGATAGAAATAGAAAGGAAAAGATACAGAGAGATGAGAATTGACAAGGATATATGTATTTCCTGTGGGGAGTGCGTGCGCTACTGCCCGATGAATGCCATCAGCATAGAAGAAGTAGCCGTCATTGACCAGGATGAATGCGTTGATTGCGGGGTCTGCCGCAAGGCTAAGGTATGCCCGGTGGACTGCATCATCTATGAAGAAGCTCCCTGGCCCCGCGTTCTGCGTGCGGAGTTTTCCAATCCCACTCATTCGCATGCTTCAACTGGTCTGCCAGGGCGCGGCACCGAGGAAGTGAAAACCAACGAGGTCACCGGACGTTTGAAGCCCGGGTGGCTCGCCATGGCAGTGGAGTTCGGCAGACCGAGCACAGGTGCCCGCTTCCGGGATGTTGAAAAAGTGGCGATGGCACTCGCCAGAGTGGGGGTGCACTTTGAGCCGGTGAATCCGGTTACGTTCCTGATGGCAGATAAGTCCACCGGCAGGATGCGACCTGAAGTGCTTAATGAAAAGTTTCTTTCTGGCATACTGGAATGCGTCTTCCCCAGAGAAAAGGGTCCGGAGGTTCTGAAGACCCTGCAAGAAGTGACCCGCAGGATTGACACCGTCTGTAGCGTGGATATGATGGACCTGGTAGAGCCAGATGAGAGCGTGCCGATGGACAAGATGCTGGACGAACTGGGAGTTTTCCACCGCATCAATGGCAAGACCAACGTGGGCTTCGGGCGCCCGAAGTATAAAGGAGGCAGCCAATGACACATACACTGCACCGCATGGGCACACCGGAAAGCCTCAGTGGCGACTATATCTTCCTGATGATGCCAGCGTTCGGGATAAACAACGCTGACTCAGCTCCAAAGTTGAGAAAATTCTTTGAAATCGCCTTGCGCCACAATCCGGTGAACATGGGCGATGCCAAAAGAAGCAATATGCACGTCCTTAGCATCCAGGAGCTTATAGACAAGATTGACCCTAAAGGAACAGTGGTCCACGCCGTCTATGATAACGAGGAAGCCGCCGCCCGGGCGTTGAAGGATCTCAAAGAGGCTGACCTGGGGCTATCTCTGGTGGTAAGCGGGATTTTCTCCAACGTGAAGAAAATGTGCCAGAAAAACGGCATTCACCGACATGGCGTCAATTACTCACTGGGAATCTGGGGCAAAACAGAAAAATTGCCCCCCGAAAATGTGCTGGAAATCACCACCATGTGCGGTCACGGATTGGTCTCAGCCAACCTGGTCACCTCGCTTGCAGAAGAAGTGAAAGCCGGCAGGAAGACCGCCGAAAGCGCCGCCAAAGAAATGGCGAAAATGTGTGATTGCGGAGTGTTCAATCCCGTCCGTGCCGCCAAATTGGTGTCCGCCCTCGCCGCCACAAAATAGATGCGCAGAATGGAGAAAATTTTGGTCATAAAGAACTTGACTTATGAGCTTAAGCTAAAAATACGGTCGGGCAAGCCGGTATTCACCGCCATGCTTGGTCCCGGCAATGACCCTCAGACGACCGTGCCACGTATGAAGGAAGCTGGGTTTGATTTCTTGATTCTTGACCGGGAGCATTCCTTAACATCCGAAGAGACGATAAGTGAGTATATCACTGTGGGCAAAGAGCAGGGCATCCCTGTTTTTCTGCGACCCGAAGAAGTGAATTCAAACTGGCGGCGGTTCCTTGATTCCGGTATAAGCGGGCTGTACCTGGGCATGGTCAACACTGTAGAGCAAGCGGCTTCCGCCGTCAACCAGACCTATTTTCCTCCTCTTGGTCATCGCGGGTCTTCCATCGGCATGAACCCTTATCTCATAGACCAGCAAGACCCGCAAAAGTTACCTTACCTGTCTCTGCTGGAGTACGTCAATAACAATACTGCCATCCTCTCTTGCACTGAGAGCCTGGAAAGCATCTCCAATCTGCCCCGTATCGTGAGGCTTGAGGGAATTACCGGCGTCATCGCTGCGACACAGGACCTAATGCTGAACATCGCCACCATAGTGGGAGATGCCAGACCGGAGGCTCCCATCGCGGAAAGGCTGAATACGGATTATATGGCAGAGAGATTGCGGGAGATTCTTGCCATCTGCCGTGAGGCAGGCAAGCCTGCAGGCATCGGTGGGCTTCAATCGGCTAAAGACTATGCGCGCTGGTGCCAGGAAGGTTACCGCATCCTCATGCTGGGTTCGGCACGGGACGGAGCTATTGAGAAACTGCTCAGACGCATTGAAGAAGTGAAATCTCTGATTTCATAACGGACTAATTGTATAAGCGGATGTAAAGGAAAACCTGGATGCCTGAAAATTTCTGGTCTCCTGAGGACGTAACTAAGAAAGCCTCTTCCGGCGAAATCAGGCAACCCGAGCGCAACCAGAAGTGGTCTGTCCTTAGCCGGGGTGAACACTGCACCATCTTCGCCGCTGATGTCGGCGCTGAGGAAGGATACCCGCTCCACGTCCACAAGCATCATGATGAGGTCATGATAATCCTGAAAGGAGAGGGCGAAGCTGTGGTAGGCAACAAGAGCCGCATGGTGAAACCGGGCGATATTCTCTTCGCGCCCAGAGGCACGGCACATACTATCAGGTTTGCCGGAGTATTACTGGCGATTGATTCCCCCGCTTTTGATACTGGTAAACCTGACAGGGCAATTGTAGAGTAACGAAAATACTAACATTCTGATTGTCTCACACCTGACTTCTAACAGGATCTGCCCTTAAGAGGTCGGAGAAAATTGCCAGAATTTGCTAAGCATTAACAGGTCATTGCACCGAGCATCTAAAAGTATAATTCTATTTTATTGCGATTACCGCTGGAATCAACTCAGTGCTTACCCGGTGGGCATATTGTTGCAGTCGGTAGGTACAAGGCACAAATGCATGAAGGCAGCAATGGTGGTATTTT
>DAOTYE010000062.1:0-20739 GCA_034434915.1 Dehalococcoidales bacterium
GAAATGCATGAAACCCAGATGGGAATCTCTTGCCGATGAAAAGGACAGGGCTTCGTTTTGAAGCCCTGTAATCAGAATCTGAGGGTGTTTTTCAGGATAGTGGGGAAGTTATCCTTCCGGTGTGATTTGGTGGGCGCTTTCCGGACGTAGTGGAGATTCCTTCTCTTCTCCGGAAGTATTTCAGGTCAAACTGGGGATAGAGCATGCGGTGAGGATTTGACCACTCGTGGTCCAGAGCGGCTATACCTTTCTGTGAGAGCCGATAGTAACGCCTGGACTCAAAGTCCTCATAGTAGCTCTGGGGAGTAGAGGTCTCTTCTTCACCGGTAGTTGCCACCCATTCCAGCTTTTTGAGCATGTTGAAGTACATGACGAATGAGTGATAGCGGCATTTCACCAGCTTATAGGGAATGCGCCTGAGGTGCCACTCTACCCGTTCGGCATACTCTGCTTCGGGGTATGGTTCTTTGCCCTCGGCTATGCGTCGGTCATTTTCCCAGGCAGTGGCATCCTCAGCATAGGCACGATGTAACGCCAGTTTATAATGATAGAAGATATCAGCCTGAACCGAGCCGCGGCTGGGGTCAATCCTGACTGAGCCCCCAGGAACCGTGTCCCAATAGAAACTCCCGGCAAACCAGCCGCAGCCAAAGGGAAGGAGGAACCCACCTCTATTTGGACTGAGTTCCATCGGGCTTCACCTTTTGACTCCAAAGCTTTTCGTACCATTCTTTCAATTCGTCACCGGCTACTTTTCTGTATCGTGCGGTGGTGTTGAAGGATGCATGACCAAGTTGTTCTTGAAGTAGCCTGAGGCCCTCACCGGAATCATCAACTTTCATAGCGTGAACAGCAAAGGCATCTCGTAATCTATGCGGACTGACACCGTGCTTTCTGCCGGTCTCCGGGTTGATTAACTTGGGTAACCCGGTTCTTTCAGCGCATTCCCTTATTATCTGCCACGCCCTATGCCTATTAATCCCGAAGAGCAGTCGCTTACCGCGGCGAAATACCGGATCGCCGTGCTCGATGTACTCACGGACAAGGCCAAGGGTATTATCGTCGATAGGCAATATCCTCATGCGGCGGTGCTGCTTTTCCTCTGTCTTGCTTTTATCAACAGCGTCCCCGCACTTGGGACAGAACAGGTGACTCTTGCCAAGTCTGGCATTATAGTGAGTGCAAATAAGGCTGACGCGCGACTTCAGGTGCTCGATCCTCACCGTACCCTGATCGAAGTCAATATCCTCGACGGTAAGCCCCAGCGCCTCTGAGACACGGCAGCCAAGCCTGGAGAGTAGCCTTACTAGAAGCTTATCCCTGAGGCAGGCAGCTGCTTCTTCTAGTTTTTGCGTCTCCTCGATTTCAAGATAGGCACGCATACCTGACTCCCGCTGATAATTGTGGTCATCGATGGTCGCTGTCCTCACCCGACTAGTTTGTAGTCGCATTCTTGTTTCCCTATTTGCCCTTCGCCTCTTAACATTTTCTGTAGCGCCGCCAGCGGCACGACCAACCTTCGTTCACCGCACCTTATCACGGGCAGCTGCCCCAACTTTACCATGAGATAACCGGTATTTCGGCTCACCCCAAGCATACGGGCCGCCGTTGCAACGCTTACACAAAGTGGTTCTTCGAAACTCATATCTTCAACCTGCCGGCTTCCTCTGGCCCGTGTGGGTCTTCCTCTGCCAAGACCTTTGCGTCGATATTTTTTGGGCTACGCCTGGCGCCAGTGGCCTTGGCTCTGATTCGACGCACCACGAGTACAAGCGTAGATTCTAAATTTCCGCAACTGACTCTCTTGACATCCGCTCATTTCCCATGATATCCTTTTCAATGGTGACGGGTAATTAAATTATAAGACTGAATAGGAAGTTTGTCAACCTTAACTACCGATAATAGGACTTGAGCGGAATCATGTCGATTCGACGGAGGTGAAGAATGAAGCGCAGCAGTCGGTATCCAGACAAGGTTATTGCCTATGCCCTCGCCCAGCGTAGCAACCGGGTAAGGTGGAAGGAGATTCAGGATGGCATCCGTCGTGAATTCGGAATTAGGCCCCCGTCTGACAGACGAATGCGTGAATGGTGTAAGGAGTTTGGTGGCGGTTCGAATCAGCCTGAAGAGATATTCCGGCAGACCCTCATGGAGATGGCCAGAGCAGCAACCCCATGGGCAGCATTTACCACGCAGAAGTTTGTCATCGACCAGGTATCCACCATAGTCGATGCCTGGAGGCGGGGCGAAAAGCCATGGATAGTGGGTGGCATCATTATCATGTCCGTTTTTGAGGAAATGGTCGGCAGTGACACGTTCGAGGAGATAATTCGGAGGTACGAAGAGGCAAGGGCTGGCCGGAAAGAAAAACTCGCGGGGTGGATAAATGTACCAGCCGCGGAACGTATGTCCATGCCAGCCTTCCCTTCATTCGGTCAGTTAGCCAAACCCGGAAGTGAAGGTAGTATCAGTAATTCAGGGGCACAACTCAACAAAGGAGGCAGCAATGAGAGGTAGCATCCGAAAGAAGGGTAAAAACTCCTGGCAGATCCAGGTCTACACAGGCACCGGCCCGGACGGGAAATATAAGCGTCATTTTGAGACGGTTAGAGGCAAAAAGGGCGATGCTCAAAGGCGGTTGACCGAGCTATTAGCCAGCCTTGATAAGGGCGTCTACACCCCGCCGGGACGGCTCACAGTAGGGGAGCACCTTATGAACTGGCTCGAAGGCTATGTCAAGACAAACTGCTCTCAGCGAACGCTTGACGGTTATCAAAGCATTGTAGAGCACCACCTGATTCCGGCCCTGGGGCATGTTCAACTAAAGCACCTTAACCCCCAGGCGATACAGGCTTATTATGGCAGGGCCCGTGAGAAGCTTTCAGCCAGGACGGTACACCATCAACATCGGGTGTTATCACAGGCTCTTAAATGGGCGGTAAGACAGGGCTATCTCGGTCGCAACCCCTGCGAGCTTGTCGACCCGCCGACACCACGCAAGAAGCCCATGCGGACATTGACACCTTCCGAAGTCGAAGTACTTCTGGAGAAGGCACAAGGAAGCTGCTACTACCCGGTAATCTATACCGCCGTAAGCACCGGCTTAAGACAGGCTGAGTTATTGGGCTTGAGGTGGCGGGATATCGACCTGGACCTGCTCTCAATATCGGTGTCCCAGGTCTTATACAAGAGGCGCGGCATCTGCCAGTTTAAAGAACCTAAGACGGCTCACAGCCGCCGCCGTATCAGTATGACGCCCAAGTTAGCATTATTCTTAAAAGAATACCGGGCAGACCGCGAAAAGCTCTACCAGCAGCTGGGGAAACAGCTCGCCTTGGATGAGCTGGTTTTCGCTAATCCGGAAGGCAAACCTATTGACCCGTGCGTGCTGACTCATGCTTTCACCAGGATTGCCCATAAAGCCGGCTTGGATGGGCTGAGATTTCACGACCTCAGGCATACCTTTGCCAGCCTTATGTTGCTGCGCGGGGCCAAGCCAAAGGTTATCAGTGAAGCTCTGGGGCACGCCTCGGTAGCCTTTACAATGGACGTTTACTCCCATATAATTGAAGGGATGCAGCAAGATGCCATGGCGTTACTGGACGAAGTGCTGCCACCGGGGAAAAACGGGGCAAGGAATAAAATTAACGCCAATTTAACGCCAACTGTTCGAGGTTTAGCTTTGGGCGCCAGCGTAGCTCAGGGGTAGAGCAGCGGTTTCGTAAACCGCTTGTCGTAGGTTCGAATCCTATCGCTGGCTCCACCAGTCATTCCTGAGAGAGTAAGATGGAGCAACTTTATTTCGGCACCGGCGGCGTGCCCCATAGCTCAAAAGACCCCTCCTCCATCAGCGGTATTGAGCGCATCGCGGAGCTCAAGCTCGGTGCCATGGAGCTGGAGTTCGTCCAGAGGGTCACCATGGGGGAAGCCGGCGCCAGGCTCGTCGCTGATGTGGCGAAGAGGCTTGATGTCAAGCTTTCCGTGCATGCCCCATACTATATCAACCTTAATGCCCGCGAGCCGGAAAAGCTGAAAGCAAGCCAGGCGCGTCTGCTCCAGGCGGCGCACATCGGCTGGCTCTGCGGGGCAAGGAGCGTGGTTTTTCACCCCGGCTTCTATTTGGGCGATTCTCCCGAGCAAGCCTATGCCATTATCAAAGATAATCTCGCCGTGGTGGTCAATCAGCTCAGGCGGGAGGGAAATAAAATTATTGTCCGGCCGGAGGTCATGGGTAAACCCAGCCAGTTTGGTACTATTGACGAAGTGCTTCAGCTGAGTCTGGAGCTTGATGGCGTGGCACCCTGCGTTGACTTTGCCCACTGGCATGCCCGCACCGGCGTTTCCAATTCCTATGTTGAATTTGTCTCAACACTGGAGGCAATAGAGAAAAGGCTGGGACGTCCCGCCCTGGACGATATCCATATCCACGTATCCGGCATCCATTACGGCGCGAAAGGCGAGCTTAATCATCTTAATATACCTGACTCTGACTTTAACTACCGTGACTTTCTCCGGGCATTAAAAGACCGTAAAGTGAAGGGGCTGGTCATCTGTGAAAGCCCAAATCTGGAAGGAGACGCCCAGCTCCTCCAGAGTACCTATAATAGCCTCTAAAAGAATTTAGTACTATCAGGGTTTTCACTCATTTCTTTCACATTGACTATTATCTGGTATAATATATAATGAAGGTGAGGTAAATCTGTGAGACCGGGCTGGACCAGTAACGCGTTCATTTACATCGCCCTTATTCTGGGAGCGGTGGCGCTGCTTTTCTATTTTCTGCCCATGCCGGACAAACCGGAAGAGGTGCCCTTAAGTGAAGTTATTGCCATGTCCCAGAAGGGACAGATTGCCAAGATTGAAATTGAAGAGGACACGCTCCTTGTCACCACGCTTACCGGCGCCGAGCTTAAGACATTCAAAGAGAGCAATACCAGCATCTATGAGATTAAGAACCTTAATCTTGAAGGTGTTACCGTTAATGTGAAGGGTTCCACCGGCATTAACTGGGGCTCTCTCCTGCTTAACCTTCTGCCTTTCATCGTGGTCGGCTTTATCTTCTTTCTCCTCCTGCGCCAGGCGCGGGGAGCCAATAGCCAGGCGATGAACTTCGGGCGCAGTCGTGCCCGCATGTTTGCTCCTAACCGCACTAATATCACCTTTAATGATGTCGCCGGGGTGGATGAAGCCAAACAGGACCTGCAAGAGGTAGTGGAGTTCCTCAAGTCCCGGGAGAAGTTCCAGAAGCTGGGCGCCCGCATTCCCAAGGGAGTTCTGCTCGTGGGTCCGCCGGGCACCGGCAAGACACTCATGGCGAAGGCAGTAGCGGGAGAAGCCAATGTGCCTTTCTTCTCCATCAGTGGCAGTGAGTTTGTGGAGATGTTTGTCGGCGTGGGCGCCTCCCGCGTGCGTGACCTCTTTGACCAGGCGAAGCGGAACGCGCCGTGCATCGTCTTCATTGATGAAATTGACGCCGTGGGTCGCCACCGTGGCGCCGGGCTGGGTGGGAGTCATGATGAGCGTGAACAGACGCTCAATCAGATTCTGGTGGAAATGGACGGCTTTGATACCAGTACCAGCGTCGTCGTCATGGCGGCAACCAATCGCCCGGATATCCTTGACCCGGCTCTGCTCAGACCGGGACGCTTTGACCGCCGTATTATCCTTGACCGGCCTGACATCAATGGCAGGATTGCCATTCTTAAAGTCCATATAAAAGGTAAACCACTTGACGAGTCAGTAAATCTGGAGACGCTCGCCAAAGCCACGGTGGGCTTCAGCGGCGCTGACATTGCCAATCTGGTGAACGAAGCGGCACTTCTGGCGGCGCGGCGCAATAAATCAGCTATCAGCATGAAGGAATTTGAAGAATCAATAGACCGGGTCATTGCCGGTCCGGAGCGGAAGAGCCGTAAAATCAGCCAGAAAGAGAAGGAAATCACTGCCTATCATGAGGCAGGACATACCCTCGTGGCTAAGATGCTGCCGAATGCTGACCCGGTACACAAGGTCTCAATTGTGGCGCGGGGCATGTCTCTCGGTCATACTAAACAATTGCCGACGGAAGACCGCTATTTGCTGAGTCGTTCTCAAATCATGGACAAGATTGCCACGTATCTCGGTGGACGTGTCGCCGAGGAGCTTATCTTTAAGGATATCACCAGCGGTGCCGCGGAAGATATTGAACAGGCGACCAAGCTTGCCCGGGCGATGGTCACCAGCCTGGGCATGAGTGATAAGCTCGGTCCGCGCACCTTCGGCGACAGGCAGGAGATGGTGTTTCTCGGGCGTGAGATTGCCGAACAGAAAGACTATAGCGATGAGACCGCCAAGATGATTGATGATGAGGTTTACCGTATCATCCAGGAGGGCTATAGCACCGCCCGCAAAATCCTGACTGAAAATAAAGATAAGCTTGTCCTGCTCTCTACCACGCTGATAGCCCAGGAAACCCTTGAAGGAGCGCAACTGGACGCTTTGCTCGGCACTGCCAGTCCTGCTACGCCACAGGAAGTGAAGGTAAAGCCGGAACCGGTGCCGGTGGCGCCGGCGGGAGAAGTCAAACCGGCGCCGGCTCCCAAGAAACAGCGTGAAGTACCACAGTTAGTCCCGGAGCATAAGCCCGCGCCATCTGAATAAAGGCGTGGCTAGGGCGCTTTCACCGTGAAACCTTTTTCCTCTAGCCTCTTTGCCACATCAGCCAGGTTTTTCCCCTGTTTCTGGCAACCCTGAGGTATGGTGGTCACCCTGCCGATGGTGCTGCGGACCAGCGGGTTTACCACAGCGGCAAACCCCAGCTCTTTCGGGATGCTGATTAGTTCAGGATACACCGTGGTGAGTTCATATACGCTTTTGCTCAAATCAATCTCTTTCATCCAGTAACCTCCTCTCCCCCTCCAGCCGCTTAATCCCGGTGATGTTTTGAGTGACTTCAAGTGTGCCCAGGTAGTTCCCCCGGCTATCCCGCACCGCAAAATAGCGGATATAGACCAGCCTGTCATGGAAGTTTATCCAGAAATCATAGTGGTCTTTCTTTCCCTGTTTGAAAGAGTTCAGAATCTTTTCCACCACGTCAACGCTCTGCGGCGGATGGCAGTTCTGCACCTTCCTGCCCAGGATAGCCCGGGTGCGGTGGAAAATGCGCGCTTTACTTTCTGAAAAATAGCGCACGGTGTCCTCTTTGTCCACATAGGTCAGGTCAATTGGCAGGGTGTTGAGAATGGGCATCAGCTCCTCCAGCCTGATGGTGCCAGTGGGCAGGCTGATGCTTTTGTCTTCAACCATGGTCTCTTCAAGCAATGTTGCTTCCAGGCTCCTGATAAGGTCAGCGGTCTCTGCCGGCTTTTCAATGAAGGCATAGCCAATACCGTCACTTTCCCGCAGTATATCCACCCAGTCACCAGCGTCCAGCAGTTCCAGTGAGGTGGGGAACAGGATGTTCTCCTCTTTGAATATCATGCCCAGCACCTCTTCAATGAGCGGGTTCAGACTCTTTTCCCGGTAGCCTGGCAGGTCAGCGGTGCTTTTTATGCTATCCAGCCCATTGACTGCCGCCTTCATAAGTCCTCTGATTTCATTATCTTTGCCCCACATCACCTTGGAAGGTCCCATGAAACCCTTCTTTTCCAGGAACGGGAAAAGAAGCTGTTCTTTTCTTTCATAGTGGACTTCCACACTTTTTAGTTTAAGTAAAAGCTCTCTCAAGGATGACTTGAGCACCGGAAGGGCAATTTCCCCCTTCTTATCAGCGACCTTTTTTATCGCATCAATGAGCTTTTCAATTTCACGGTTTTCCAGTCTGAACAAATAGACCGGGTGCGCCGGTGAAGTCTCTTTGATGGTCGCCTTTTCCAGGGCAGACTGAAAAAGAAGAGCGTGGACGTTGCAGAACTTCTTTATTTCTTCCGGGGAAAGCCCTTCATTGATGAGAGACTGTTCCAGCTCAGCAATCTCAGAGGAAGTGATTTCCCCCACCTCACGCTCAAACCGCTCTTTGGCTTCAGTCACTGAAAGTCCCTCGTGGAGCTTGAGGATGATATCCTTCAGCTTCGCCTTTTTCATTTCCTTGCTTAAAGTTTCGCTCATACTTGCCTCCTGAAACAGAATGACTACTGTTCCATTGTGATTATACAGGAACTAATCATGTGGCAATATGAGTTAGTTCATAAATGGATGGTGCCGGCTCCGGCGGAATGCGCCCCGGGCTAAGCTGATTTCAGCAGGATTATTTATCCCGTATGAGGATATATTCCGTCAGGTCTATCAGCGATTTGTGGCTTTCGTTTTCGGGCAGTTTCTTCAGGGTCTGGCGTGCTTTCTCACAGTATTCTGCGGCAATCTTGTAGCATTCATCCACAATCGGCGAATTCTTAATCAGGCGTATCGCTTCATTCACGTATTTGCGGTTGCCGCGGCTTGCCAGTGCCCGCCTGACCGGATTATCGCCAGGTAGGCGCTCAAGGACGAGGAGGGAGGGGAGGGTGAGGGTGCCCTGTATCAGGTCAGATGCCACTGGCTTGCCTAACTTCTCTTCTGTGCCAATAAAATCAAGGATATCATCAGCAATCTGGAAGGCGACACCGAGGTTATAGCCGTAGTCCCTCAACAGTGTCACGGAGGATTCAGGAGCGCCACTGAGGATAGCTCCGGATTCGGTCGCCAGGGAGAAGAGGGATGCGGTCTTCCTGGCGATTCTCTGCAAATAGTTCTCATGGCTCTGCTCCACTTTGAAGGCATCAAGGAGCTGGTTGATTTCGCCGCTGGAGATGGTGGCAAGGGTCTGGGAGAAGAGCTTAATCACCCGTGGGTTTAAGGTGTCTGAAACATATTCACCTGCCTTGGCGAAGAGGTAATCACCCAGCAGGATGGCGTTTTCATCTCCCCATATCTTATTGATGGTGGGCTGACCGCGGCGCACCACGGCATTGTCAATGGCATCATCATGAATCAGTGTTGCAGTATGCATCAGTTCTACTGAGACCGCCATGGGCAAAAGGTAGCGCAGGTCGTAATTATAGAATTTCCCGGAAAGGAGGGTGAGGGCGGGGCGGATGCCTTTGCCCGCACTTCGCACCACATAGCCCAGTTGCTCGGCAAGCCAGGGAAAATCTACGCGGCTGATGGACTTCAGCGTGTCCCTCACTTTGTTCAAATCTTGCAGTATTGGGGCGTAGATAGACGTAAGTTCCACAGAGCCTCCGCTAACCTGACCGGTATTCCTGTCCCAGGCGTTTGCTTTCTTCTTCAATAGTCTCATCATCCAGCTTGGAAAACAATGGCTGTGGCAGAAGAAGCTTCTGTCCGGCGGGTGGAGTATGCAGTCGCCAGCCGCCTTCTTGCACCGTGTCCTTGAAACCGAGGAACTCCCACAGCTTCTGCGAGCTGAAAGGCAGGAATGGATAGAGCATGGTGCTCAGCGCAGAAAGCACGGTGAGGGCAACATGGAGTGAGGTTGCCGCGGCCTGTCTGTTCTCTTTGATTGCTTTCCACGGCGCTTTGCGGTCAAGGTAACGGTTCGTCTCCTGAGCCAGTGCCATAGCGGACCTTATCGCGTCGCGGAAGTGGCAGCAGTAAAGCATCTCATCCGTGGCTTTAATGGCAGAGTGTGCCATGTCCAGAATGGTTTTGTCCTGACTGTCCATCTCGCCGGGCTGAGGCACACTGCCATCAAAATTCTTATAGGTAAAGGTGAGCACCCGGTGCGCCAGATTACCGTATGTTGCCACCAGCTCATCATTGTTCCGGCGCACGAACTCCCGCCAGGAAAAATCGGTATCTGAGGTTTCCGGCATATTGATGGACAGCAGGTAGCGTAGCGGCTCCGGGTCATAGCGGGAAAGGTAATCCGGGAGCCAGATAGCCCAGTTGCGGCTGGTGGAGATTTTCTTGCCTTCAATGGTCAGAAACTCGTTTGCCGGAATGTCAAAAGGCAGGTTCAGAGTCTCGTCATAGCCCATGAGCATGGCGGGCCAGATGAGGGCATGGAAGGGAATATTATCCTTGCCGATAAAGTAGTAGCTCTTGGTATTTTTGTCCTGCCAGAAGGCGCGCCACTTTTCCTTATCGTCCTGATAGGAAGCCCACTCAATGGCGGCGGAAAGATAGCCGATGACTGCTTCAAACCAGACATAAAGTCGCTTTCCCTCATATCCCTCAAGAGGAATAGGGATGCCCCACTCAATATCGCGGGTGATGGCGCGGTCTTTCAAGCCATCCTCAAGATAATGCTCCACGAAGTTGGTGACATTCTGCCGCCAGTGGGTCTGCTTTCTTATCCAGGTGAGGAGGCGGTCGTTAAACGCGGAGAGCTTTAAAAAGAAGTGCTCCGTATCCTTAAACACCGGAGCCGTCCCGCAGATACGACAGCGAAAGCCGATGAGGTCCTGCGGGTTAAGCGGCTTGCCGCAGGCTTCACACTGATCGCCGCGGGCGCCGGGATACTGGCAGTGGGGACAGGTGCCTTCTACATAGCGGTCAGGGAGAAAACGCTGGCACTTGGGACAGTAGGGTTGCGAGACGGTTTCCTTATAGATGTATCCCTTTTTAAGGAGAGTCAGAAAGATATCCTGAGAAACACGGGCATGGTTCTGGGTGCCGGTGGTGGTGAAGAGGTCCCAGGAGATGCCCAGCTTCTTCCAGGAATCAAGAAATATCTGATGGAAATATGCCACCACCTCCGCCGGTTTTTTCCCCTCCTGCTCTGCCTTGATGGTGATGGGCGTGCCGTGCTGGTCAGAGCCGGAGACCATGATGACTTCATTGCCCTTGGTGCGGTGATAGCGGGCGAAGATGTCTGCCGGCAGGTAGGCGCCAGCAACGTGTCCCACATGGAGCGGGCCGCTGGCATAGGGCCAGGCAACGCCGATGAAAATACGCTCACTCATGGCGGTTCAATTACTCCTTAAAGAAAGAGAGGACTTTTTCTCCCTTTTCCATCTTATAGTGAGCGTACCCCTTTTTCAGACAGCATTCCACGCAGTAGCGCATAGTGGTGCCTTCTTCTACCTCAACTCCGTTTTCCTCGTCAATGGCGAGATAGCGTTCCGGGTATGGTATCATTTTTTTACATTCATCACATCTGACCTGACCTGTGGAAATACAACCGCGACGCATTATTTCACTCCTCCCGAACTCTGATACGAGTCTTTCTTCCGGCTCCAGACTTTATCCAGGGTCAGCCATGCCCGGTATAGCTCTCTGCGTGTTAAGCCAGTCTCTTCAGCCAGCTTTGCTGTTGCTTTCTTTGCCGGCATGCCGGACAGATACATATAGTGTAACCGTTTTTCTATCTCTTTTGTCAACTCTGGCTTCATTTTCTCCTGTCTGCCTGCAATAACCAGGGTAAATTCACCCCTCGGCTGGACGAAGTATTTAATCGCCTCGCTGACCGTGCCGCGGAAGATTTCCTCATGGAGCTTGGTCAGCTCCCGGCAGACGGCGATGTTACGGTCGCCCAAGATTGACAGTATGTCGTTTAGCGATGCTGATAGCCGGTGCGGCGCCTCAAAAGCGATGACGGTGGCTTTCTCGTGCGCTATTGATTCCAGCATCTGCCTGCGGGCGTTTGCTCTGTTCGGCAGAAAACCGATATAGGTGAAATGCTCCGTGGGCAGTCCCGAGACAGCGAGTGCAGTAATGATTGCTGATGGTCCTGGCACGGGGACAACCGCAATGCCGCGCTCGTATGCGGCGCGGATAAGCTCGTAGCCCGGGTCAGACACGCCGGGCATGCCTGCCTCAGAGACAAGCGCGACGTCATCTTCCTTCAGGCGCTCCAGTATATAGTCCATTTTGTTCTGCTTGGTATGTTCATGATAGCTGGTCAAAGGAGTTTTTATCTTATAGCGGGCGAGCAGTTTCCGTGTGGTTCTGGTATCTTCAGCGGCAATGAGCTTGACTTCCCGCAGGATGCGCAGGGCACGTAAAGTGACGTCTTCCAGATTGCCAATAGGGGTGGCCACGATATACAAAGTAGGCATGAAAAGTCATCCTGATATTATGTCATTATAGCTTACCACTGAGTTTAAGTCTAGCTGAAGAACCTCCGGTTTGCTTGACTTCCATCTCCATCTCTGATATAGTCTGTCCTTAAAAAGGATGAGGAAATACCATGAGTAACCCGAGTTTCAAGCAGTTGAAACAGTCCTATGGATTTGATGAAGTGGCAATCGTGCCCGGTGATGTTACCATCAATCCTGACCAGACCAACATTGATTTCAGTATAGATAAAGTAAAGCTCTCCATTCCTATTCTTGCGGCGGCCATGGACGCTGTCACTGATGTTAACTTCGCCATCCTTCTGAGCAAGATGGGCGGTCTGGCGGTGTTAAATCTTGAAGGTGTTCAGACGCGATATGACAAGCCGCAGGATGTTCTGGCGGAGATTGCTCAGGCGCCGGATACTGAGGTTACTGCGCTTCTGCAGAAAATCTATTCTCAGCCAATCAAAGAAGACCTTATCGGGAAACGGATAAGGGCGATTAAACAGGGGGAAGCCCTATGTGCCGTATCCTGCACACCCGCCAACGCCAAGCGCTTTGCCCCAATCGCCGCTGAAGCTGGAGCAGATATTTTTGTGGTGCAGTCCACGGTCACCACCGCCCGCCACATCTCTAAAAGCGCGCGCGGGCTCATCTTTTCCGAGCTTTGTGAATCAGTAAAAATACCGGTGGTCGTGGGCAATTGCGTGAGCTATAGCGCCTGCCTGGAGCTGATGAAGACCGGGATTGCCGCTGTCCTGGTGGGAGTAGGACCCGGGGCGGCTTGCACCACGCGCGAGGTGCTGGGCATCGGTGTCCCGCAGATAACGTCAACTATAGACTGCGCCGCGGCGCGGGACACATATTTCAAGGAAACCGGGCGCTATGTGCCTATCATCACCGATGGCGGTTTCCGCAAGGGCGGGGATATCTGCAAGGCTATTGCCGCCGGCGCCGATGCCGTCATGCTCGGCTCAATTTTTGCTCAGGCGAAGGAAGCGCCCGGGCACGGTTTTCACTGGGGTATGGCAAATCCCCACCCGGCACTGCCGCGCGGCACCAGAATCAAGGTGCGCACCACCGGCACACTGGAGCAAATACTCTTTGGCCCCACTTCCGTAACTGACGGAACGCAGAACCTGGTGGGTGCACTGCGCACGGCTATGGGCGTCTGTGGCGCCGCTACCATCAAGGAGATGCATAAAGCAGAAATGGTGATTGCCCCGTCAATAACCACGGAAGGCAAGTACTGGCAGATGTCCCGTTCCTCCTGCCGCTAGAGCAGGGAGTTATTCTTCTTCCTCATCTTCCTCCAGTGGCGCAGGGCGTTCTTCAGCGATGCGGGGCAAGATTGCCTCTCCTCTTTTGTGCCTGCGCGGAGCTAGCGTCATTTTATCAATCGTCTGGCGGAGCTTCTGCATTCTGGCGCTCGCCTGTGCGATATCTGTTTCTATCACCACACCATCAATCCCTGCATCCCACAGCAACTGGATTTCGTCTTCGCTCAGCTCCGGTGGGGTCATGAGCAATCTTGGCTTCATCAGGCTTATGGTGAGGCGGCGGAGAGCCATCAGGTGTTGCCAGGTGAGGAAAGATTCTTTTTTGGCTTCGTCAGCGATGAGCAGAGCATCCACAGCAAGCTCATTGAGTGTCCTCAGCAGGCTATCGCTGATTGACGAATCTATCCTCAGTATTCTGCCGATTTTTCCAGCGTCTTTTGGGATTGAAAGGGGAGTCGCTCCCGGCGAGAACACCAGGAAATCACACCCGTCTTCAATGAATGGCTTTAAATCCTTTATTCCGGGCTCTTTGACAGAGATGCCCCACGGTATGCTGGCGGGATAGGGGACCAGCTTTGTTCCTGATTTGGCTCCCGCTTCTGGGGCGAACAGGATGGCATCAGCCCCGGAAAAAGCATCATCCGGCCGGTCAGGCTGTTCACCCTGTTTCAGGCTGGCAACAAACAGTAACCTGGGCTTGACATGACTCTGCGCAAGAGAGCGGAAGCCCAGCGGCTGGAAAGTGGTTTTTATCATCTGGTTCAGCTTATCAATGAACTGGCTCATTTCTGTTCCTCGCAATCTAGCAAAGCTATCTTTTCAGTATAGCACAAAGCCGTGAAACCTTTGAAAGACTGCTTCCTGCGGACGCTATCCGGTTTTGGCTCTAATGTCATTCCGAGAGCACCTCAGTGCTCATGGCAACCTCAATAGAAAGAGAGTGCTTCGTCGCTACGCTACTGGCAATAACAGCTATAAACCGCTATTGGCAAAGCAAGGCTTTCCATGCTATAGTTACGGGAAGCAAGTTTTCTGTGTACCCGGCTACAAGAGTTATCATGGCAGTTCAAACATCTTTTCTGAAAAACGTGGCGTATTTTGCTGGGATGAGTCAGGAGGAGCTTGATTCAATCTCATCATTCCTTTTTGAAAAGACGGCAAGAAAAGGAGAGCTGGTCTTAACTGAAGGCGGGCCGGCTGATACGGTCTATTTTGTGGTGGCGGGTGTGGCCAAAGTATTCAAGACATCAACGGATGGCAAAGAGCAAATCCTCTACTTCGTGCGTCCGGGCGGCTCTCTTAACGATGTTCCTGTCTTCAGCGGGGGCATAAACCTGGCAAGTGCTGAAGCGGTGATGCCGCTGACCCTCTATGGTCTCCGCAAGAGCGCTGTAGAGGCGCTTATGCCCCGGCACCCGTTGCTTGCCCGGAATATGCTCAAAGTCCTTTCTCAGCGGGTTGAGCATCTGGTTTCTCTGGTAGAAGACCTCTCCTTCCGGCAGGTTACCAACCGGGTGGCAAAAGTCCTGCTGGAGTACGCCCGCAGTGATGATGACCAGAGGCCTAAGCTTACCCAGCAGGAAATGGCTGCCCTGGCAGGCACAGCACGGGAAATGGTGGGTAGGTCGCTCAGAGTGCTCGCTCAAGAAGGGTTAATCCGGCTGGAGCGGCACCGTATAGTGATTGTTGATGAGCCAGCCCTGCGCCGCCAGGCCGGCATCATCGGGTGAGATAAAAGTCGCAGACGGAGCACTGAATTCAGATTAGGATATAATTATGGTGGGGAGAAAAAGGATGAGCATGCCTCTTATTGACCATAGCAAGTGCAATGGCTGTGGTCTATGTGTTAGCGTTTGCAAATGCGGCGCCCTGGTGATGGCAGGTAAAGTGGTCAGGGTAATTGAAACGGAGAGCTGCGGCTGGTGTACTGAGTGTGAGGCAGTCTGTCCCACCGGTGCTCTTACTTGCCCTTATGAAATCGTGATAGAAAAGCATTAGCTCAGAAGTTGTCTCAGATTTCCGCTGTTTTTTAGTTCTTAGTCCCATTTCCTCTTTCTATTTCTCTAATCCCGCCTTTATGTGATTTAAGTCACATACAGGCGCTAACTGCTCAGGTAGAATAACGTTATCAATACCAAAGGAGGTGCGCGGTGTTGAGAGATAAGGTGAAAGAGACTCCCAGAAAGCCTGCGGTCCCGCAGGGCTGTACTCATTACTGGGTTATTGAAAGCGCCAATGGTCCCACCAGTCGCGGTGTCTGCAAGTTCTGCGGTGAGCAAAGAGAGTTCCGCAACTCGTGGTATGATCTGTACCCTGGCAAGAAACAGCCGGTGGCAGTAGAAAGTCCATCAGAAGAGGATACTAAGGAAGCGGAACTGCCGCTCGGTGAAGCCATCAGTGAACTGCTGAAAAATTGATAATCAGAACGGGTCTGGGGGTGGAGGAGGACAGAGAGGGGTTTTCACCCCTCTCTGTTTTTATGCTGTGTTATATTATCGGTCCCCTGGTGCACATGCCCGGGAAAATGCCGTAGCCCAGAATTTCCGCCTTTGTCTGTTTGCCGGAAGCTACCGCCAGTATCTCGTGATAAATCCTCTGTCCCTCCGCTTGTATCCAGGAGCCTTTATCCACATCCAGTTTCACCAGCATATCTATGTGGTCAGGCAAGCGCTTGAAGGTGACCGGGTTGCCAGTTATCTTTATCACCGGGATAAAAGGAAACCCCTGTGGCACACCCAGTCCGGTGGAAAACAGCGCGATTTGAGCACCCCCGGCGGCAAGCGCCGTCAAAAAGTCCGGCTCACGCCCCGGTGAGTCAATAATAAACAGCCCCTTACCCTTTACCCGCTCACCGTATTCATACACGCCCTGAATTGGCTTGGTGCCGCCCTTGCTGATGGCTCCCAGTGATTTCTCCTCAATGGTGGTCAGCCCCCCGGCAATGTTGCCCGCGCTGGGGTTCCCTCCCCTCATATCTCCGCCGCTGGCGATGACCCGTTTCTCCAGCCGGTCCACAATCATGTAAATCCTATCTGCGACATTTTTGTTAACCGCTCGCTTAGCCAGGATATGCTCTGCGCCCAGGAACTCCGTTGTCTCTCCGAAAATGCACGTGCCCCCCTTTTCCACGACGATATCGCAGGCGGCACCTGTTGCCGGGTTGGAGGCAAGCCCGGATGTGGTGTCTGAGCCGCCGCACTTGACGCCGATTACCAGGTGTGAGTCATCAAACTTCTCCCGCTTTATCTTGGATGCTTCCTGCACCATCTTCTGTGCCAGGAGCAAGCCTTCATTATATGCGGCAACGGTCCCGGCTTTCAGGCCGGTGATTCTCTTTACCGGCTTACCCGTACGGGCGATGCCTTCCTCAATCCGGTCCACATTCACCCCTTCACATCCCAGGCTGACGAGCAAGACACCGGCAAGATTGGCGTTTTGACCGATTGACGTAAGGGTGGTGGTTACTATGTCCAGGTCTGACTGCACCTGGCCACACCCGGCAGGGTGCAGAAATGGCGCCGTTCCCTTAATCTGCTGGGAGAGCCACAGTGCCATATCATTGGCACAGCTTACTGTGGAGATAATGCCCACGTAGTTGCGCACGCCCACTGAACCGTCCGGTCGCGGATAGCCATAGAAACTCATAATGAACTCCTCCTGCTCTTAGCGGCCTCTCGTGCTTATCACGTTGTGGACATGCACGTGGTCGCCCGGCATGATAGTCTCGGTAGCTGTACCGATTGTCTCCCCGTACTTTAGCACCGGCTTGCCTTTCTGAATTTTTCTGAAGCTGAACTTGTGCCCGAAAGGTATCGCCGCACGTAGCTTGACCTGCACCTCACCTTCCGCAGTGGTCAGCTTCAGCTCATCTCCTTCTTTGAGCTCCGCCAGCGCTGTTGCCACGTTATCTTTCTGGTTCAATATGACTGCTTTTCCTTTCATAGTCAGCCCTCACCTTTATTTTCAACTGTCTGCTCCGCGAGCAATTATACTACTTTTTACCATAGCTACAATAGCGTGGAGTCTGGCGGTATTATTGGCACTGATTTTTTGGTCAAGGTAGTGCCCAACCGAACTAACCAAGGCAATATTACATAACCGGTTGCCCTGACTTACATTCGCTCACGCTTTTGTAGTAAGATAATAAGTATCGCAGGCAATGGCTTATGAGTAGTCCGGTAAAACGCTTGGCAATCCTCGGTTCCACAGGCTCCATCGGTCAGCAGACCCTTGATATCGTGCGTGCCTTCCCTCAGCGTTTCCGCATTGTAGGGCTGGCGGCGGGGAAAAACCTGGATTTGCTCACCCGGCAGATTGATGAGTTCAAGCCTGACTTCGCCTGCTATGACCCGGCAAACTGCTCCAGTAGCAAGGTGCAAGCATGCCTGAATGTCCCTCGCTGTCAGTTCATCTCGCGCGAAGAGATTGCATCGCATCCGGATGCTGACCTGGTAGTGATTGCCACGGCGGGGAAAGCTGGCTTAAGCCCCACCTTGGCCGCGGTGAAGGCGGGCAAGAGGATTGCCCTGGCGAACAAAGAGTCTCTGGTGATGGCGGGCGCAATCATAACCCGGGAGCTAAAGAAAACCGGCGCCACCATCATACCTGTGGATAGTGAGCACAGCGCCATCTGGCAGTGCCTTAACGGAGAGAAGCAGAAAGCGGCGCGTATCATTCTCACCGCCTCCGGCGGTCCCTTCTACCGCTTCACATCCTCTCAGCTTGCCGGCGTGACAGTGGAGCAGGCACTTACACACCCTTCATGGAAAATGGGGAAAAAAGTAACCATTGACTCTGCCACCATGATGAACAAAGGTCTTGAGGTGATGGAGGCACACTGGCTTTTTGGCATGCCTTATGATTGTATTTCAATTCTGGTCCATCCGGAGTGCATCGTCCACTCCATGGTGGAATTTGTTGATGGCATGGTGAAAGCTCAGATGGGATGTCCGGATATGCGTCTGCCTATCCAGTATGCCCTCTCCTATCCCCAGCGCCTGGACAATCCTCAGCTTCCCAGGATTGACTGGGGGAAATTGCGCAAGCTGACCTTTGAGCCGCCGGACATGGCGCGGTTTCCCTGCCTGAAGATGGCACTTGCGGCGGCAAAAAGCGGGGATACTTACCCGGTAGTGCTTGCTACGGCGGATGAGCTGGCGGTAGAGCTTTTCCTCGCCGGGCGCATCAAGTTCACGGATATCGCCTCTCTGATTGAGAAAGCCCTGGAGCGGCATCAGCCCCGTCATGCGCCGGGGCTTGAGGAAATCATGGCGGCGGACGCCTGGACAAAAGAAACAGTTTTGAAGCTGGCTGGGGGAGAGAAGTAGTGGCACTGAGCATCATCTCATTTTTTGCGGTTATCATTGTCATCGTCCTTTTTCATGAGATTGGACACTTCGTCACGGCAAAAGCCTTTGGGGTGGGGGTTGAGGAGTTCGGCATCGGCTTTCCGCCGCGGCTGGTCTCAATCAAGCGGGGAGAGACACGCTATTCCCTTAATGCTCTCCCTCTGGGTGGCTTCGTCAAGCTGGCGGGAGAAGAAGACCCCAAGGTGGAGAGGAGCCTCGCCGGCAAGAGCATCGGCGTCAGGATGCTGGTATTGAGCGCGGGGTCGCTCATGAATTTTCTCCTGCCTCTTCTGCTGTTCACCGTGGCATTCATGATTCCCCATGACATAGTCTCCGGGCAGGTGGAAGTGGCGGCGGTGGCTCAGGGCTCTCCGGCTGAGCTGGCAAACCTTGAGCCGGGCGATACCATCATCTCGGTGAATGGAAGACCAGTGAGGAACCTTGTTGATTTACAGCGCTATTTCCACCTGAAGCTGGGCGAATCTGTCACCGTTCAGGTCAAAAAGACCGCCGGCGATATTGAAGCGGTTCAGCTTACGCCGCGCTGGCGTCCCCCGGAAGGGCAGGGGGCAGTGGGTGTGCAGGTCAGGCTGGAAGCCGCGGTCGTTGAGAGACGGTCTTATCCCGTCTGGCAGGCTGTGCCGATGGGCATAAGTGAGTGCATTGAAACCTATATCCTTTTCAAAAATGAAATCATCAGCATTATCATCGGCTCAGCATCAGCGGTGGTCACCGGACCGGTGGGCATTGCCCAGATTACCGGTCAGGTGGCGCGCGCCGGGTTCAGCCCTCTGCTTGAGTTTGCCGGCTTCCTGAGCATCAACCTTGCCATCATCAATTTATTGCCTCTGCCGGCGCTGGACGGTGGGCGCATTGCCTTTGTTTTGCTTGAGGGAATAAGGCGCGGCAAGCGTATTTCGCCCAAAACTGAAGGGCTGGTGCACATGATTGGCTTTGCCCTGCTCATCACGCTTGCACTCCTGATAACATATCAGGATATCCTCCGCATTTTGACCGGCGGGAGTTTACTGCCATAGCGATGATAAAACGGCGCATCAGCAAGGCAATCAAAATCGGCGGTGTGACCGTGGGCGGTGGCGCACCAATCGTCGTCCAGTCCATGACCAAGACGGACACCCGCGATGTCAAAGCCACCGTGCGGCAAATCAAGGAGCTTGAGGAGTGCGGGTGCGAAGTTATCCGCGTCGCGGTGCCTGATGCCGAAGCGGCGGAAGCACTCGCCCTGATTAAGCGGAAGATCTCCATCCCCCTTATCGCTGATATCCATTTTGACTACCGGCTGGCGCTCTCTGCGCTCAAAGCAGGCGTGGATGGACTGCGCCTGAACCCGGGCAATATCGGCGACCCTGCCAGAGTAAAGGCAGTCGCGCTTGCGGCAAAAGAGCGCGGTGTGCCCATCCGCATTGGCGTGAACGCCGGCAGTCTGCCCGCGACCGCTGACAAAAAACTATCCATCGCCGGGCGCATGGTTGCCGCGGCGCTGGAGCAGATTAAACTTCTGGAAAGCCTTGACTTTGACTTGATAAAAGTGTCACTGAAAGCCTTTGACGTGCCCACCACCATTGAAGCCTACAAGCTCATCGCGGGAAAGATGCCCTATCCCCTCCACATAGGCATCACGGAAGCGGGCTTGCCCCGGACGGGCGTCATCCGCAGTGCCGTGGGCATCGGCACGTTGCTTTACCTGGGCATCGGCGATACCATCCGTGTGTCCCTCACCGCTCATCCGCGGGAGGAAGTCATCGCCGCCTACGAGATTTTGAAAAGCCTTGACCTGCGCCAGCGCGGTCCGGTGCTGGTGAGCTGTCCCACCTGTGGTCGGGCAGAGGTGGATATAGTAAAATTGGCGCAAAGGGTGGAAAAAGAGCTCCTGAAAATGAATAAGCCCGTCAAGGTGGCGGTGATGGGCTGTGTGGTGAACGGTCCCGGCGAGGCTAAGGACGCTGATGTGGGCATCGCCTGCGGGAAGGGTAAAGCCGTCCTGTTCAAGAAGGGGCAAAAGGTGGGGGTGGTGGCTGAGGCTGACATCTTCACCGCACTGATGCGGGAAGTGAACAAATTATGAAAGCCAAAATTGGCAAATGGGCTGAGAAACCATTTGACCTTATTAAA
>DAOTYE010000063.1:0-13623 GCA_034434915.1 Dehalococcoidales bacterium
GCAGATGCCATCAGCAAGTTTGGCACGCCTCTGCCTGATACTGTCCTTGAGTCAATCAAGAAGAACAAGGTTGCCATCAAAGGTCCCATCACCACCCCCGTGGGCACAGGCTTCCGCAGTGTCAATGTCGCCCTGCGCAAGGAGCTCAATCTTTATGCCTGTCTGCGCCCCTGCAAGACCTATCCCGGTGTGCCCACCCGCTACCGCGATGTGGACCTGGTGGTGGTCAGGGAAAACATGGAGGACCTTTACGCCGGAGTGGAGTTTGAGAAAGGGTCTCCGGAGGTGGCTAAAATCATCAAGCTGGCAGCCGCCGCCAAAAGAGGCAAGATTGCGGAAGACTCCGGAATCAGCCTGAAGATGATTTCTGAGACAGGGAGTCGCCGCATCGTAAAGTTTGCTTTTGAGTATGCCCGCGCCTATCACCGGAAGAAGGTCACCGCCATCCATAAAGCAAACATTTTGAAGTTCTCTGACGGGCTGTTCCTCGCCGTGGCGCGGGAGGTCGCCCAGGAATATCCCGATATTGTCTTTGAGGACCGGCTGGTGGACAATATGACCATGCAGTTGGTGAAGAAGCCACAGCAGTTTGACATCGTCGTGGCGCCCAATCTTTATGGCGATATCCTTTCCGATTTATGTGCCGGGCTGGTGGGCGGACTGGGGGTTGCCCCCGGGGCTAATATTGGCGATGAGATAGCCGTCTTTGAGCCCACCCATGGCAGTGCGCCCAAGTATGCCGGTCAGAACAAAATCAACCCCATGGCGATGATGCTCTCCGGCGTAATGATGTTGCGCCACCTGGGGGAGAAAAAGGTGGCGGACCGGCTGGAAGGGGCGATTGCGCGGGTCATTGCGGAGGGCAAGTATTTGACCTATGACATGAAGCCTGAGGGCGCGGAAGCGGTCGGCACGACACAGGTGACAGATGCCGTGATAAGGGAGCTGAGAAGGGCGTGAAAATGAAAAAAATCAGCATCATCGGAGCGGGAAATGTCGGCGCCACGTGCGCCCAGCGCATTGTGGAGAAGGGCTATGCTGACGTCGTTCTAGTTGACATAATAGAAGGACTGCCCCAGGGCAAGGCGCTGGATATCCAGGAATCAGCGCCGGTCATCGGGTTCAATTCACGCATCACCGGCACCAATGGCTATCAGGACACGGCAAATTCTGACATCGTGGTCATCACGTCAGGAATCGGGCGGAAGCCGGGTATGACCCGCGATGAGCTCATCACCACCAATGCCAGGATTGTGAAGGACGTGGTCAGCAATGTGGTGAAACACTCTCCCGGCGGCATCATCATCACGGTGACCAATCCGGTGGACGCCATGACCTACCTAGCCTTGAAAGTGAGCGGATTTCCCAGAGAGAGGGTTTTCGGGCTATCCGGAGCGCTTGATGGCGCTAGGCTACGCACGTTTATTGCTTTAGAATTGAACGTAGCTGTCTCTGACGTCTTTGCTTTTACGGTGGGGGAGCATGGGGAGAACATGGTGGTTTTTCCGCGGCTATGCACGGTGGGCGGTATGCCGCTGACGAATTTGCTTCCGGCAGAAAAAATAGACCAGCTCATCACGCGGGCGGTGAAGGGTGGGGCGGAGATTGTGAATTTGCTCAAGACGGGGAGCGCCTTCTACGCGCCTTCTGCCGCCGTCATGCAGATGGTGGAGGCGGTGGTCTTTGATAAGAGGCAGGTTATCTCCTGCGCCGCCTATTTGCAGGGAGAGTACGGGTTGAAGGATGTGGTGCTCGGTGTTCCGGTGAAGCTGGGAAAGAATGGCATTGAGCAGATAGTAGAGCTTGACCTCATGGCGGAGGAAATGGTGAAGCTGGCGGCATCAGCGGAGGCGGTGAGAAAGCTTATTAGCGTTCTGGGGTAGGGAGGAGACCTTTGCGGGAATTGCGCGCGAGCGATATTGCTCAGGCAGTTGCTCAACTGTGCCAGCAGGCGAACTATGAGCTGAGCAATGAGGTGATGGCGGCGCTCAGGAAAGCCCGGGAGACAGAAGAATCACCGCTGGGGAAGGAAGTGCTGAGGAGCCTGCTGGAGAATGCCCGCATTGCCCGCGAGGAGCAGATTCCCCTCTGCCAGGACTGCGGCGCAGCGGTCATTTTCCTGGAGATAGGTCAGGAGGTGCACATCACCGGCGGCAGCCTGTATGAAGCCGTCACCGATGGTGTCACTCAAGGCTATGCCGAGGGCTACCTGCGCAACAGCATGGTCAGCCGTCCCTTCTCCGCCCGCACCCCGCTCAAGGATATTGTCCCGCCTATTATCCATACCGATATCACGCCAGGCGACCGCATCAAAATCACGTTTCTCCCCAAAGGGGCAGGCGCGGAGAACATGACCCGGCTGGGGATGCTCAAGCCCGCTGAGGGGAGGCAGGGGGTGGTGGAATTCGTGGTGAAGGCGGTGGATGAGGCAGGAGGGATGCCTTGCCCGCCGCTCATCGTTGGGGTGGGAATCGGCGGCACCTCAGAGAAGGCGGTGCTGATGTCAAAAAAGGCGCTTGTCCGCCCAGTGGGCAATCCCAGCCCTGATGCTGAAGTGGCTGAACTGGAAGAAGAGCTTCTGAGCCGTATCAATAACCTGGGCATCGGTCCGCTGGGACTGGGCGGCAGGACCACTGCGCTTGCGGTGCATGTGGAGACCTATCCCACTCACATTGCCTGTATGCCGGTGGCAGTCAATTTCCAGTGCCACAGCATCAGACACCGGGAGGTGGTGCTCTAAAATGGCGGTGATGCGCATTACCTCGCCGATTGACGATAAGACGATAGAGAGGCTTACCGCTGGCACGCAGGTGCTTATTTCAGGCGTTATCTACACCGCGCGCGATGCCGCGCACCGGCGGCTGGTCAAGGCGCTTGACGCCGGGGAGAAACTGCCGGTGGATTTGCAGGGGCAGACCATCTATTATACCGGTCCATCTCCGGCGCGGCCGGGACGGATTATCGGAGCGGCGGGACCGACGACCAGCGCCAGGATGGACACGCTTGCCCCGCGGCTTCTCGCCGCCGGTGTAAAAGCCATGATTGGGAAGGGAAACCGGTCGCTGGCGGTGCGGGAAGCGATTCAAAAGTATAAGGCGGTGTATTTCGTCGCCATCGGGGGTGCCGGGGCATTGCTGTCAAAGTGCATCAGGCAGGCGGAGATTGTGGCGTATGAAGATTTGGGTCCTGAAGCCATGCGGCGGCTGGTGGTGGAGGACTTCCCGGCGATTGTTGCTGATGACATCTATGGTATTGACCTTTTTGAGGTAAACAAGGCGAAGTACAGGAGGTAAGGCTGATGACGGACTGCATCTTCTGCAAGATTGTGGCGGGCGTTTTGCCCAGCAAGACGCTCTATAAAGATGAAGAGATTGTTGCCTTCCGGGATATTCACCCTCTGGCGCCCACTCACATACTCATCGTGCCCAGAAAGCACATACCTGACCTGGCTCAGGTGCAGGCTAGTGAGATTACGCTCATCGGGCGGATGGTGCAGGTTGCCAATCAGATGGCGAAGCAGGAAGGCATCGCCGGGCGGGGCTACCGCATCGTCATCAACTCCGGGAAAGAAGGCGGACAGATTGTGCCCCATCTGCACATGCATCTGCTTGGCGGTAAAGAGCTTTCCGGGAAGCTGGGCTAGGCGCTACTATGGCGGCGTCGGTATTCCCGGTAGTGCTCCAGAAACAGGTAGATGCCGGCGATGCTTTTGTCATCGCAGATGGCACCTGAGGTCACCAGTGTGCGGAGCTGGCTTACCGGCACACGGACGAGCTTGATTTCATCGGTGTCCTCGGCACGGAGCGGGCTCCGGATGAGGTCTGTTGCCAGGTAGAGGTGGAGGTATTCGCTGGAATAGCCCGGCGAGGCGTAAAATCCGCCCAGCCTTTTGACCTTTCGGGGTAAGTAGCCCGTCTCCTCGCGCAATTCACGGCGGACGGCGGACTCAGCATCTTCTCCCGGGTCAATGCCCCCCGCGGGTATCTCCAGAAGCTCTTTCTCTATCGGCTTGCGGTATTGCTTTACGAGGAGGACTTTGCCGTTTTCGTCCAGCGGGACAATCGCCACGCAATCGTCATGCTCCACGATTTCCCTAGTGGTCCGCCTTCCGCCCGCGCTCTGCACGGTATCAACGCGCAGGCGAACCACCCTGCCGGAATAGATGAGCTTGCTGGAAACGGTTTTCTCCATGCTTACACTTCCAGCTTGCAGACCAGAGCGACCTCATCGCAGTTGGGGAATTTGGGGCAGCGGTAGCATTCGGTCCAGACCTTGCGCGGCAGGCTCATGACATCAACCTTTTTAAAGCCCATTTTTTCAAAGAAGGCCGGCTGATAGGTGAGGCAGAACACGGTGGCTATGCCCAGTTCTCTGGCTTCCTTGAGGCAGGCTTGCACAATGTTAGCACCCAAACCCTTCTTCTGGTCGCTCGGGGACACCGCTAGGGACTTGATTTCCGCAAGGTCCTCCCAGGCTACGTGAAGCGCACCGCAGGCGGTTATTTGCTCCCCGTTCCTGACCACAAAGAAATCGCGGATATTTTCATAGATTTCGCTGAGGGGGCGGGGTAGCATTTCCCCTTTCTCTGCGAAGTAGTTGATGAGCTTGTGAATCTGGGGCACGTCTTTAATTTTAGCTTTTTCTACCGTACTCAATCTCTTTTTTACCTTTCAGCTTCCGCTCCAGAGTGGTGAAAAAAGTGCTCTGGGGGTGGATTCTGAGGAAGCGGACGGTGTGGCGGCTGATTTTCACGGTGACAGTGGCGCCGTCCTGTAACGGGATATTGGTGTGGCCATCTATATTCAAGAAAGGCTCATGAACTGCCTTCACTTTTAATTCTACAACAGATGTGGGCGGCAATACCAGCGCGTTTGCCAGGCTGAGGTGGGGGACGATGGGCACAAGGATGAAGTCTTTTGATTGCGGATGGAGAATGGGACCGCCGGCGGCGAGAGCATAGCCGGTGCTACCGGTGGCGGTGGCGATGATGACGCCATCAGCGCGGTATGAGGTGAGATACTTTCCGTCAATATAGGCTTCAACAGTGATGACGCGGGCAATGGTACCCCGGGCAACAACGGCGTCGTTGAGCGAGTGGAAGAATTGAGAAGGTTTCTTGCCTTCAGGGGAGAGAGCCACCTCAAGCATGACGCGCTCGTCAGTCCAGCCTTTGCCCTGAAACAGCTCTTTCAGCTTATCCTGCGCCTCATCTATGTTCAGCTCGGTCATGAAGCCCAGCGTGCCCAGGTTGATGCCGGTGAGGGGGATTTTACTCTGGAAGACCACCTGTGCCGCACGCAGGATGGTGCCATCTCCACCCACGCTGAGGACAAGCTCAGTGCCATCCAGTTTTGATTGAGCCTTCTCTATTTCCCAGGCGGAGCAGAGCCAGGCGTGTGCTCCCTGAGAGGCGAGGAACGCTTCCAGTTGCTGAGCCGTGACGTAGGTGGCTTCAACCTTAGGGTGGTAGAGGATGCCGATTTTTTTCATCACTGTTCACATAACAATGAATTGAGATAAAGCAAGTCTAGCAATTTGCCACCGGAGTGTCAAGGCGGTAAAGGTGAATATTCGCTGAAGCATTTTATCCTGATATGCTATAATGAAGCTCAGGTCAGGAACGGTCGGTATGATAAGGTCGCGGCGGAAAGCTCGGGCAATCGCACTTCAGGCGCTTTACGAGCTTGATTCAGGGAAGCATGATTCAGCCGAAGTGATAAACCGCCTTCTCATGGAAGAAGATTTGTCTGAGGAGAACCGTGCCTTCGTCAGAGAAATGGTGACGAATGTCCTTGCCCACAAAGAGGAGCTTGACCGGCATATCCGCCAGTTTGCCACAGCGTTTCCCATTGAGCAAATACCGGTCATTGACCGGAACATCCTCAGACTTGCAATCTTTGAGATTTTATTTGATAATAAGGTATCTGTTAAGATAGCCATAAATGAAGCTGTTGAGCTGGCTAAGAAGTTCGGCGGCGATAAGTCACCCAGGTTTGTCAACGGAGTCCTGGGTTCGGTGAGCACTCTCGCCAAGCGTTAGAACTGTGAAAGGGAGGTTTTGAAGTGGCAAGCATTTTTGAGCGCATGAAAGCTATCGTTGTGGAACAGCTCGGCGTTGAACCTAATCAGGTGGTTCCCACAGCAAGCTTCACAGAAGATTTGGGCGCAGACTCTCTGGACCTGGTTGAGCTTATCATGGCAATAGAGGAAAAGTTCAGCACTCCTACACGTAAGGTTGAGATACCTGATGAGGATGCAGAGAAAATAGTTACCATCCAGGATGCGGTTGACTACCTGAAAGACCTGGGCGTTGAAGATAGCTAAGCAGGCATGACCTCCGTCACCGATACTCATCATGCCGAAATAAAAAATAATAGTTAAATTCCCTCCGGGCTTATGTTTTACGCTATTGTGCTCATAGCCCGGAGTCTATTGGCTTTTCCAAAGCAATGGCTCTCACTGCTGAGCCGTCCTGCTTCCCAATAGTGCGTTGCCATCACTCAGGTTAAGCGAAGCAATACCGTACGGGTTTTATTGACATTGCCACGTCGCTACGCTTTTCGCCATGACACGCGAACCAAAACCAAAAAGCCATCCGTGGCGATATTGATAATCATGGCTATGCAGGTTATATTTAACATATAGTCAAAGCGAGCATGTAATGCCAGATAAGGACAGGAGCCCGGTGGTATTTTCCGGATATGGAGCTAGAACTTTTGCCGCTCTGCAAGGCAGGACACTAAAAGATTGGCTGAGGGAAGCCATCACCGCCATCAGGGGGATGAAATTGACACCGCGGAAGGTCTGGCTTCCTTCACTGAGACACGGGGGCAATATCGCTGGAAGCTTATTTGAAATTCGTGGAAACCAAGGGCACGCGGGCGCACCTCCATTAACCGAGAAAGGAGAAGAGCATGGGCTCTATTGATACGCATAAGCGGTCAATCTTGAAGGCGGTGATTTATAAGCTGGGCAGTGTCATCGTCCTGGCGTTCCTGTCATGGCTGTTCACGCGAGACCTGGTGAAGATGTCCGGCATCACCATTTCTTACGAGGTGCTCGCCATCATTGGCTATTATGTGCATGAGCGGCTGTGGGAGCGGGTGAAGTGGGGGAGGAAAGCGCAGTGACCATTTAAGAGCTTTCTCCAGAATCGTCCCCGCGCAGTTCCGGCTATTTTCAGCGACGGCTTTTTACCGGTAATCAGGCGGTGGCGCTCTATCCTGATGGCGGCTGAATCATGAAAGGACTTAAGCCATTTATTGACTGGTTCGCACTTGGTGTCCAGACGGTCGGCTATTTCACGTTGCGGTAGAATTTGAGGCGCCGCGGCGTCCGAAAAGGGGCATAGGCTGGGGCTGGTGATGTGCAGGCGGTTGAGAGGAGCCTATAGTGGGTGGATTAAGGCAGAATCAGGGCGGGGGACAGGCCTCAAATTTCCTCTTAGCTCTGCCGGTAGACAGAAAACCGCTGCAGGTTAACCCGGTGCAGTGTTACGGACATTACTACCACTGCACGAACATGGGCATGACCACGTGGATGTAGTTCTCATCGCCCACGGGGCGGATGACGCCGGGGCTGGAGGGGCTGGTGGTCTCCAGTGCCACCTGCTCGGTGGTGAGCACACTGAGGACATCAGTCAGGTACTTGCCGTTGAAGGCAATCTTTGATTCCTCGCCTTCCACGGAGGCATCAATCTCGCCCACGTCATCGCCTATTTCCTCAGAGCGGGCGGAGATGGTCACCTTGCCGGGCATTTTGTCCCCGGGTGTGATGACGATTCTGACAATACCGCTACCATCACGTGCGAAGATGGAAGCCGCCTTGGTGGCACGCAGGAACTCAGCCACGCTGACCACCATGCGGGTCTTGAAGCTCTGCGGGATGAGCTGGGAATAGTTGGGGAAGGTCCCCTGCACCAGCTGGGAGACAACCTCAATATTCTTCAGGCGGAACAGCGCCTGGCTTTTTGCCGGGTTCACCATCAGGTCAATAGTTTCATCGCCGTCAGAGATGAGGCGTCCCACCTCGCTGAGTGTTCTGGCAGGGATGATGACCTCTGCCCTGTCTTGGACCGGGCTGGCAAGGGGCAGTTTATAGACTGAGAGGCGGAAGCCGTCTGCAGAAGCCAGCGTGAGCTGACTGCCTTTGAACTGGGCGTCAACGCCGGTGAGCACCGGGCGGGACTCCTCCGTGGCGGCGGCAAAGACGACGAGGTTAATACCACGCTGGATGTCTTCTACCTTTATCTTAGTGGCGACGCCCTCTTCAACTTTGGGGATGGGCGGGAAATCTTTGGCGTCAACCCCGCTGATGCGGGCTTCATAGCGGGCGCACTTAAGTCCGAGCGTCTTGGTCTTGGGGGAGAGAGCGATGTCAATGCGGTCATTGGGCAGGGAGCTGACGAACTCGGTGAGGAGCTTGGCGGGCACGGTGATAGCTCCTTCCTCTTCAATCTTGGCGCCAATCCAGCAGGTGATTGCCATCTCAAGATTGGTGGCGACCAGCTTCAAGCGCGACTGGTCAGTGGCGAGCAGGACGTTATTGGTAATGGGCAGGGTGGAGCGTGTGGCGACTGCTCTGCCGACAATGTTGAGACCACGATTTAAGTTTTCTTGAAGACAAGAAAGCTTCATAGACTATTCCCCCTTAAAGTCTGTGCGCTTAGTATATAACAATGTGAGCGTTTATTCAAGAGTTATGGTGCCGCTTTTGCCGCCACTTTTTGCTACCAGCCGGATGCTCTCAATCCTCATGCCGCGGTCCACTGCCTTACACATGTCATAGATGGTCAGCGCGGCGATTGCGGCGGCGGTGAGCGCTTCCATTTCTACGCCGGTCTTGCCCGTGCTCTCAACGGCGGCGGTGATTTCAATGGTGCTGGTCTTTTCATCAGGTGCAAAATCTATGTTGACAGCGCTGATAAGAATGGGGTGGCAGAGGGGGATAAGGTGGGGTGTCTGTTTGGCTGACATGATGCCGGCAAGCTTTGCCACGGAGAGGACATCGCCTTTTGCTGCCTTGCCCTGCATGATGAGGGTGAAGGTCTCCGGCTTCATCCTGACGGTGCTCCGGGCAACCGCCCGGCGGTGGGTATCAGCCTTAGCGCCAACATTGACCATCTTCGGGCGTCCGGCATCGTCCATGTGTGTCAGCTTTGCCATGGCTATCCTCCCACCTGAGAGAAAGGACGCCCCCTGGGCACCTGACCGCTGGCGAGATTGTGGTGCAGGGGCTTGCTGGCTACCGCCTGCTTGATGAGCTCTTTTATCTCTGCTACTGACCTCCCGTTACGCAGTGCCTGCCTCAGGTCAATCTCATCTTCATGCATCAGGCAGAGGCGGAGCTTGCCATCAGCGGTGAGGCGGAGCCGGTTACAGCCGAAACAGAAATGTTCGCTCACCGGCGTGATGAAGCCAACCGTCCCTTTTGCCCCGGGGAAATGGTAATACTGGGCAGGACCATTGCCCATCTTATGATGGCTTGGCTCCAGGGTGCCGAGTTTCTCCAATTGCTTCCTCATGGCACTCACGGGGACGAAGACGGACTCATTTTCCGTCTTGCTGAAGGGCATGCATTCAATAAATCTGACGTTCCAATCGTCATCAATCGTTTTGCGGGCGAAGTCAAGCAGTTCATCATCGTTGACGCCTGCCATGACCACCGTGTTAATTTTGATGGGGCTCAAGCCGATGTCCTTCGCCGTCGCCATGCCTTTGAACACGTCATCAATACTGCCGCCGCGGGTGATAGCCTTGAACCGCTCAGGCTTCAGGGTATCCAGGCTGATATTGACCCGCTGCAAGCCGGCGGACTTCAGTTCCGCGGCGAAGCGCTCAAGTAAAAGCCCGTTGGTGGTGAGGGAGAGGTCGTCAATTTCTCTTATTCCCGCGAGCATGCGCACGAGCTCTGTTAATCCCAGCCGGACCAGCGGCTCGCCGCCGGTGAGCCTGACCTTGCTTATGCCCAACTCTGCGGCGGCTTTTGCCACGGTATAGATTTCCTCATAGGTCAGGATTTCTGAATGGGGCATCAGCGTGACGCCTTCTTCCGGCATGCAATAGACACAGCGCAGGTTACAGCGGTCGGTCACCGATATACGCAAATAGTTGATGGGTCGGTTGAAGGCGTCAGAAAGTCCGGTCATCCAGTTTCCTTTCTCAGAAGCTTATTCAGCGCCTGGGGCACCTGCCGTGCTGCCCTGCCGCGATGACTAATCCGGTTTTTGATGTTCATGGGCAGTTCCGCCATGGTCCTGCCCAGCTCCGGCAGGTAGAATACGGGGTCATAGCCGAAGCCGTGCTTTCCCGCTGGTTCAAATGTAATCACTCCTTCACATACGCCTTGGCAGTATTCAACTTTTCCCTCGGGCGTGGCGAGGGCGATGACGCAGCGGAAGCGCGCCGTGCGCTTTTCCCGGGGCACGCCTGCAAGTCGCCGCAGTAAATAGGCGATGCGGTCAGCATCAGTGGCGTTCTCGCCGGCGTAGCGGGCAGAAAGCTTCCCCGGCTCCCCGCCGAGCGCGTCCACTTCCAGCCCGGAATCATCTGCCAGCGTTATCAGCTTGCTTTCGCGTGCCAGTGCCGTGGCTTTCAAACGAGCGTTCTCTTCCAGGCTTTCTCCCGTCTCATCAACCACGAGCGTAATCTTTTCATCTGCCATGGTGACAAGATGATAAGGCAGGTCAGAAAGCAAGCTTTTGTACTCCTGCACTTTGGCTTTGTTGCTTGTTGCCAGGAGAAGTTTGTTCTGCAATGTTTTCCAGAACTCTAGCTGGTGAGCTCATCAACTGACATTGCCGCCATGGTCATCGTTTCCACGGTACCCCTGGCGCCCAGCTCAAGGGCGACCCTGGCGACAGTCCTGTTATCAGGAGCTTCCAGAATATTGAGGAAATCATAGGGACCGAGCAGGAAATACTGGTTGAGCACCCTGGCTCCCATGGCTTCCACTTCTTTGTTGACCTCTTTGATTCGCTTAGGGTTGGCTTTGAGCGTCTTCCTGCCCTCATCGGTGAGCCTGGTAAGCATGACGTAAGTTGCCATTTATCTCACCCCCTCGCAAAAGCCGCCATTTCTCCTAATGATAACCTTTGAAATGTGGCCAGTCAAGCATGTGTTGACTGCTAGGCATGATGTGCGACCTTCTGTTTTACTCTGAAGTAGTGGGTGACGCCGACGAGGGTGGGCAGGGCAATGCCATAGCCGATGAGCAGTCCGGAAACTCCCTGCCACCAGGAGACGAGCGGAAGGGCAATGAAGAGGAAGGCACAGGCGGGGGTGGTGCTCTTTTTCCAGATTAAAATCAAAAACGTGGGTATTGCCAGAATGAGCATGGGCTTGGTGACCAGCACCAGCAGGATGCCGATGGTGGTGCTTACGCCTCTGCCGCCCCTGAAGCCGATGAACACGGGCAGGTTATGTCCGATGACCGAGGCAATGCCACAGGCAAGGACGGCAAGATGGAAAAGACCTGCCGCCTGGGCAATGAGCACTGCCGCGGCACCTTTGGCGGCATCAATCAGGCCGACGAGTATTCCGGCTCTGGGGCCGAGCTCGCGATAGGCGTTGGCGGCGCCCATGTTTTCATCACCCACCCGCCGGATGTCCACCCCCCTGACCATGTGCCCGGCGATATAGCCGGTGGGGATGGCGCCGATGAAGTAGCTGAGGACGATGATTAACCAGGGCATACCCCCCTCCTCACCAGGAGTGGTGCCGGGGGAGGGACTCGGACCCTCAAGGATGTTACTCCGGCGGATTTTAAGTCCGCTGCGTCTGCCAGTTCCGCCACCCCGGCTCAAAGCTAATCATTAAGAAGCTGGCAACAAATTGGCGACAGATTTTTTATTTACACCTGGCGGTAGCACTCCATCAAGCAGTGCCGTGGCTTTTCCCAGCATGCCGCTCAAAACATGAGCATAAGTCTGCAGGGTGAAGGCTACTGATGCGTGTCCCAGAGCCTCAATAATCACCTTGGCAGGGGCACCCCGCATGAGCATTAAAGTGGCAAATGCGTTTCTCAAATCTTGGAACCTCAACTCTTCAAGTCCGCGCCTTTTCGCTATTATAACAAAGTCATGCTTAACATGCTAGGGTCACAGGTCTTGCCGGGCAAGCCAAAAGCGGAGCTATCTAGCGGCAAAGGTTCTCTGCTAATTGCCAGTACAGAGTCTTGTGCTCCGCCCTGAATTCCTTGAGGAACAAGGCTGGTTCAGGAATCAAGCTGACACGGCGTCTAGAATGCCGCGTTTTAGGCAGTTTCACTCCTCACATTCCACGGCGTTGGTACAGGGCCTGATTGAGCGGTAGTTAAAGCAGGATGAGGTCTGGCAGTTCTTTTTCAATCATCTGGATGGCTGTCTCGCCGTCTGCGGCGGCTAACGTTTCATAGCCATCAGCCTTCAGGTTAGCCCGGATGAACTTGCCGATTGATACATCATCATCCACAATGAGGACTTTGGGAGTGCGCATGCTATCTTTCCTCCAGAAGCTGTTTTACCTGCTGTAACAGGTCTTCAACGCTGAACGGCTTCATAAGCCAGCCTGAGGCGCGCAGGTTGCGCAGGCTCTGCTCATCTTTGTACGGCGGCGATGCTGACATGATGACCACCGGGATTTTCTTCAGCTTGCGGTTCATCTTCAATGCCATGAGCACGTCCCATCCTGACATATCAGGCATTCTGATATCAAGCAAGACCAGGTCAGGATGCATCTGCTCTGCCAGCTTCAAACCTTCAGTGCCGGTCGTGGCGGTTATTACTTCATATTTATTCGCTTCAAGGTTCACCTGCGCCAGCCGGCGCAGGTTCTGCTCATCATCAATGACCAGGATTTTAGCCACCGGTTTCCTCTTCTTGCACGGGCAGGGTGAAGCTGAAAGTTGCCCCCTCCCCCAGCTTGCTTTCCACCCAGATGCGCCCGCCATGGGCTTCTATGATGCCCTTGCAGATGGACAGTCCCAGCCCGGTGCCGCGCTTCTCCCCGTCCACAATCCTCTGCGCCTGATAAAAGCGGTCAAAGAGCTTGCCGATGACCTCAGGTGGGATGCCCGGACCGCGGTCAATGACGCTCATCATGACCTGTTTGCCGGAGGGTTTAGCTTCAATGGTGATTTCAGTGCCCTTGGGGGCAAACTTGGCGGCGTTATCCACCAGGTTGGTGAGCACTTGCCCGATGCGCATCTCATCCACATACACTGGCGGTAAATTATCAGGAATGGTAATCGTAAGCTGGTGGTTGCTGGTGAGTGCGGCAAGCCTGCCGGCGATGGACTCAACAATCTGGCGGACATGGTAGGCATGTCTTGATAGCCTCAGTGCGCCGGCGTCAATGCGGGAGATATCCAGCAGGTCATTGATGAGGCGGGTCAGGCGGTCAGTCTCCTGGTTGATGATGGAGAGGTATTCTTTCTGCTCTGCCTCACTCCACTTGACATCGGTGCGCAGGAGGGTGGAGGTGAAGCCTTTAATGGATGCCAGCGGTGTGCGCAATTCATGGGAGACATTGGACATGAGCTCTGAGCGCAGGCGGTCTACCTCTTTGAGCACCTGAAGCTCTCTTTCCCTGAGCTCCGCTTTTTCTGCCTCCGTGACGTCTTCCATGATGCCGTCAAGGTAAAGGA
>DAOTYE010000064.1:0-30391 GCA_034434915.1 Dehalococcoidales bacterium
TCATCTATCGTCACCGGCGCGGACTTGAACTGCACTCCCTTCTGCTTCATGCTCTCATACATCCCCTTGATATCGTCCACCACGAAGCCGATGTGCGGATAGCCCACGTCATTGGTGTTCCCCTTGAGCTCTTTCCCCTTCGGGGACAGGTACTGGATGAACTCCATCACGAAGTCCTGCACCTGCACCTTCTGCACCCGCAGATGCGCCCCGGGTATGCCGGTGACCTTCTCAATCAAGCTCCCTTTATATTCATACGGCTTCCAGATATCGGTACAGCCCATCTTGTCACGGAACCAGTTCACCACCTCGTCAAGGTTTTTCACGGTGATGCTCACATGGTTGATTCTCTGTATCACGCTAACCCTCCTTCTGACCTGAGGATATCCTTCAGTCCCTTTTATTATATCTGCCGGCAAGCAGGTGTCAACTGCCCTCTTTTCCCCGGTGATTCTGAGCGTAGTGAGGCATGAATCCCCTCTATCCCCGTCTAAAAAGGGAGGAACAAACGCAATGACAGCTTATTATGTCATCTCATTTTGCCTTATTTCTCCATTTGTGATACATTTTTTGATATCATTACTTTATGCGTGACACACCGGTTAAGGAGGATTCATGAAGCTGGGACAGGTCAAAGTGAATGGCAATACTTACGCCGCCATCTTTGAAGGCAAAAAGACTTACCCCATCCCGGACTATACCATGATGGACCTGATTCGCTGGGCAGACAGCACCTCAATGCCACTCGCCAGCCTCGCCACACAGCTCGCTCAGAGGTCGGCAAACGCCGGGAAGCCAGTCATCCCCCTTTATCCCGCCGAGGTCTGGGCATGCGGTTGCTCTTATGAGCCGAGCGCCGCCTTCCGCGATGCTGAACACGGCACCCGCGAAGGTTTTTACTCCCACGTGCTCAAAAGCCACCGCCCGGAGCTTTTCTTCAAAGGCACGGCGCGGGTGTGCACCGGTCCGGGCGAGGCAATCGGGATGCGCACCGATTCCCGCTTCACCGCCCCTGAGCCAGAGCTAGCCGTGGTGCTGGGAAGCAATGGTGAAATCCTGGGCTACACCGTGGGCAATGACGTATCCGCCTGGGACATTGAGCGTGAGAACCCGCTCTTCCTGCCCCAGTCCAAAGTCTACCGCGGGTGCTGTGCCCTGGGTCCGGTGATGGTCACCGCAGATGAAATCCCTGACCCGTATAACCTCACCATCACCTGCACCATTACCCGCAAAGGCAAGACCATCTTTGAAAGCAGTACTTCCACGCAGAAGCTCTCCCGCAAGATTGAGAACATGGTGGAATACCTTTTCCGCGCCAATCCCCTTCCGGCTGGTTCTGTACTCATGACCGGCACTGGCATCATCGTCACAGAAGAATCAGCGCTTGCCCCAGGAGACGTAGTGACCATCACCATACCTGAGATTGGAGCGCTGAGCAATACCGTTCAGGCGGTCTGAGTATGGAAGCTAGAAAGATTCAAAGCACGCCAGAAGTTGAATACATCAGCGAAGGCGGCTACGGCGATGAGGCGAACATCGTCGTCCAGCTGAGACGGGAGTTCCCCGGCATCGGCGGGACAATCACCACCTACCAGGCTCTGCCCGTGGCTCTCAGGACCGAGTTCAACTATTCCCCACACTGTGGGCACAAGATGTTCTATAAGCACGCTATCATCAAGAAACTGGAGGACTTCTTTTTCAAGACGGGCGTGTATAAATACCCTCATGTTACCAGGCCTCTCGGCTCAACGGACGAAGCCTATATCTATGAATGGGCGTTTGGCATGGACGGCTTCCCATGGCAATATGTTGAGCCGGACGGGACTGAGGTCAGGGTGAGCCTTGATGAATGGGACAGGTTCATTGAAGCCTTTCATGATGCCGGCATCAATATGGCAATTGACTGCGCCAGCCCGGACGACGGCAGGATTTCAAAAAACATCGTGCACCAGCTTGCCCGTCCAATCTATACCTATGAGCCCCGCCTCAACCGCATCTGGAAGCGAGTGGACTTCGGCGACCGGAGCATCCAGATTGACTATGACAAGCTGATGAAATACTTTACTGACAATGAAAGCAAGCTCAGAAGCACCCTCACCACCGGCAGGTATGAGCTGATGGTCCTTGCCTGCCAGTACCTCAGCCCGTCTGTCCGCATAAGCGAGCGAAACATCGGCAGGCTGGAGCAATTCACCCTGAACTACCGGCTGTCAACACTGGCGCACCTGAACACGCGTGGCGTGGAGACTTCCCCCGCGGTGACCATCAAGCCAGCCGAAGAAAAGAAATAATCCTCCGCACCATCCCTGCTAGAATAGCACGCGTTCATCGCCCACGCGGCGGGTGACTTTCTTGCTGTCCAGATATTCCAGCAGAGCCTGGGCATACTTGCGGCTGGTCTGGAACATATCCCGCACCTCTGCCAGGGTCACTTTCCCGTGAGCCCTGATGTGCGCCGTTACTTTCTCCACCATTTCTTTATAGGCGGCGGCAGAAAAGACCACAGCATCACTCACCTTGACCACTTTGCCCTGCTCAACGAGGAGAGCCAGCACATCAGGCTCCAGCGTGATGTCCCCGGGCGGGGAATAAGGGTTATGCGCCAGGGCTTTCAGAAAATTATCTATACGTGCCTGCTGTTCGGCGGTAAGCCTGATGTGGTGGGATGGCAGGCGGACAGTGACACCTTCCTCTACAATTGCTTTATCCTTTACCAGCTTCTGAAGTGCCAATGGCGCGTATGTTCCCATCTTGAGCTTGCTCCCCAGCTCCACTCTGGGCATGCCGGGACGGGCAGGATATTTCTGATGGTATTCCTGAAGCAGTGACGCCGCTCTCTTAGCAAACTTATCCCAACTTACCGCCGTCATGAGCAGGCTCTGTTCGCTTTCTCCCAGCCGCACCACCTTCTGCTGCTGGATGAGGGCGTCAAGGACAGATTTTACGTCCTCTGCAGGCAAGCTGGCGCGGGAAAGCAGGGCAGTGTATTCCATGGGAGAATCAAGCAGAGTCAGCACCACATCTTCCGCCGACCCTGCCTCTCTGACATTGAGCGCATCTAAAATATCCCTGCGGAAACGGGTGAGGCGTTTGGGATGGGCGTCTATGATTCTACCGCCACCCAGCGTCTCCATCGGCGAACGGACGATAAAATAGTCCCCGTCCACCACTGCCACTTTCTTTTCCAGGACAATCTGCGCCCAGGCGGAGCCGCCAGGCTTGAGTTCGTTCCCTTCAAGTAAACGCACCTTTGCCTCAGCCTCATCAGCGCCGCTATGAAAGCTGAGGATGGCGCCGTGGCGCAGAGGGCGGGGAGCTGAAGAGAGCAGCTTGAGCTTAACGGTGAGCATGGTGGTGGGCTTCAGCCAGCCGGGTTTGGTGAGCACATCGCCGCGGCGCAATTGCTCCTTGCTCACGCCGACCAAATTGGCGGCGACGCGACTGCCCGGCTCAGTAGTGTTGACTTGCGCCTTATGGGTCTGCAGGCTTCTGATTCGCGATTTGACACCTGCCGGGACAATTTCAACCTCCTGTCCCACAGTGAGAGAACCGTCAATAAGCGTCCCGGTGACGATTGTGCCCGCGCCTGCGACGGTGAAGACGCGGTCTATGGCAAGGCGGGGCCGACCCAAATCACGCCTTGGCTCCAGCGTGGCAAGAACACCATCAATGATAGTTATCAGCTCCGGTAGACCTTCGCCGGTCAGCGCCGAAACCGCCACAAAAGGAGAGCCCGCCAGAGTCGTCCTGCTGATGAGTTCTTCCGCTTCCATCCTGACCAGCATAAGCAGTTCATCATCTACGGTATCCTTCTTGGTGAGCACCACAATGCCCTTGCGCACATGGAGCAGGTCAATGATGGCGAGGTGCTCCTTAGTCTGCAGTGCCACGCCTTCATTTGCCGCGATGATGAGTAGGGCAACATCTATGCCACCCACGCCGGCGAGCATGTTCTTCACAAAGCGCTCATGTCCCGGCACATCCACGATGCCTACTTCACGCCCGCTCGGCAATTTCATCCAGGCGAAGCCAAGGTCAATGGTCATCTGGCGCTCTTTTTCCTCGCGGAGGCGGTCCGGGTCTATGCCGGTAAGTGCTTTGACCAGGGTTGATTTGCCGTGGTCAATGTGACCTGCGGTACCGAGCACAAACATAGCTAATCTGATTTCAATCCAGACACTATCTTTTTGAACGCGCGGAGGACGGTCTCATCTTCTTCCGGGAGCACCGAACGCGGGTCAAGGAGCAGGACATCATCGTTGATTCGTCCCACGATGGGAACTTCGCATTGTCTTAATTGCCGGGTTATCCTTTTTGCCACGGCCGGATTTTCTTTGCTTCCAATGGCGATGAGCTTCGTCGGCAGTGTGCCGCCTGGAAGACTTCCGCCGCCGACCATTGACTCGCCGTCAATAACTCGCGCCTCCCCACCAATAGCTTTTGCCCAGGCGGTCGCCCGCTTTTCAATATCAGCGAGACGGGCTGAAATCATCCGCCACACCGGAATCTTGGTCAGTGCTTCTCCTTTCCAGTAGTGCATGAGGGTCGCCGCCAGTCCGGCAAGCCTGATTTTATCAATGCGCACGGCGCGGGCAAGCGGGTGTTTCCTGAGCCTGTCCACAAGCTCCTTCTCTCCCACAATGAGCCCTGCCTGTGGGCCGCCCATGAGCTTATCCCCGGAGAAAAAGACAAGCGAAGCGCCCTCAGCAATACTTTTTTGAACTACTGGCTCTGGAGCAAGTCCAAACTGAGCCGTGTCCAGGAAACAGCCGCTCCCTACATCATCAAGGACGGGCAGATGGTGCTTTTTGCCCACCGTTACCAGCTCTTCCAGCCTCACTTCCCCGGTGAAACCAATTACTTTAAAGTTACTTGAGTGCACGCGCAGCAGAGCCGCTGTGCGCGGGGTAATCGCCTGCTCATAGTCAGAAACCCGTGTGATATTGGTAGTCCCCACCTCCACCAGCTTCGCGCCGCTCTGGCGCATGACATCAGGGATGCGGAAGCCACCTCCAATCTCCACCGCCTGCCCCCGCGAGACGATAACCTCTTTTCTCCGGGCAAGTGCGGTGAGCCCCAGCAGAACCGCCGCCGCATTGTTGTTGACCACCAGCGCCGCTTCTGCCCCGGCAAGCTGGCAGAGAAGCGATTCTACATGAACCTGCCGCGAGCCACGTGCTCCGCTCTCCAGGTCAAATTCCAGATTGGAATAGCCGCGCGAAACTGACTCCATCGCCGAGATGGCTTCCGGACTGAGTGGCGCCCGGCCCAGGTTCGTGTGGAGGATGACGCCGGTGGCATTGATGAGAGGACGCAGGCTGAAAGCCGTCATTGCGTCAAGCTGGCTTAAGATTGAATTTACTATGGCATCATAGCGTGAGGCTTTTTTGCCCGCTATAATTGATTTTCGCTCCCGCTCCAGTTGTTCCCTGACCACGCTGACAAGCCTCTCACGGGGATACTTCCTGCCCGCTTTGCTGATGCGCTCATCAGCCAGAAGCTTGTCCACGCCGGGCAGACGCCTGAACTCACTTTCCATCGCCCCCATTTTACACAATATCTGAGGCATCCGCCACTTTTGCCATCCTCAGGCGAAAATCAACGCTCTCTTTCAAGTCATATTTATTATTTTCAGCTTGACGAATTGAAACAGATTGCTCCGCCCTTAAGCTGAAGGACTCGCAATGAGAAATTCAACTCTTCACCCTTTACTCTGATGAGAAAAATACAGGTACTTCTCTCCATAGCTGTTGACAGCCCGCTTCTTTAGTGGTAAACTTAACAATACCGATTAAATTAGTCAACATTAGCCAAAGATGAAAATTTCCACTAAGGGACGCTACGGCACCAAAGCACTGCTGGACCTGGCACTTCACCACAGCGAGGGTCCGGTGCCCATCAGAGAAATCGCCCGGCGCCAGGGGATACCGGTGCACTATCTGGAACGCTTGCTCACCCCTCTGATTTCAGCTCGCCTGATTGGCAGCGTCAGAGGTGCCAGAGGAGGCTTGAAGCTCCTCCGGTATCCTAAAGACATCAGGCTCATTGATGTGGTGCGGCTTCTTGAGGGTCCGCTCTCACCTGTTGAATGCCTGAACAACCCGGAAAACTGCCCTCGCGCTGATACCTGCGTCACCCGCGATGTGTGGGAAGAGGTAAAAAAAGCCATTGACAGCGTGCTGGAAGCCACCACCCTGCAGGACCTGGTGGAACGGCAAAAAAAGAAGGAGCAAGCACAGCCACAGAAGGCTATGTATTTTATTTAGAGCCTATGCTTGCGCCATGCGGAGACAGAACTGATGATTGACCGTTACTCGCGGCAAATCCTCTTCTCTAAAATCGGCAAAAAAGGACAGGAGAAGCTGAGGAGGAGCTATGCCGTGGTGGTGGGCTGCGGGGGACTGGGGTGCATCATCGCCGCGGCGCTTGTCCGCGCCGGCGTGGGCAGAGTGAGGCTCATAGACCGTGATATCATTGAGTACCACAATCTCCACCGGCAGGTGCTCTTCAATGAAGAGGATGTGAAAAAACGTCTGCCCAAAGCGGTGGCGGCAGAAAAACATCTGAAAAAAGTCAATTCTGAGGTGGAGATAGAGGGGGTAATTGCCGATGTAAACTACGCCACGGTAGAGAAGCTCATTTACGGAGCAGATGTCATCCTTGACGGGCTGGATAACCCGGAGACCCGCTTTATTCTGAATGACGCCGCCCTGAAGCATAAAATCCCCTGGGTCTATGGCTCGGCGGTATCAGCCTCAGGACGGACACTGACCATTATCCCGGGAAAGACGCCTTGCTTCAGGTGTGTATCACCCACTGTACCTCAGAAAGGCGTCATCCCCACCTGTGATACGGCTGGGGTTATCGGTCCGGCACCGTTCATCATTGGCTCATTTCAGGCGGCAGAGGCAATGAAACTGCTCCTTGACAGGAAAGCGGTAAATCAGGACATGCTGGTCATTGACCTGTGGGAAAACAGTTTCAACCGCTATAAAGTCAGCTTCAGAAAGGACTGCCCCGCGTGCCGGGGCGATTACGAGTTTTTACAGCCGGAGATGGGCATACGGTCAACAGTACTGTGCAGTCAGAACGCAGTGCAGGTGCAGGACCCGGCGCTGGCAGGAGTATCGCTGAGCGAGCTTGACCGGCGCCTCTCAAGAGCCGGAAAAACCGAGCGCGATAGCAACACCCTGCGCTTTGAGGTGGAAGGACATGAACTGGTTATTTTCCCGGATGGTCGCGGCATCCTGCGCAACAGCCTAGATGAATCACTGGCTCGTAAGCTGTATCTAAAATACGTATTGGGAAAGAGGAGGAACAGAGGTGGCAAAAGTGGCAAAGGTCAAATTTAAGGGCATTGAGCTACCCAAGCTCAATAGGGGCATCGCGGACAGCATGGTGGAGCTTATTGGCAACACCCCGCTGGTCAGGCTTAACCGGGTCACCCAGGGAGCCAAGGCAGAAGTGGTCGCCAAGCTGGAGTCGTTTAATCCCTGCGGGAGTGTGAAAGACCGCATCGGCGTTGCCATGATTCTTGATGCCGAGGAAAAGCAACTGATTAGGAAGGACACCGTCATCATTGAGCCGACGAGCGGCAACACGGGCATTGCGCTCGCCTTTGTCTGCGCAGTGAAAGGCTATAAGCTTATCCTTACCATGCCTGAGACCATGTCCATGGAACGGCGGCATCTGCTGGCTCACCTTGGTGCCAAGCTGGTGCTCACGCCCGGTGCGGAGGGGATGACGGGAGCAATCAAGAAAGCGGAGCAACTGGTCAAAGAAAACCCTAATTCATTCATGCCCCAGCAGTTCAAGAACGCGGCTAACCCGGAAATCCACCGCGTTACCACTGCTGAGGAAATCTGGCGCGATACTGACGGCAAGGTGGACATTCTGGTGTCCGGGGTGGGCACAGGAGGGACCATTACCGGCGTCGCTGAGGTTATCAAAAAGCGGAAAAGCAGTTTTAAAGCAATTGCCGTGGAGCCGGTGGACTCTCCGGTGCTCTCCGGCGGCAAGCCCGGACCACATAAAATCCAGGGCATTGGCGCTGGATTTGTGCCTGAGGTGCTGAGGAAAGACCTCATTGATGAAATCATCCGGGTAAGCAGTGAGGATGCAGGTGCTACCGCGCGCAGGCTGGCGCGCGAGGAAGGCATTCTTTGCGGCATCTCATCAGGCGCGGCGACCTGGGCGGCAATTGAGGTAGCGAAGCGACCGGAAAACAAAGGCAAGCTCATCGTCGTCGTCCTGCCGGACACTGGTGAGCGCTATCTCTCCACCTGGCTTTTCACAGAAGCCCCACCGCCATAGCACTGAATACTCAAGATGGGGTATAATGTTTTTGCCTTTGCATTAAAAGATGCAGATAGACAGGTATGTTTAAGACCATCAGAGAAGACATCAGTACCGTGTTTGCCAGGGACCCGGCGGCGAGGAGCGTGGCGGAAGTAATCACCTGCTATCCGGGACTGCACGCCCTGTGGTGTCACCGGGTGGCCCACTTCCTGTGGGAGCACAAGCTGCGCCTTCTTGCCCGTATGCTCTCCCACATCACGCGGTTTTTCACCGGCATTGAGATTCACCCCGGAGCCAAAATCGGCCGGCGCTTTTTCATAGACCACGGCGCGGGGGTGGTCATCGGGGAAACCGCTGAGATTGGCGATGATGTGCTGATGTATCAGGGGGTAGTGCTGGGCGGCACCACGCTGGAGAAGAAAAAACGGCACCCCACGCTGGGCAATAACGTGGTCATGGGCTGTGGCTCCATCGCCCTGGGACCAATAACCATCGGCGAAGGCGCCCGTATCGGCTCAGGCTCGGTTGTGGTCAAGTCCGTGCCCCCGGGAGCGACAGTGGTGGGCATCCCCGGCAGAGTGGTTACCGACCATCATGAGCCAGTCATTGACCTGGAGCACGGCAAACTGCCCGACCCCGTTGCTGAGGCGATTCGCCTCGTGCTGAAGGGACAGGACAAGCTGGAGGAGCGAGTGAAAGCGCTGGAAAAAGCTAGCGGTATTCCTTCCGAGGAGGACGAGCTGGAAGCCCAACGCAAAGAGCTTGAGCAGGAGTTTAACCGGACGAAGGACAAAGCCTGTTGAGAAGTCTAAAGGGAGATGGTCTTCATGGCGAAACGTTATGTAATGTTCACCTACCCGGCAGGGCTGATTAAAGAGCCCATAATCTATAACCTCGGCCAGCAGTTCAATATCGTCACCAATATCCGCCGTGCTGATGTCACATCTGACCGTGGCTGGGTCATCCTTGAGCTTGATGGAGAAGAGAAAGCGATAGAGAAAGGGCTCAGCTGGGTCACCAGCAAAGGTGTCCGCGTGGAGACTGTCAGCCAGAAATCAGTGGAGGATGCCTCATGAGACAAGTTTACCTTGACTATGCCGCCACCACACCCACTCACCCGGACGTGGTGAAGGAGATGCTCCCCTACTTCACAGAATCCTTTGGCAACCCGTCCAGCATTCATGCCTGCGGACAGGCTAATAGAAAAGCGGTGGAAAAAGCCAGGGCGAGCCTGGCACACCTCCTCGGCGCCAGCGAGGAAGAGATTGTGTTCACCAGCGGCGGAACGGAAGCGGATAATTACGCCATAAAGGGAGTCGCCTTTGCCCAGAAACACCGCGGCAACCACATCATCACCACTGCCATTGAGCACCATGCCGTTCTAGATACCTGCCACTTTCTTGAGACAATGGGGTTCAAGACCACCATTTTACCCGTTGACAGGTATGGTATGGTTGACCCGGACAATGTCCGCCGCGCCATCACGCCCAAGACCATCCTCATCTCCGTCATGATGGCAAACAATGAGATTGGCACGCTTCAGCTCATCGCTGACATCGGGCGTATCGCCAAAGAAAAGGACATCTATTTCCACACTGATGCGGTGCAGACCGTAGGGCATCTGCCCATCAACGTAAACAGCCTGGGCGTGGACCTGCTTTCCCTTTCTGCCCACAAGTTCTACGGACCCAAAGGAATCGGCGCGCTTTACGTCCGCAAGGGTATCAAGCTGGTACCGCTCATCCACGGCGGGGGACAGGAAAGGCACCGCCGGGCGGGCACGGAAAACGTCCCGGGCATCGTGGGAATGGGTAAGGCGGCAGAGATTGCGGAGAAAGAAATGGAAGAAGAAGAGATACGCCTGACACGGCTCAGAGATAAACTCATCGCTGGACTCACAGAACGAATTCACAATATACAGCTAAACGGTCACCCGCGGAAAAGGCTGCCCAACAATGTCAATGTGAGCATCGCCTTCATTGAGGGTGAGGCAATCTGCCTGAGCCTTGACATGGAAGGCATCTACGCCTCTACCGGCTCCGCCTGTAGCTCCGGCAGTCTTGAGCCTTCCCACGTCATCATGGCGCTGAAACCGCCCCCTGAGATGATGCGTAGCTCCATGAGATTTTCCCTGGGCAAATGGACCACTGCTGAAGATATTGATTACGTCTTAGAAGTCTTGCCTCGCATTGTGCAGAAGCTGAGAGCCATGTCCCCGCTTACCAAAAAAAGATAGGAGAAGGAAAGGAGAGCCATGTTACCACAAATCGGAAAAGTTGACCGGGAAACGTTTGACCACATTATCTACCCGCGGCTGGGCAGAAAGGACAAAAGTGTGCTCATCGGGCCACAGCACGGCGTTGACGCCGCGGTCATTGAGCTTCCAGGCAACCAGGTCATGGTGGTCAAAGAGGACCCCACCTTTGGCATGCCAGTCATCATGCCTTTCTTCGGTTGGGGGATTGTCCATATCTGCGCCAGTGATGTCGCGTGCCTGGGCATACCACCGCGCTATATGACCATCTGCTTCATGCTCCCGCCGGGCACGAAAGATGACGTGCTGGAGACCACCTGGAAGCAAATCCACGAAGAATGTGAGAAGCTGGGTATTGCCATTGTCGGCGGGCATACCGGCATTTATCCCGGCATTGCTTACCCGCTCAATGGCGGCTGTACTATGATAGGCATCGGCAAAAAAGACCAGATTACCCCGGCGAGCAACGCCCGCGCCGGCGACCGTCTCATCATCACCAAGGGTCCGGCGATTGAAGCGGTAGGCATCCTTGCCTACCAGGCAGAAAAAGCGCTGGAGCCCAAAATAGGCAAAGACCTGCTGACAAAAGCCAAGAAGTATATGACCGAGATGACCGTGGTAAAAGACGCCCTCATTGCCGCACCCTATGCCCATGCCATGCACGATGCTACAGAAGGCGGCCTGCTGAACGGTATTGCGGAAGTGGCGATTGCTTCCAAAATTGGCGTCACCGTCTATGAGGATAAAATCGTGACGCCGGAGGAGATAGACGCCGTGTGCAAGTACTTCGCCATTGACCCGCTCATCTCCATCAGCGAGGGCACGCTCGTCATCGCCTCCGCGCCGGACAAAGCGCCCAAGATGATAAACGAGCTCAAGAAGAACGGCATCGCCGCTTTTGACATTGGTGAGTTCACCACAAAGGAGCGCATCTTCGTCCGCAAAAACGGCAAGAAGGAAGAGCTGAAGCCGGTGAAAGTTGACCCGTTCTGGGCGGCATACTTCAGCACACTGCAGGGGTAAAAGCATGAGATTGACGAAACAGGCGCAGAAAGACCTCATCCTGGGCAATGTGGTCACCGCCATGACGATGCTCCAGAGCTCCCGTGCCTTCTCCCTCCTCATGCCCGAGGTGAGAGTGAACCTGGTCTATGCCCTCCCTGATGCCAGGACAGGAAAAGATGTGGCGGCGATTGACGGACGCATAACCGTGGTGAACGGCCTGCCCCATGCCTCCGGGCTTCCCGCATGGGGCGGCTCCGACCACATGGCGCGGCTCGTCATACAGGTGCGCCGGCATGACCCCTCTGTCAACGCCGGCATCAACTTCAAGTGCGATGCGGATGTCATTGAGATAGTGAAGCAATACTGCCAGGAGAAGGGTTTCCGCTTCGGCTTTATTGACCGCAGTAAAGAGCCTTCTGAGGTAGCCGGTCCGGACAGAAGCTCAATGCCATGGAAAATAGACTATATGGTGCAGACCTACGGCGGCGTCCCCAAGCTCTTCTATGAAAATGAGGGCTGGGGGAAAGAGCCTCTCTTTGTGGTGCTGGGAAAAGACGCGGTGGAAGTAACCCTCATTGCACTGGAAATCGCACAGCGCTACCGTAAGAAAGTCAAAGCGAGCTAGAATGCTTTTCAGCGGATGCCTGCGCGCAGGTAGGCGTTCTGCACGTACTGGGTCACCATGCGCTGAGAATTGAAGTAAGAGCCATTGAAGGCGATGGCAGAGCGCATGATGTTAACGAAGTCTCTCCGCCGCTTGTAATACATCGGCACAATGACGCGCTCCAGCTTCTGGTAAAGAGAAGAGAGCTCAGTTTCCGCGTCAGGCTCAGCCTGCCAGCCGTCCCCGATGGACCAGCCGGTGACGCCTTCAATATGCCCCTCAATCCACCACCCATCCAGAATGCTCAGGCTGGGCACGCCGTTCAAGGCGGCTTTCATGCCGCTCGTGCCGGAGGCTTCATATGGCTTCTGAGGAGTATTCAGCCAGAGGTCAACTCCCGAGCACAGGTACTTCGCCAGGGACATGTCATATTCCTCCAGATAGAGCACGGGGACATCGCCCTGCAGTTCCGCCGCCGCTCGGACGATGCGCCTGATGAGGTCTTTGCCGCCTTCATCTTTGGGATGAGCTTTGCCCCCGCAGACAATCTGGATAGGTCCCGCCTTGCGCGCTATCCGCTTGAGCCGCTTGATATCCTGAAAAAGGAAATCAGTGCGCTTGTAGTGGGTGGCACGCCGGGCAAAGCCGATGAGCATTTTCCCCTGGTCCAGGCTCACACCGGTGCGCTGTTTTATTTCTTTGAGCAGTGTCTTCTTCGCCTCCCGATGTGCTTCCCAGATTTCCTCTGATGGTATCTTGATGGCATACCTCAGGTATTGCTTGTCCCGGCGCCACTCCGGTATATGCTGGTCAAAGAGGGCGCAGAATGGCTCAGCCGTCCAGGTAAGCGCGTGCACCCCATTGGTAATGGAGTTAACCTGGTGATTAGTGAACATGGTGCGTGAGATTTCCTCATGGCGCATGGAAACGCCATTCACGTACCGTGAAAAGTTGAGCGCCAGATGCGTCATATTGAGGTGGCCTTCCGGACAGCAATTGACTGACAGGAGAAAGTCTGCGCGCTCCTTACCCAGAATCTGGCGGACGGTGTCAAGGTGGAAGCGGTCATGCCCCGCCGGCAACGGCGTGTGGGTGGTGAAGACACAGCGCTGGCGTACCGCTTCAATATCAGCGCCGGTGACCGTATGAAGTCCCCTCCCCCACGCCCCTTCCTCCACCAGCGCCAGCACCAGCAGTGCTGAATGTCCTTCGTTCATGTGGTATGCCTGCACATTCTGATAGCCCAGGGCGCGCAACATTGCCAGACCACCCAGACCCAGCACCACCTGCTGACACAGGCGGTAGTAGTTATCGCCGCCGTAGAGATGGTCAGTAAACGTCTGTTCCCACTGGCTGTTCTCCGGCAGAGCGGTATCCAGGAAATAGACCGGCACCTTGTAGCCAGACTCCCCGCAAACCATGGCACGCCAGGCTTGCACCTGCACCTGCCGACCTGCCACCGGCACCATCACCCGTGGCGCCAGCAGTTCAAGGAACTCCTGTGGCGCCCACTGAGCATCGCTCTCAGACTGATTGCCGTGAGCGTCAAGACGCTGGCGGAAATAACCCTTCCGGTGGAGCAGGGTCACGCCCAGTGCTGGGATGCCGAGGTCGGCAAAGGTGCGGATGGTGTCACCTGCCAGTATTCCCAGCCCGCCGCTATACGTGGGCATACGCGGGTCAATGGCAAATTCCATGGAAAAATAGGCAACAGGCGCAGTCTTTGAGTTGTTACCCATAAAAGTAGATTACGTAATTATCTTACCTCAGCCTGCTTCACAGTGCAAATAAAAGCCAGGCGGGACAGTGATTGAACAATGCGTGCGTTCAGCGTAGAATGTTCCTGCAAAGACAGACAGAGGAGGTGACCCATGATAAGAGTAATCATTGAGCGAAAGGTAAAGCGTGGCAAAGAACGTGAAATGTGGGCTCTGCTCCATGACCTCCGGAGCAAAGCCATCCGCCAGCCGGGGTATGTGTCAGGTGAAACCCTCGTGGGATATGATGACCCGGCGCTGTGGGTGGTCATCAGCACCTGGTTCAAAGCAGAAAGCTGGCAGGACTGGCTTAATAGCCCGGAGCGCAAGGCGATAGTTCGTGCCGAAAAGTCACTGGTAGCGGCTCCCACCAAGATTACCGTTTTGAAGTTTCTGGAAGAAGCTAAAGGTGGCATAATAGAAGAAGAGGAACGAGAAGAAGAGGAAGAGCTGGAACAGAAATAAGCTCCACAGCGCAACTCTGTATCATCATGAGAAACAATGCCAGCAAAAAGAAAAGAATTGTGGTGGCGATGAGCGGTGGAGTGGACTCAGCCATAGCCGCGGCGCTCCTGAAAGCAGAGGGGCATGACGTCATCGGTGTCACCATGCACATCTGGGAGTCAGACGCTTCCGGGACTTGCTGTGGACTGCCGGCGATAGAAGACGCGCGGAAGGTCGCCTGGAAGCTGGGGATTCCCCACTATGTGCTGAACCTGCGTGACGTCTTCTTTTGCGAGGTCGTCAGCTACTTTTTTGAGGAATATAAACAGGGGAGGACACCCAATCCCTGCGTCAGGTGCAACCGCACCATTAAGTTCGGCGCGCTTCTTGAGAAGGCGAGAGAGCTTGGTGCAGATTTCATTGCCAGCGGACACCATGCCCGCATTGAGCCAGACAGGCAAAGCGGAAGATACCTGCTGAAAAAAGGAACAGACCGGCACAAAGACCAGTCCTATTTTCTCTATGCGCTCCAGCAGGAACAGCTGGCTCATACGCTAATGCCCATCGGCAATCTGACCAAAGACAGAGTGAGGGAAATGGCGCGGGAGCTGGACCTGCCGGTAGCTATGAAACCGCAGAGCCAGGAAATCTGCTTCATCCCTGATGAGAGCTATGCTGATTTTATCCGGGCGCATGCGCCCGATGCCGCGAAGCCCGGACCGATTCTGGATGTTCAGGGGAACTTGCTGGGACAGCACCGCGGTATCATCTACCATACCATTGGTCAGCGCAAGGGACTGGGCATCGCAGCGGAAAAACCGCTCTATGTCACCGCTATTGACCCCCGTCGTAATGCCATCATCGTGGGCACCAAGGCAGAAACTTATAGCAGAGAGCTTGTTGCTTCAGAACTGAACTGGATTGCGATAGCAAGACCGGCTCAACCTCTTACGGTCAAAGCCAAAGTCCGCTATCGCCACCCGGAGACTGAGGCTACTGTCACACCGTTAAATGACCGGCGGGCGCGCGTCGTCTTTTCTCAGCCCCAGATGGCAATCACGCCGGGTCAGGCGGTAGTCTTTTATCATGGAGATAGCGTCCTTGGTGGCGGCACAATTGAGATGGTGACACCCGCCACATCAACTGGCACAAAGAGAAAATAAATAGTAGAATTAAGACATTGGTAGATGGAGACAGGTATGGCTGAAGTCATCGCGGTATGCACCAGTGAAAAAACCGGCACCAAAAAGCATCCCATCCCGGCAGGCGTCTTTAAGGAAGGGCTGGGGCTGGTGGGTGATGCTCACGCCGGTCTATTGCCCAAACGCCTGGTAAGCCTGCTGGGTGTGGAAAGCATTGAGAAAATGAAGAGGCTGGGCTTGGAGCTTGCCCCGGGTGATTTCGCTGAAAACATCACCACGAAGGGAATTGACCTGTGCCATCTGCCCATCGGCACCAGACTTGCTGTGGGCAAGGAGGTGGTGCTGGAAGTAACCCAGATTGGGAAAGAGTGCCATGAAGGCTGTGCCATCAAAAAGCAGGTGGGCAAGTGCATCATGCCGGCGGAAGGCATCTTCGCCAAGGTAGTCAGGGGGGGTACCATCAAGCCGGGTGATGTCATCAAAACCGGAGACTGAGCATGAGTTCAGGGGACGTATCATTAGCCAACCGCGTCCTGAAGCTCAAGAAAGAGCGCAACGCCGTCATCCTGGTGCACAACTACCAGCTCGGCGAGGTGCAGGATATCGCTGACTTCGTGGGGGATTCACTTGAACTGAGCCAGAATGCGGCAAAAACGCAGGCGGGCGTCATCGTCTTCTGCGGGGTGCACTTCATGGCGGAGACCGCCTCCATCATCAATCCGGACAAAACAGTCCTCCTCCCCGATGTGCACGCCGGCTGTCCCATGGCGAACATGATTTCCCCCTCCCAGCTACGGCAGAAAAAGAAGGAGCTACCTAATGCCACCGTCGTCGCCTATGTGAACACCACAGCAGCAGTCAAGGCAGAATCTGACATCTGCTGTACCTCCGCCAATGCCGTCAAGGTGGTGGAAAGCATCGCAAACGATGAAATCCTTTTTATCCCTGACCAGTATTTGGGACACTACATCTCTACCAAGACGAACAAGAAGATTCACCTGTGGCCCGGCTATTGCCCCACCCACGCCCGCATCCGCGCCGAGGAAATTATCCGCCTGAGAAAGGAATACCCGCAGGCAAAGGTGGTGGTGCATCCGGAGTGCCGGCCTGATGTCATCGCAGTGGCGGATGAGGTGCTGAGCACCGGCGGCATCATCCGCTATGCCCGCCGTGAAGACGTACCGGAGCTCATTGTGGGCACGGAGATGGGCATCATTTACCGCCTGAGAAAGGAGAATCCCGGCAAACGCTTCATACCTGTCTCCGAGCAAGCCGTCTGCCCCAATATGAAGATGATTACCCTGGAGAAAGTACTGTGGTCGCTGGAGGAGATGACGCCGGTGGTCAAGGTGCCGGAGAAAATCCGCGTCAAAGCTAAGGCGGCGGTGGACAAAATGCTGGCAATTGTCTAGCGGAGATGGAAAGCAATTACGTCCTCATCCTCATCACGACGGCAAACCTAACAGAAGCAAAGAAAATCTCGCAGGCGCTCGTGGAGCAGAAGAAAGCCGCCTGTGTGAACATCGTCCCGAAAGTGAATTCCCTTTTCTGGTGGGAAGGCAAGATTGACTCCGCGCAGGAAAGCCTCATCATCGCCAAGACGAAGCATTCTCTCCTTCCTGAACTCATCAAACTGACAAAGAAGCTCCACAGCTACGAAGTGCCGGAAATCATCGCCCTGCCGGTAGTCGGCGGGAATGAAGAGTATCTGAAGTGGGTGGCGGAGAGCCTCAGATAATTCCCATCCCTCACGCCGGATAACTTCCGCCCGCTATCAGCGCCACCTTTACTTTCACAATATCCCCTTCTCCTCAAGCAATTTGATAACTCTCAGTGATTCAGCGATACCGGTCGTCCCGCGGATGGCAATCACCACGGAAATAGCTTCCAGCAATTCTTCCTTCGTCGCGCCTTTATCCAGCGCATTAAGCGTCTGCCCCAGAATACAGTTGGTGCAACCGGTCCCCAGCGCCACGCACATGGCGATGAGCCGCTTCATCTTGGCGCTCAGCGCACCATCCTTATAGACTTCGTCAAGAACCGCCTGCTCCGCCTGCATCAGTGCGGGACGCACCTTGATGAGCTTGTCACGCAATCGTAAGCGCTCCTCATTCAGTTTAAGTTGGCTTTCCATGTTCTATCCTCCTTCTTTTCTTGTCCGCTTCAGCCACTTCTCTTTCTGCTCCACTCTCGTATCTTCATCAGTGGGCTGGTAGTTTGCCAGAAAAGATGCTCTGAACTCATTGAACGCGCCGTCCAGAATAGCGTTCCGCATCTTCGCCATCAGGTTGCTGATAAACCTCAGGTTGTGGATGGTGGCGAGCCTGTAAACGAGAAGCTCTTCTGCTTTGAAGAGGTGGTGCAGATAAGCCGCAGAAAATGTCCGGCAGGTATAGCAATCACAATCAGGGTCAATGGGCATGTCCATCTGGCTGAAGACGGCGTTACGGATGTTTTTCCGACCCCTCCCGGTGAACAAGGCTCCATTCCGCGCCACACGCGTGGGCAGTGCGCAGTCAAACATGTCAATCCCCCACGCCACCCCTTCTACCAAATCCTCCGGCGAGCCTACCCCCATGAGGTAGCGAGGTTTATCCGCCGGTAGGAGCGACGCCGTCTCCTGCGTAATGGCGTACATCATCTCTTTCGGCTCACCCACGCTCAGCCCGCCGATGGCATATCCCGGAAAGTCCAGGGAGGTGAGAAACTCCACAGATTGCTTCCGCAATTCAGAATAGGTCCCTCCCTGCACGATGGCAAACAACTGCTGGTCAGGTCTCCGGTGAGCCTGTTTACAGCGCTCCGCCCAGCGGTGCGTCCTCTCCATGGCTGACTTTACTTTCTGAAAGCTATCGCCATAAGCGGAGCATTCGTCCAGCACCATGATGACGTCCGCGCCGAGCTTCTCCTGATACTCTACGGCAAGCTCCGGAGTAAGAAAATGTTCACTGCCATCAATATGGGAGCGGAATTTCACACCTTCATCGCTGACTTTAACCAGCGGCGAAAGGCTGAAGACCTGGTAGCCGCCGCTATCAGTGAGGATGGCTCCGTCCCATGCCATGAACTTATGTAAACCACCTGACCGCTCAACTAAATCTACACCCGGCCGCAGGTAAAGATGATAGGTATTCGCCAGCACCATCTTGAAGCCGAGCGTCTTTACGTCATCCGGTGTCAGCGTCTTGACCACTGCCCCACTCCCCACAGGCAGAAAGACCGGCGTGGAAATGATGCCATGGTTTGTCACCAGCTCACCGGCGCGTGCCGTCCCGCCTGAGTCTGTCTTAAGCAAACAGAAATGCTGTGCCATCAATCTCCCTTGTCCCACAGTCTAACAGACGGAGACTTGTGCTGGCAACACGGTGATTATAAGATTAGATTATGATGGAAGACGCTTTGAGGCTCATTCTTGCCCGGCGACAGAAACACCGCATCGCTGACCAGACTCACATCCGCGCTGCTGTCCTGCTACCGCTCTACGTCAAAGACGGGCAGTATCATATCCTTTTCATCCGGCGAACTGACAGGGTCAAAGTACACAAAGGCCAGATTTCTTTCCCGGGCGGTGCTTTTGAAAAAAAAGATACCACTTTCCTCGCCACTGCCCTGCGCGAGAGTGAAGAGGAAATTGGACTTTTACCGCAAGATGTAGCCGTGCTCGGCGAGCTGGACGATGAGGTGGCAGTCGTCACCAACTATGCCATCACCCCGTTCGTGGGACGTATCCCCTATCCCTACCCGTTCAAGCCTGACCCCATAGAAGTCGCGGAGCTTATTGAAGCACCGTTCTCATTCTTCCTTGACACAGACTCCTTCCATGAGGAAGTATTGAGCGATGGCAGGACCAGCTATACGTATAAATACAAGGGACGGATAATCTGGGGTGCCACCGCCCGCATTCTCAAGAAGTTCGTGGACATCTGGCGACAGGCACAGAAGGACACGCTTTAATTCTCAATCACATGTTCGGAACAATGTCCCCTACACAAATAAATTAATAAAATTTTATTAACATTATCATATTGTTTTGACAATCCAACTGATAATACCTTATAATTGAGAATGAGGGTTTATCTATGGCTAAGCGGGATTACTATGATATCCTCGGCGTCAGGCGGGACGCCTCCGAGCAGGAAATCAAGCAGGCGTACCGCCGCCTGGCACGCAAATTCCACCCTGACGTGAACCCGGGAGACAAGTCCGCAGAGGCAAAATTCAAGGAAATCAATGAAGCCTTTGAGGTCCTCTCTGATAAAGACAAGCGGCAGAAATACGACCAGTATGGTGACCAGTGGCAGTATGCTGACCAGTTTGCTCGGGCGGGGCGCCAGCAGGCGCCGCAGTGGGACTTTCACTTCAGCGGTGCTTCCGGTGGCAGTTCCGGTTTTGATTTCGGCGGAGGCGGCATTGAGGACCTTTTTGAGGAGATGTTCGGTTATAGCCGCACCCGTACCAGACCCAGAAAAGGTCAGGACATTGAGACACCGGTTGAGGTGAGCCTGGAAGAAGCCTTCAACGGCACCACGCGCCTCCTCAGCCTGAAGTCAGAGCAACCTTGCCCCACCTGCCATGGCACCGGCTTGATTCAGAATGTGCCCTGCGCCACCTGTCAGGGCACCGGTGTGGTCATGAGAGGGAAACGGATTGAGGTAAGGATTCCACCCGGGGTGCAGGAAGGCTCGCGGGTGCGCATTGCCGGGAAAGGACAAGCAGGCTACGGCGGTGAGCCGGGTGACCTCTATCTCATTATCTCAGTCAAACCGCACCCGGTGTTTGAGCGCCGCGGTGATGACCTGTATGTTACCATTCCGGTGCCGCTCACGCTGGCGGTGCTGGGCGGAGAGCTGAAAGTGCCCACTTTGAAAGGCAATAAACTGGCACTGAAAATCCCGCCGGAGACGCAGAACGGGCAGGTCTTCCGGCTTGCCGGACAGGGCATGCCTCACCTGGGCAGTTCCGCCCGCGGCGACCTCTTTGCCAGAGTGAACATCATCCTGCCAACCAGGCTGTCAGCAGAAGAAAAGGCTTTATTTGAGAGACTGCGCCAGTTGAGACCGGAACTGGAGGTGACATGATGATGTATAGTGAAGACACGGAACCGCGCTATGTCATCAGTGTTGCCGCCAAAATGCTCGGCGTGCAGACTTACACCTTGCGCTATTATGAGAAAGCGGGCATCATCACCCCGCACCGCGCCGGGCGCACCCGCCTTTACTCAGAGCGGGACATTGCTCTCCTTAAAAAAGTCAAGACGCTCATGGACGATATGGGTGTCAATCTTGCCGGCGTGGACGTGATTTTGCGCCTTATGGCGAAAGTGACCGAGATGCAGTCCAGAATGGAGCTCATGGAGACGGAACTTAAACGGTTGAGAGGTGAGACAAAATGAGACAGGAACGTTTTACAGAACAGGCACAAGAGGCGCTGGCACTTTCTCAGGAAATCGTACGCCAGTACCGCCACAGCCAGTGGGACGTTGAGCATATTCTCATGGCTCTCCTCCAGCAGGAAAAAGGGCTGGTCAGTGAAATACTCCGCGAGCTGAAGGTGACTGCGGACTCAATCCGCCAGCAGTTGGATGCCGCGCTGGGCAGGGTAGCCAGAATCACCTATGATACGGGTCAGATTTACGCTACCCCCCGGGTGGCTCAGATGCTGAAGGTTGCCGGAGAGGAAGCCGAGCGCCTTAAGGACGAATATATCAGCACAGAACACCTCCTCATCGCCATCGTGAGCGAGGAGAAAGGCGAAGCCGCTTCAATCCTTAAGCGCAATGGCATTGACCGTGAGAAGGTTTATCAGGCTCTTCAGAAGCTACGCGGCGCACACCGCGTCACGGACACCCGTGCTGAAAGCAAATACCGCTCTCTGGAGAAGTACGGCCGTGACCTGACTGAGCTTGCCCGCCAGGGGAAGCTGGACCCGGTCATCGGGCGGGAGACTGAAATCAAGCGTGTGATGCAGATTCTCACCCGGCGCACCAAGAATAATCCGGTCATCGTGGGCGATGCCGGCGTGGGCAAGACCGCCATCGCGGAGGGTCTCGCCCAGAAGATTGCCGCTGACGATGTGCCTGATTCTCTGAAAGGGAAACGCGTCATTGCGCTGGATATGGGCGCGCTCGTTGCCGGGAGCAAGTTCCGCGGCGAGTTTGAAGAGCGCCTCAAAGCGGTGATGGATGAAATCCGCCAGGCTAAAGGAGAGGTCATCCTCTTCATTGACGAGTTCCATACCGTGGTCGGCGCCGGTGCGGCGGAGGGCGCTATTGACGCCAGCAATATGCTCAAGCCGGCACTTGCCCGCGGGGAGCTCAGGTGCGTTGGCGCCACCACCATGGATGAATACCGCAAGTTCATTGACAAGGACAAGGCGCTTGAGCGCAGGCTACAGCCGGTGTTCGTGGACGAGCCAAGCGTGGAGGCAACCATTGAGATGCTGAAGGGGCTCCGTCCCAGATATGAGGCGCACCACAAAATTAAAATCAGCGATGAAGCGCTGGAAGCAGCGGCACGGCTCAGCCAGCGCTATATCTCTGACCGGCGCCTTCCGGACAAAGCCATTGACCTCATTGATGAGGCGGCAAGCAAAATCCGCATTGAGATGGAAAGCTCCCCGCCTGAAATACAATTACTGGAGCAGAAGCTAAAGCAAATCACCAACGAGGAAGAAGCCGCTTCACAGCGCGAGGATTACGAGCGCGCGGCGAGTCTCAAAGCAGAGCGAATTCGCCTTGAAAAGAAATACAATGAGGCGAAGCACAACTGGCTCCAGAAGGAAAAACTTGAAGGGGTAGTTAAAGAGGAGCACATTGCCCAGCTCATCTCAAGCTGGACCGGCATTCCTGTTGCCCAGATGCTTGAGGGAGAGGCGGAGAAGCTAATCCACATGGAAGAACGCCTCCATGAGCGCCTGGTCAACCAGGAGGAGGCGGTCAAAGCTGTCTCTGAAGCCATCAGGAGAAGCCGCGCCGGTCTGAAAGACCCCAGGCGTCCCATCGGCAGTTTTCTGTTCCTTGGACCCACCGGCGTGGGCAAGACAGAGCTGGCGCGGACGCTCGCCTGGTTCCTCTTCGGCGATGAGACTGCGTTGGTGAGGCTTGACATGTCTGAATATCAGGAAAAGCACACCGTATCCAGGCTCATCGGCGCGCCGCCGGGCTATGTGGGCTTTGAGGAAGGCGGTCAGCTCACCGAGGCAGTAAGAAGGCGACCCTACCGCGTCATTCTGCTTGATGAAATTGAAAAAGCACACCCGGAGGTCTTTAATACCCTGCTCCAGGTGATGGATGATGGACGCCTCACTGATGGGCACGGGCACACCGTTGACTTCAAAAACTGCGTCCTCATCATGACCAGCAATGCCGGCGTTGAGCTCATCCGGCGTGAGGGCGGCTTCGGTTTCGCCGCGGCTAAGAGCAAGCAGAAGAGCGAAGAGGACAGATATGAGGCCATGAAGGAACAGGTCATGAACGAGGTCAGGAACACTTTCCGACCTGAATTCATCAACCGGCTGGATGACATCATCGTCTTCCATGAACTGACCGAGGAACAGCTCCACCGCATTGTTGACCTTATGGTGAAGGACTTGCAAAAACGCCTCGCAGAACGTAAACTGGAACTTGAGCTTACCGAGAAAGCTAAAGCCTGGCTAGTCAAAGAAGGCTATGACCCGGCGTTCGGCGCCAGACCGCTGAGAAGAGCCATTGAGCGCTACGTGGAAAACCCCCTGTCAGCCAAGCTTTTGAGCGGTGAGTTCAAAGAAGGAGACGTTATCAGAGTTGACCGCGGAGAAGAAGGTCTGTCATTCAGCAGAAGAGATTGAGACAGACAGCACCCCGGCTGAACAGGTCAGTCAAAGCTCATCTAAGCAGGCTTATCTTTTAGGTGCCGTGGGAATCATCGCCACCCTGCTCATGGCCGCGGCAGTGGTCTATTTCCGCGATTTTATTCAAGGGCTCGGTGGCTATGGCTACCTGGGCGCCTTCTTTATCAGCATCCTGGGCGGATGCACCTTCATTATTCCCGTCCCCATGCTGGCAGTGGTGTTTGCGCTGGGTGGTGTGGTGACATATACCTGGCTCCTGGGTTTCGTGTCCGGTCTGGGAGAAACCATCGGTGCGGTCATCATTTACATGACCGGCTACGGAGGCGGCACGGCGCTACGCCAGCGCAAAGAAGGCAAAATGCAGGCGCTCATGGGCCGCCTCATGGCACTGATGGAGAAGAGAGGTTCCATTACGCTCTTTATCCTCGCCGCCATCCTGAACCCGTTCTTTTACCCTGCCGCCCTCGCCGCTGGCGCCCTACACTTCGGTATGAGACGGTATTTCTTCATCTGCCTGGCAGGCAAGACTATCAAGGGGATGACCGTGGCTTATGCCGGCTTTCTCGGACTGCGCGGGCTGTTCAATCTGCTGGGGATACCGGTCTAACTTAGCTTTCCAGAATCTTAATCCTGATGATTTTATCCCCCGGGAAATTGGGGTTCTGGCTGGGGTCGCGCGGAGTCAGCTTTTTCAGCACATCCATCCCCTCAATCAGCTGTCCAAAGACGGTATGCTTGCCATCAAGCCCGGGCTGGGGAGTATAGGTAATGAAGAACTGACAGCCATTAGTGTCAGGCCCGGAGTTAGCCATGGAGAGCGCCCCGGCGATGTGCTTGTGCGCGGTGAATTCGTCCTTGAACTTATAGCCGGGATTGCCCATGCCGGTGCCGGTGGGGTCACCGCCCTGCGCCATGAAACCAGGCAAAACCCGGTGAAAGGTTGACCCATCATAGAAACCCTCACGCGCAAGAAAGACGAAGTTGTTAACTGTCACCGGCACATCCTTGGCGAAGAGCTCAAGCACCATGTTGCCCTTCTCCGTCTCAATGATGGCGGTGTACTTTTTACCGGTGTCAATAATCATTGGTGGTGGCGCAGAGTAAGTCTTTGGCTTGGCGGCAGGCGCCGAGGCAGGTGCGGGCGCAGGCGATGGCTTAGCACAAGCAGTAATGACAATAAGAGCAAAGAAAAGGACAATTATGACAAGCCGAGCTGTGACTTTCCCGACCATACTTTCCTCCGTGTCACAAACGTCTTGATGAGATTTTATCCCAAACATGACACTGATGCAAACCTGCCATCCCTGAATTTACGCACCTGCTAGAACAGGTGGCCCTTGCTGGACTATGCAAAGACAGATGAAGAGCGATTACCAGTCTCTGCAGATTGATGAGGTCAGAAATCGGGTTCTTGAGCCTTACTTAAGTGATTCAGTATTGGCTCAGCCAGTATTGTAACACGTTCCCTCAACTTAATAGCCCAACGTCATCTGCTGCTTGCGGGTTTAAGACGATGCTCTGAAGAAGCTTGCCTGTCCCCACCCAACCCACCTTTCCGCCCTTTCCGTTTCCATCCCCCTGATGCAACCAGTCCAGTGCCTTTGCACAGGAGCCATTCTGCCACTCCATGTTTTGCCCAACACCCAATACCGCCTCTGCGCCTGATGTCACTAAAATCGTTCGTGTCACGCACCGATACCACATCCGCCATAACAGGCTCCTTTGACTTGCATCCACTACCATTATCGGGTAAAATGTCACCAAAGCGTGGACAAACAGCTGGCAGAGATGGTTTTAACGCCAGCCGGCAGTCGGTTGGCTTTGGTTATCATCCTGCCAAGGAGAGGTTCGCGGGTTCGTATCCCGTCTTCCGCTCCAGGTATTTTTGAGCCGAAGTGGCGGAAGGGTAGACGCGACAGTCTCAAAAACTGTTGGAGGGCAACCTCCGTGTCGGTTCAAATCCGACCTTCGGCACGTAAAACACGGTCAGTAATGCGGTGAAACGTATCTTCATTTTTCTGGTCATGGCGAGCATCCTGTTATTGCCGGCGACCGCCTGCAAACGTGAAGTGCCTATCTACCGTGATCCGGCGACACCCATCACGGTTAAGCTAAAACAGGAGTTCACCATCGCCATAAACTCCAATCCAGCCACCGCCTATATGTGGCGGGAGTTCTATGATGAGACCATGCTGGAGGTCCTGGAAGCCTCATTCCAGGTCAACCCTGAAGAAATGCGGACCAGCCCGGACAACTATCTCGCCCAGCACTACCGCTTCAAGGCACTGAAAAAAGGCACCACCACAGTTACCCTCCGCCTGTACGGTCCCAGCCCCGAGCGCTACTTCAGAGAAGTAGTCTTCAATGTCACTGTCATCTGAGCCAGCTGACAAAACACATTGCCTCCGCCAGTGCCCCGTGTTATAATTCCAAGCGTAAGACTGCCGAGTTGTGTAGTGGTAGCACAGAGGACTTTGGATCCTTTAGCCCAGGTTCGAATCCTGGCTCGGCAGCCATTTTGCTCCTATCCTTTCAGATACCGCCCCAGGAAACAAAAGTAACTCACAGAAAAAAGTGATTGCATACCCCCACTTCTTAATTTCCCGGCGCTTGTGCTATACTCAAAGAAAAGCCTGGAAAGGACCTGACCAGTTGGGCAAAGTAAAAGTAGGCATCATCAACGTCACCGGCTATGCTGGCGTGGAGCTTGCCCGCCTGCTCTACAAGCACCCCGGCATAGAGCTGACCTCTGTTACCGGGCGCAGTGCCGCCGGCCAGAAATTAAACCAAATCTTCCCTCACCTTGATAAGCTTGACCTGGACATTGCACCTAAGCTGGGAGAGGTAGAGCTTGCCTTTTCCGCCCTGCCCCACAAGGAAAGCGCCCAGGAGATTGTCCCGCTGATAGAGAAAGGCATTAAAGTAGTTGACATCAGCGCTGACTTCCGCCTCAACGACCCTGACGATTACCCGCGCTGGTATAACTTCACCCACCCCGCACCACTGCTCCTCAAAAAAGCGATCTACGGTCTTACCGAGCTTTACCGCAAAAAGATTGCCTCAGCACAGCTCATCGCCAATCCGGGATGCTATCCCACCGGAGCGATTCTGGCGCTGGCGCCTGCGGTAAAAGAAGGACTGATTGCCCCGGACATCGTAATTGACAGCAAGTCTGGCGTCTCCGGGGCGGGACGTTCCCTCAGCCTGAGCACCCATTTCTCCGAAGTTAATGAGGACGTGAGCGCATACGCCCTGGAGGGACACCGCCACCTGCCAGAAATCACTCAGGAGCTCAAGAAGCTCGGCGGGAAAGAGCCATCAGTGACCTTCATCCCCCACCTCATCCCGATGACCCGCGGCATCCTCACCACCGCCTATGCCTCGCTTGTCACGGGAAAACTGGCTGAAGGCAAAAAAGGTATAGAGGAACTGAGACAGCTTTACCTTGACTTCTACAAAGGCGAGCCTTTCGTGCGCGTGTCAGCCACCCCACCTCACACCAAGCACACCTGGGGCAATAACTTCTGCTTCATCTATCCCACCATTGACCTGCGGACGAACCGGCTCATCGCCATCAGCGCCATAGACAACCTGGTCAAGGGCGCGGCGGGGCAGGCGATTCAGAACATGAACCTCATGCTGGGTTTGCCGGAAACCACCGGGCTTGAGGCGCTGCCTGTTTACCCGTAAGTCAGGCGGTCGCCCTTTCCACCATCTTCCGGTATGCCGCCATTAATCGCCGTGTGACTTTGCCCGGCTTGCCCGAGCCGATTTTGATGAAGGCGCCTTTCCCGTCCCTTATCGTTATAAGTGGCATTATCTCCATGATGGAATTGGTCAGGAAAGCCTCATTAAACCGGCTGAGGTCTGCCAGCCTCACCTCTTTCTCCACCACCTCAATGCCCAGCTTCTCCGCCAGTTCCAACACCACCTGGCGCGCAATCCCGGGGAGAATACCGCTCGCCACGGGAGGCGTCACCAGCTCTGAGTCCACAAAAAAGACATTGCTGGTACTGCCCTCAGCAATTGAACCACGTTCATTCAGGAGCAGTGCTTCATCAAAACCCACCGCCTCCGCTTCGCCCTTCGCCAGCAGACTCAGTAAATAATTCGTCGTTTTCAGGCGAGATAGTGGCGACCGGCTGTCCCGTCGCCACGAGGAGATACAGGCTTTGAAGCCTTTCTCATACACAGAGTCGGACAACGGTTTATAATCCCGCGCTGTGACCAGCACGGTGGGGGTGCTCTTTGTGCTCACGCCGGGAAAAGCGCCAGGTGCGCCTTTGGTGACAGTAAGGCGCACGCGAGCCTTCCGCAAACCGTTTGCCTCCACTGTATCCGCACACGCCTTTTCCAGTCCCTGCTGTGACAGCGCCGAATCAATGCCAATTTCTTTTGCTGAGGTCAGGAGGCGTTTGATGTGCCTATCAAGGAGAAAAATTTTCCCGCGATATGCTCGCATTGTCTCAAACAGCCCATAGCCGTAGAGAAAACCGAAGTCAAAGACAGACACCTTCGCTTCCGAGCGAGGCACCAGAGCGCCATTCAAATAGACCAGTTCTGCCACAACTAACTCACTTTTTCAGTCGGGGCAAGCTCAGGAAATTAGCCAGTATCTCATGTCCGAAGTCGGTCAGAATAGACTCGGGATGAAACTGCACACCTTCCACGCCGTCTTCTCTATTCCTTACGCCCATAATCTCGCCTTCATCAGTCCGGGCAGAAATTTCCAGAGAAGAGGGGATTGTCTCTCTCTCAATAATGAGGGAGTGATAGCGTCCGCCCACCAGCGGCGACGGCAGACCGCGGAAAACCGTCTGCCCATCGTGGAAAACGAGAGACGATTTGCCGTGGACCGGCACCTGCGCCCGCCTGATGACGCCCCCATAGACATAGCCGATGCACTGGTGACCCAGGCACACGCCGAGAATGGGAATTCTGCCCCGGAAGTGGCGGACAACGTCATTGGAAATCCCCGCTTCCAGAGGCGTGCAGGGACCGGGAGAAATGATGATGTGGCTGGGCGACATCTCTTCAATCTGCGACAAGGTAACGGCATCGTTGCGATAGACCGCCGGCTCCCAGCCCAGCTCGCCCAGATACTGGACGAGGTTATAGGTGAAAGAATCATAGTTGTCTATCACCAGAATCACCGCTTTGCCTCCACCGCCACGTGAGATGAGAGCTTGAGCGCCTGAATTAACGCCTTTGCCTTATGGAGCGTTTCATCATACTCCGCCTCCGGCTCAGAGTCATAGACAATGCCCCCACCCACCTGGAAATACGCCTTCCCGTTTTTAATCAGAATGGTACGAATCACGATATTTAAGTCCATGTCCCCGCCGAAGCTGAGGTAGCCGATGGAGCCGGTATAGACACTGCGGCGGGTGGGCTCAAGCTCATCAATAATCTCCATCGCCCTCACCTTGGGCGCGCCGGTGATTGACCCGCCAGGGAATGAAGCCTTGAGCAGGTCAATCCGATTTTTCCCCTCGCATAATCGTCCGACCACTGTGGAGGTCAGGTGGAATATGGTGGGGAACGTCTCCAGAACCGCCAGCTCGGTCACCTTTACTGTTCCGTAGCGGCACACCCTGCCGAGGTCGTTCCGCTCCAGGTCAACAATCATCACGTTCTCAGCGCGGTCCTTGGCGCTGGCGAGCAGTTCCTGCGCCAGCCTTTCATCTTCTTCCGGCGTCCTGCCGCGGGGACGCGTTCCCTTGATGGGGCGCGTCTCCACCCAATCGCCACGCACTTTAAGAAACCGCTCCGGTGAAGCACTCACCACAGTGACCCCGTCAAAGCTCAGATAGTTGGCAAAGGGAGCGGGATTGATGGTGCGCAGTCGCTGGTACAGTTCATAAGGAGGCACAGACAAATCAGCTTCAAAGCGCTGGGAGATATTGACCTGGAAAATATCTCCGGCACAGATATACTCGCGGGCTTGCGCCACGGCTTTCAGGTATGCCTCCCGTGAAAAGTTTGAGGTGAGGGTTACGTTTTCCTCTTTGAGAGCTGAACTCGCCGGCGCCAGCGGTTTTTCAGATTGCGCCAGCAAGCGACTTTTTATTTCTCGCAGTCGGGCTTCGGCGCGTTTCTTTCGCTTTTCTTCTTCTAACTCAGGAAAGCCGGTAGAGATAAGATACGCCCTGTTTTCCAGATGGTCAAATGCCAGAATAGTATCATAAAAGGCAAGATAGCATTCCGGCAGTTGCAGGTCGTCAATAGCTTTCTTCGGCAGGCGCTCAATGAAGTGGCACAGGTCATAGCTGAAGTAGCCCACCGCCCCACCGATGAAGGGCAGGCTGGAGGGATTGTCAAGGCTATAGATTGCCAGCAATTCGTGAAGTACATCAAAAGGATTGCCCTGTCTGAGCTGTTCTCCGCTCTCCCCTGACAGGACAATCTCTTTTCCCCGGCTCCTCAGCACCAGGAAAGGACTGCATCCCATGAAAGAGTATCTTCCCAGCCTGACCGGGTCCATGCCGCTGTCCAGAAAGAAGCTATGGGGCTGTCCGCGGAAGTACTCAAAAAGCTGAGGTGCGTTGTGGGGAGTATGCAGTTCAGTAATAACCGGGTAACACTTCACCATTTCTTACCGCGATTATTTCCGCTCCTTTATCTCCAGACCCACTTTGAATCCCTTGGCAATCTCCTTACCGCACGCGCGGTAGGCGCGCTCTGGCTCAGTAATATAGATGAGCGGCTTTATTTTATCAACGTCCGGCTTGCCATCAGTGAGGCACTCCGCAGAGACATGCACTTCCTCAATCTTCCCGATGAACAAAGTGTGGCTCCCCAGGCTGAGCGACTGCACCACGCGGCATTCCAGATTGATGGGGCACTGCTCAATAAGCGGGGCACTGCCCAGCTTACCGTAGAAAATCTTGAAGCCGCAGGCTGATACCTTGTCCTCCTTCGCCCCTGAGGCGATGCCGCAGTAGTCAGCCTCTTTAACCAAATCAGCAGAAGGGATATTGACTGAAAACGTGCCGTTCTGACTGATTCCTTTGTGGGTGTGGCGGCTGGGACGGATAGCCACGGAGACCATCGGCGGCTC
>DAOTYE010000065.1:0-4478 GCA_034434915.1 Dehalococcoidales bacterium
ACCGCATCCGCAAAAAGCACGGCTTCACCGCCATCCAGACTGGCAGGACCCTCCTGCTTAAGGACATTTTCCCGGAAAGAGAAGAGGGCTACACCCTGCACACGCCGAGCCTGTCCAGATAGGGATTGCTGGCGCTGGTATGCCGCCATCTTGGTTAAGGCTGGAATCCAGAAAAAAGAGGGGAGGCTTGAATTGCCTCCCCATTTATGCTTTACTCCGGGCTAGAAATACGGTGACGCATCGGTAAACTTCAGCCCGAAGCGGTCAGTCATCTCTTTCCTGACGGCTCTGCCCATCTCAAGATAGTCTTTAGTGGGCGTGCCGGTATCCAGGTCCATGCACTCCTGGAACTTCTTGCCCTCTGGCGGCGTCTTGATTTTGTCTTCATATTCGGCAAGCAGTGCTGAAACGATGTCGCTGACCTCTTTTCTGCCCATCCCGGCAACGGCGTGAGCCATCTCGCTGGCGAAGACCGCCTCAATGGGACCGGTACGGTCAAGACCCACACCTTTTGCCGCCCCGCCAACCTCAATGGAACCACCTGATGCCACCGCCGCAATGCACCAGGCGCTGTGCTCATAGAAAAGCATCTTGGTCATCGGTCCCGCGGCAGAATAGCCGATGTTGACCACCGGCAGGGTGCTGTGACGGGTGACCGCCTGGTTGAGCACACTGCGCGCCCAGATTGACTCCCGCAGAGACGAGGTCACCAAATCAAAATGCGTGGGGAAGGGATGCTGAACTGCCCCGCGCAGGACAAGCATATCAACGGGATTGTATGCCACGCCGGCCACGGCACAGCCTGCCGGACCTCCTGCCAGCCCGCCCAGAATAATGCCGTTTTCGCCGAAAATCAGGATGCCGGCGGCAAGACAGAAAGCAACTTTATTGAGCGTGTCAAAGTCAACTTTCATCTCGTGGACGGTGCCAATCTCCAGTGCGTCCGATTTTCTGATGCCGAACTGGCAGGCGGCGATGTGCTCCTGTGCTCTTGAAGCGGTAGTGATGCCGTTGACAATCGCCATGCCCGGTCTGCCGGCTCGCCTCAGCGCCTCACGGGTCAGCCACACCGCCCTGATTGCGCCTTCCAGACCCAAGGGGCTATTGGCGACGATGGGGCGACCACTCACCACGGTAAGACATGGGATGGTCATCGCATCAGTAAGCGGACTGATGGCGTGGGCTTTCACCGCCTGAAGGTAAATCCATTCGCTGGACATCGGTGCGGAGGTGGGACCCACGGAACAGAATGGCGGCGTTTTATCTTCCGGCTTGCGCACCGGCACACACCGCGCGTCTTTGTCCTCTCCGAAGACCCAGCCCCGCGGACCGGAAGCGATTGCCCCCTCAATTTCATCTCGAGTGAACATGATGCGCCGCTCGGTATCAATGCAGTATAGCCCCGTCTCCAAAAGGAACTCAATGCCAGCCTCCCATACCCTGTCCGCCAGGTCATCATCAGCGGGGACCGGAGTCTGAGGGTCGTACTTTATCTTATATTTCTCAATGACTTTGCGCATGTTGGGGATGAAGATGCGCAGGTCAAAGTCCTTTTCAGTGCATATGGGACCGTTTAACGCTCTATCAACAACCTCGCTGAAGCTTATCATTACTTACCCTCTTTTCGGGCTACTGCCTGCAATGCCAGTGCCGCCGCGTCCCCAGCCGTCTTCCCGTACCCATCCGCCCCTATCTGCTTCGCCCAGTCTTCTGTCGTGGAACCACCACCCACCAGCACCGCATACTTCTCGCGCACCCCCCTCGCCTTCAGGTGGTCTATGATGTTCTTCTGCTGGGACATCGTCGTGCTCATCAGCGCTGATGCCGCTATCACATCCGCCCTTACCTCCTCCGCCTTGGTCACAAAGTGGGACGCCGGCACGTCTATCCCCAAATCATAGACCTCAAACCCGCTCATCTTCAGCATCGCCCCCACAATGTTCTTGCCAATGGAGTGGATGTCCCCGGCGACTGTCCCCAGCACCACCTTGCCCACCTTCTTAGCTACCTTGCCACCCTCTACCAGCTTCGGCTCAAGCACCTTCATCGCCCCTTCCCATGCCTCCGCCGCCATCATCATCTCAGGCAGGTAGATTTCATAGCGCGCAAATCTCTCACCTACCTCCTTCATCCCCGGACTCATCCCCTTCTCTATGATATCAGAGGCGCTGACTCCTCCCTCTAATGCCGCTTCTACTGCCTTGAGTGTCTTTTCCCTGTCACCAGCTATTATCGCTTCCTTTAGCTGTTCATAAACCGCTTCTTCACCAGGCATGTTAAAAACCCTCCTTGCTTTTAATCATTTTACTCCGATTCTTTCTACCAGAACGGCGAAGTCTTCTTGAACTGGAAACCAAAGCTATCCTCAAATTCTTTTCTCATCTTGCGGTACAGGGCAAGGCACTCTTTATTGGGCAAACCCTTTTCATCAAAGTATTCAAGATATGGCTTGCCTTTCGGTGGGTCAGGAATCTTGTCTTCGTACTTCTCCAGTAGTGCCAAGACAATCTTGTTCGCCTCTTTACGGCTCATCCCGGCAGAGGCATTGGCGACTCCGTTGCCAAAGATGTTTTCCACCGGACCACAATAATCAACCAGTGTGCCGCGATAGGGCACTCCAATCTCCACCGAACCACCGGAAACGACATTGGCAATAATCCAGGCGCCAAACTCATAGTAGCTCATCTCGGTCAGCGGACCGGCAGAGGTATAACCTGAGCCCACCATCGGGAGCGGGCTGTGGCGGGAGATTGCCTGCATCGCCACGCTTCTTGCCCAGATAACAGTGCGATTTGACGTCGTGCCTTTCTCAAAAGGGACGAGGAACGGGTGCTGTGCCGCGCCGCGCAAAACAAGCATATCCACCGGGTTATATGCCGCGGTAACCACCGCTACCCCGGCAGGACCGCCGGCAAAGCCGCCCAGGATGACGCCATTCTCCGCAAAGGTCAGGTTGCCGGTGGATAATCCGTAAGCAACCTTATTGAGTGCATCAAGGTCAACCTTAAGCTCATGCACCAGACCGATTTCAAGGTAGTCCACCTTCGGATTGCCAAACCTGTGCCCGGCGATGTGCTCCTGCGCTCTGATTGCCGAGGCGACCTCATTCACCACCGGCATGCCGGGCCGTCCGGCACGGCGCAAACCCTCACGCGTCAGTAGGATTGTTCTCACCGCGCCCTCAATACCCCACGGGCTGTTTGCCTCCAGCGGACGACCGTCTATATTGGTCAGACACGGCGCGGTGATGCCGTCGGAGAGGGAGTCCTCAGCATACGTTTTGACGATATTGATGAGGTATTCCTCCTTTGAAACCGGACCTGCCCCGCATCCGGAAATCCACGGCGGGGTCTTATCTTCCGGGTAGCGGCGAGGCATGATGCGCGCATCTTTCCCATCGCCGAAGATGTTCCCGCTCGGTCCGGTGGCGAGCGCGCCTTCTATTTCCTCACGGGTGAACAGGATGCGGCGCTCCGTGTCCAGGCAGAACATGCCCGTCGCCAGCAAGAACTCCATCGCCGCCTCCCACACGCGGTCGGCAAGGGCATCGTCTGATGGCACAGGAGTAGCAGGGTCATAGGTTATCTTATACTTTTCCAGCACTTTGCGTAGGTTGGGGACGAAGATGTTCAGGTCAAACTCTTTTTCAGTGCATATGGGACCATTGAGCGCCCGGTCAACAATGGCAGAGAAACTGATCATGAGCGGACCTCCCTGACGGAATGTTTGGCTACATTATCATGAAAAAATAAAGCCTTGTCAAACCGCTTTTCAATCATTCCAAGATTGACTTTGGACTATGAATAGCCTAAAATCCCACTGACAATTATATTTATCCGTTAACCGCAGTACAGCATCAATAATCAATATCTGAACTCAGAAGGGAGAAATCATGACCGACCGTTTAGCAGAAGCTCAGAAATTAGCCCGCAATGTCTTTGGCACCGTCCACGGAGCGCTGGTGCCGCAGGTCATCTGCGACCGCGGCGAGGGTATTTACCTCTTTGACCACACGGGCAAGAAATACATTGATTTCTCCGGCGGTCCCCACGTGGTCTCCATCGGGCACGGCAACAAGAAAGTAAGGGAAGCCATGATGCGGCAGATGGAGAAGGTCTCCTTCTTCTTCCGCGGCTTCTGGCTCAATGAACCACTGCTGAAGCTGGCTGAGAAAATCATCAAAGTGGCACCGTCAAACATCGGGCTGGTGCAGTTCTGCAACAGCGGCTCTGAAGCCAATGAAACGGCAATCAAGATTGCCCACCAGTATCACGTTGAAAGGGGCAAGCCGACCAAGCACATGATTATCTCCCGCTGGCAGGGCTATCACGGCATGACGCTGGGGGCGCTCTCTGCCTCGGGCCACGTCATCCGCCGCACCAAGTTCGGTCTGCTTCTCCATAACTGGCCCAAGATTCCGGCGCCCCTCTGCTACCGCTGTGCTTACGACCTGACCTACCCGAAGTGCGACCTCAAAT
>DAOTYE010000066.1:0-27293 GCA_034434915.1 Dehalococcoidales bacterium
TCATCTTTCTCAAGCACCAGCCGCAAATCGTATAATGTCCGATTCCGTGTGGTGTTCTCTCGGTATAGTCCGGGCCGATTAAGATACCACACGACTCGCAATGTAACCCGTCCACTGGCTTGGCCATAGTGCGTCAACTCTTGTCTCCCAGCAGGTGTTTGCCATTTCCTTCATTTGCATCTTGACTGGACTTCCTTGCTTTCAGTATCTCTTCCGCTTCTCTAAGGGCTTCCGTGGCAAAGAGGTTCTCCCGAGCGGCAGCATGAGCTGCCTTGAGCGGGCTGAATTTTTGGTGCTTCCTGACAATGTCAGTGAGATTGAGCGAGGCATATTTCTGGGTCGTTTTAACGTCGGTATGTCCCATTATCTCCTGCAGGGAGCGCAGGTCGCCGCCCTGGACAAGAAAGTTTTTTCCGAACGCGTGGCGTAAACGGTGTGAGCCAAGCTTCGGCCCCTTGATGGCAGCCCTCTCCATGTACTTGCGGACAATTCGGTAGATACTGAACCTTGAGATAGGATTACCGTGGTCATCATGAAATACGTAATCGTCGCTGCTCTCGGCGGCAAGCCGAAGAAGGAGTTCTTTGGTCTCTTCACTGATGGGCACCTCGCGCCAGCCTGTCTTGCCTTGAACGATGATGGTCTCCTGCTTGATGTTATGCTTCAATAGGGAGCAGACCTCGCCGGCTCTCACCGCAGTGTCGATTATGAGGTTCAGAAGTGCTCTGTCCCTCAGGCAATCCGCTGGCTGCAGTAGCATCGCTAGTTCACAGAGTTCAAGAGTCGCCATGCGGACCTTTGGGCGGTGGGGTGGAGCGACAAGCTCCATCGGATTAGGAATGCGGTGTCGGAGGCAGATGAATTTGAAGAATGTCTTTAGAGCGTTGAAGGTGTCAAGCTTGGTTACGGGGCTGCCTCGGACGCTGGCCAGAAATTCCTCAACGGGCTCCGGCCGGCGGGGAAAGGCAGCGCAGAACTTCACGAATGGACCAAGTCTGTCCTCATACCACTCAATAGCCCTAGGGCTGAGGTTTGCCGAGATGCGGCTGTTGATGAATTCACGAAACGCCTGTTCTGTCCTCATGGTACAACCTCTCTTCAGACATTTTTGAGGTTACCATGAGTTCCGACGCCACTCTAGTACCAAAAGTTAGATAACTTTCGTTAGGGTATGCATTGCTCGTATTACCAAAGTTAGAGGTGGTCTGGGACCGTGGCACTAACTTTAGTGAGCATAACTTTAGTAAGTATTTTTGATAACTAAAGTTAGGGGAGCTACCATAACTTTGGTTAGGGATTGGTGATTGCTGCGCTCGTGGATTTGTGCTAGTATAGGGGGTACCGGGGTGTAGCGCAGCCTGGTAGCGCACCTGAATGGGGTTCAGGTGGCCGGCGGTTCAAATCCGCCCACCCCGACCAATTGGCTTCAAACCAGATTCAGAAACACTCCCCGGGCGTCATCCGCTTCACAGCTTACCTTCCATCCCGGTGCCCTTCAAACCGATTGTTGTTCCTGCCCGGTAGGGACAAGGCGCCAATGTGTCTCTCAAAGCTTCACCAAAGGCTTTAAACGCCGCCTCCCAGGTATGGTGACCGTCTTCCCCGGCAAAAAACTGTATTTGTACCGCACATCCCGCTCCCTGGGCAAAGCCCTCAAAGAACTGTCTTAGAGTGGTGGATAGCGTATCTTCCACATGCTCCTGTTTTATGCCGGGCACTTCTCCTCTGAAAAAAGTATAAGCCCGGCCATCAAAGGCGAGGGCAACTGCAACCAGCGCCTCATCAAAGGCGACGGTATAGAAGCCTCTGCCGTTCACTCCTTGGGATTGCCTTGCATCCAGCATTTCACGGATAGCACGCCCTAAGGTCAAGCCGGTATCCTCAGTCATCACGTGGTCAAGCAGCGGAGCCAGTGTGCTTTTTATGCTTACATCAAGATTGAGACACGCTCGAGAGGCAAGACCGGCAAGCATGTGGCTAAAAAACTTGCTCCCCACATTTATCTCACCCGGACGCCTTTTCCCATCTTCCACAAGGACATCAATGCGCGATTCCTGTGTCTCGCGAGCAAGAGACACCTTGTTTGGGGAAACAACGCCATAAGTAATCCCCAGTTTAGTCTTCATATCATCTTTTCTCCTTGATAATCTACGCTTGATACTGGTTATAAGGCTCTGGATTATTCGTCCCCTGGGCAAAGCCCCCGTCCACCCTGATATACTCAGCGGTGATGAAGTCAGAAGCGTGGCTTGCCAGGAAAATCACTGCTCCCATAAAATCCGCCGGTTTCCCCCACCTTCCCATGGGCACTCTCTCTCTGATGAAGCGGTCCACGTTGGGGAATGCCACCCTCACGTTCTTGGTCAGCGGCGTCTCAATCCACCCCGGCAGTATGGCATTGACCCGGATATTGTCATTGACCCAGGCTAACGCCAGAGAGTAAGTGAGGGATAAAATCCCCATCTTGGAGCAAGCATAGACCAGGACCTTGGGGTTGCCCAGCAGGCTGGTCATGGAGCCGGTATTGATTATCCTGCCGCCGCCGCTGGCTTTCATTGAGGGGTAGACCGCTTTGGAGCACAGGAACGCCCCGCGCAAATTCACGTTCATGATGGCGTCCCATTCCTCCACAGTGTAGTCCTGGGGCAGTTTGCGGATATTGGTGCCGGCGTTATTGATTAAGATGGTGATTTTGCCGAACTTGCCCAGCGCCTGTTTGACGCCTGCCTGCACGCTTGTCTCACTTGCCACGTCCATCTTCACACCGAAAGCCTTGACCTTGTAGGTATCCTGAAGCTCCTTGACCACCTGGGCGGTCTTGGCTTCGTCCCGGGCGGCAATCACGATGTCAGCGCCGGCGGAAGCCAGTCCTTCCGCCATGGCTTTGCCGATACCGCTATTGCCGCCGGTGACCAGGGCTACTTCACCCTTGAGACTGAACAGCTCGCTGATATTCACCATAAGCTTACTCCTCCTCGGTCTTATTATACTTCATTTTGAATCCGGCTTTTGTTTGGGCGTCTGCAGCTCCGTACGTAGCGCCTCTTTAACCTTTTGCACCGCTTCCGGACCAGCGGCTTGCGCGGCTTCCAGTGCACCAATTGAGGCTTTCACCACGGCTGATTCTTCACTCACGCCAGCCTGTTTTGCCAGTTCTCTGGCGGCTTTGATTGCCTGAATGGTCGCCGCGGTCAGGTTGCCTTTCATTTCAATCGCCGCTTGCACAATACCCTGACTGGCACCCTGTATACCGCTTAGCGGGTCCACCCCGGCTTTGCTTGATGCTTTGACCACACTGGCAGTTAACGGGGCGAGCTCATTATCAGCCAGAACGGGCTTCTCTCCGGCACCATGCATTGCGCCACGTGCCACTTCACGGGTAATCTGAACGCCGTGAGCTTTCGCCTCTTCCTTTGAGCTGAAGACCGTGCTCAAGCTATCTTGCAATGCCTTGACCAGCCGTTTGGTTATCTTGTGACCTCGTATCGCCGCGGTAGTTGCCGCCTTTGCCGCCTCTGCAATCTGGAAAGCGGCGACGCCGATGGCGGCATCAAGGCCGGGTACCGGAATCTTCTTGATGTACCCGAAGGGAAAGTTACTGAACAGATTGTATCCGGGGACAGAGCTAAAGGGGCGTGAGATTTCTCGGGTCGGCAGCATCAGAGACTCTAATATGACTTCACGGCTGACCTCCCCCTTCTCATGAATGGTAGCCAGTATGCCCAATATCATCAAGCCAACTAAGAAGGAAATTACGAAGAGAAAGTCAAGACCGGTCAAGCTCATAGCCGCGCGTATTGAGATAACTGGGTCATTCCATGTAAGGGTGAGGTCCAGATTTCGGGCGCTGAAAAAATCGCCCAGCAAACCTCCACAGAGTGGCCCAAGCCCCGTCCCGAGATTGGTCGCGAGCGACGCATTGGCAAGATATGAAGTGGCTTCACCCTCTGGCGCCAGCTTCAGTCCGATGGTGCCAATGGTTAAGGTTATGCCGGCATTGGCAATCCCGGCAAAGACATGTAGGATGCTCAGTAGTGGCAGGCTGAGCAAATAGTTATTCGGCACATCGGTGAATGTCCAGCCGAAGATTACCAGGAGATAGAGGGATGCGCACAGAGAAAGCACGGTCTTATTGCTGAACCGGTCCACAAATCTGCCCCAGATGCGCAGGAAGCTGATATTGAATAGCTGGCTCAGGACGCTCAGCCCGATGACCCAGGACAGTGGCAAGCCGAGACGTTTGAGCATGTAGACCGCAAAAAACGGAATCGCCAAATTAGAGGCAAAACTCCAGAAAAACAAGAATTGAATCAATTGCCTGAAGTTGCGGTTGCGGAACGGTGCACTGAGCCTTTCCCAGATAGACGGCTGAGTGCCGGGCACTGCCTGCATTAGCGGTTCAGGCATAAGCGCCAGAAAGAGCAGGCTTGCCATGCCCAGGAAAAGGGCACCGAAAAGAAGCACGTATGAGTAGCCGAAGATGCTTTCATAACCGGTCTTCTTTCCCTGCCAGAAATCCACGAAGAGCGCCGCCCCCAGGCTGAAAACCACTGCCACCATCGTGGATAGCATTAGCCGCCTTGAGAAACTGCGTCCCAGCACTTCCTGTGGAATCAGGTCTCTTATCCAGCCGTTCCAGGCGCAGTTGCCCACTGCCGCCATCAGTCCGCGCAGTCCCATAAGGACCAGAAGTAGAGAGATTGCCAGCGGGCTTGGTGCCCTTACCAAGAAAGGGATGACGGCAATGATAAACCAGGTAAGCTGAGCTGGTATTGAAGTGAACAGAGTGATGGCTTTCCGTCTCCTGATTTTCTCCACCAGCCAGATAGAGGGAAGCTGGAGCATTTGCGTGAGGAAAGGCAAAGCCGCCAGAATGCCGATTTGCATGTTATTGGCACCCAGTGCCAGCGCAAAGGCGGCAAGAAAACCGCTGGTGGTGATGCTGAATAGACCCAGGGCGGTCATCCCTTCAAGGGAAAACCAGAGAATGCCGCGCGAGCGCTCGCTATCTGTGATGATTGGGCGCGGTCTCCAGAATGAAAACAGGTCCAACTTCTTTTTCTAATTCTCTAATCGTTAAAGCAGAGATTTGCTGACTTGCACACTGCTTTTGAACAGGTATACTTAATATACCATAAACCTGGCCAGAAATTCATGGAACCTGATAACACCGTTTATACGCTTCACACGGGCGGGACAGTCCATCTGTTTCGTAGTAAAATAGTGGAAAACGCGCCCTGAAACGCCCGATTCTGCGCGGAATGGAGAAGCCGGTATGCAGTATGATTTTGACCGGATATACCCCAGGCAAAACACTGATTGCGTTAAGTGGGACAGTCTGAGGGCTGTCTTCGGGACGGAAGACGTGCTTCCCATGTGGGTGGCGGATATGGACTTTCCCGTTGCCAGACCGATTATTGAAGCACTGAAGAAACGGACTGAGCATGAAATCTATGGCTATTCCCAGCCCGGTCCCGGCTTAATGAAAGCCATTATTGAGCGCTTCAAGAGGAAGTTTAACTGGCAAATAAAGCCGGAGTGGGTAGTTTTTACGCCGGGTGTCATCCCGGCGGTCAATATCGCCATAAGGGCGCTCACCCACCCCGGCGATGAAGTCATACTGCAGGAACCGGTCTACTACCCCTTTTTCCCGGCGGTGAAGCAGAACGGCTGTCAGGTGGCGACCAATCAATTGAAGCTCATAGATGGGCACTATGAAATGGATTTTGCTGATCTGGAGCAAAAGTTCCGCCCCGCCATCGGCATGCGTGAGACCCCCAGCCGGGCAAAGGCTATTATTCTCTGCAATCCGCATAACCCCACCGGACGGGTCTGGAAACCGGATGAGCTGAGGCAGATGGGAGAGATTGTCATCAGGCACGGGGCGACCGTGATTTCAGATGAAGTCCATTGTGAAATCAGGTTTCAGGGCAATGAGCATACGCCGTTTGCTATTATTTCCAGGGAGTTTGAGCAAAACTGTATCATCTGCATGGCGCCCAGCAAGACCTTCAATCTCGCCGGTCTGCAGGCTTCCTCCATCATTATCCCGAACGATAAACTGCGCGCTCGTTTCAATGAAGCTAGAGGCGGCATCCCCGGTCCGAACCTCTTCGGACTGGTGGCGATGGAGGCGGCTTATCGTTATGGCGATGAGTGGCTGGAACAGCTGCTGGACTACCTCCAAAAGAACCTGGATTTTGCGCTGGAGTATTTCCGCCAGAAAATTCCAAAAATCAAGCCAATCAAGCCCCAGGGCACCTATTTGCTCTGGCTTGACTGCCGGCCGCTGGGCATGGACGATATGACGCTGAGGCGTTTCATGAGGGAAAAAGCCAGAGTGGGGCTTGATGACGGCTTCGTCTTTGGTGCCGGCGGCTCGGGCTTCCAGAGGATGAACATCGCCTGCCCAAGAAGCATACTCCAGGAAGCCCTGCGCAGAATTGAAGCCGCCGTGAACTCAGTCTAAAGCAGAGACCCAGCTGTCTTTTGTGTTATTGTCTTCTCCGTGCTTCAGCTTTAATAGTATGCCTGTGTCACTCTGAACTTAGCGCTGAGTCTTATGGTGGAGTGCCTATGACATACCCCGCCTCACCCCGAGCCTCTTCATTACCCCGTTACTCAGAATGACTGCCAGAAAATGTGCCCCTGAGCCAGGCGGGGCAATCAGGCTTTCTTGGCAGAGCCGGAAACGGGATAAATCTTCGTTATCTCTCTGAGGGCAGTAAAGAGAGTGAGGTTAAGTTTTTGGAGGGAGGAATTGGCCTCTCTGAGGGCGTGGATATAGTCAGAGATTTCCCTGCTCTTGATTTCCACCTGATATTTTTTGGCGGCGGCCTCAATAATAGAGATAGCATCTTCTCTGATGAGGCCATAAAGCTCTTTACCTTGGATATGGGCTACCGCTCTGGCTTTTTCTCTGGATCTTTTTTCCCTGTCTCTGAACTCCCGGTATTTCCCTGGGTCAGCAATGAAGAAGTCTAACAAGCCTACTATGGCGAAAGCAAAGAGGAGACGCCCGGAGTAGACTGACAATCCAGAGCCGCTAAAGCCCAAGCCGAAGGACAATACACTTGAGGTAATCGCAATGTGGAGAGATACCAGGATATGGTTGGCAATTACCCAGCCCTTTTCCAGGTATGATTTAGGGGGGTCAGCAGATTCAGAAAGAAGCTTTTATTTCAATTGATTTCTTGCCTATCGCAAAGGATAAGATGCTACTGAGTGCCTTGACTACGCTCAATTTTCTGATTATTCCTGTTCACTTTCTAGTATTTCTGCATACAGAGTTAAAGCAAATCAGTCTGGGAACTTCGTTGTCTTAAGCAGGCTTACATGAGGCGATAAACATCAAAGTACCGTATGAATTACGGATAAAACAACCGGAGATGTCAAACGGGACCGGTGCTCTTCTGTGCGGTGCCGTCGCGCCGGGTACTGGCATTTCATGGTGAAGAAATGCAGTTTTACACAGTCCGCTACTCTCCATGATGCCAATCAGACCGGCATAGTCCGGGACGGAAAGGTGGTAGACGCCGTTGCTCACCGCGTAAAGATGATAAAAGCCCTCTCTTTATCCCTGAAAGGAAAAGGTTAAGGGGAGTAAAAGCCGTATGCCAGGACCTTCTGTCTCAGCCCTGGCATACTCAGTGAAATGGGGTTGCAGGGAGGGAATGCTAGTTTACGTTCCTGCCGTTCACCAGCTTAAGCTTGATGGTGTCTCCCAGTGTGGTAAAGCCGGCGATGAGCGACATTTCGCTCAACACTGCCAGCAAGGGCAATGGCTCCAGGATATTGATGTAAATGGAAGCGATGTTATCATCATAAGCTTCCCCGGCGAGTTGGATTTTGGGCACTTTTTTCAGGAAGTCAACCAGCTTCTTTATTTGCATGGCATCATAAGGCGGGGCTATTTCCAGTTTCTTTGAACCCGCCAGTGATTTACTTTCAGCTGTTTTCCCACTCCCGTTTAACTGGAAACTCTTAGCTGTTTGCGCTTCATTCTGGCTTTCCAGCCGTTCCCGGGCTCTGGCAATTTCCAGAAGCAACTGTCCTAAATCTGACTGCATCTGCATTTCATACCGCTTGACGGTTTCCTCCGCTTTTTTCAATGTTTCCGTCAGCAGTTTGCTCGTCTCGTCAATTGAGGCAATGGAGTTTGAGGTTATTTCTGAAGCTATTTTCTGTGCCTCTGCCAGGACTTTTGCCGCTTCCTTCTGGGTCTCGGCGCGGACATATTCTTTCGCCTCCCCGATAATCATCTCCGCTTCTCTTCGGGACGCGGCGATTATCTCCGCCGCCTGCTTTTCAGCACTGTGCTTTGCCTCGGCAATGACCCGCTCCGTCTCTTTTTTAACCTTCTCTTTGGCTTCTTTTCTGACCTTCTCATCCGCCTCTTTGACTATCTGCTCCGCTTTCAATCTGGCGTCTCTTATAATCTTTTCCGCTTCTCCCTGGACTTTCCTCTGCGCTTCTGCAATGATGCTTTCCGCTTTCTGCCAGGCGCGATTGATTATCTCCTGAGACTCACGCTCTGCCCCTTCCAGCTTGCTCTTATACTCTTCAAAGATTTTTGAGAGCTCAGCAATGCCTGACCTGGGGTTTTCTCTGGATTCTCCCATCTCGCCTTTCCTTTCCAGACTGTTGCACGCGGTCGACTTTTGTGACTTGGGGGTCCCCTTTCTTAATTGTAGTGAGGTTCTCACGTTTATTGAATAGCCAATTGGTAAGCCCCCCATAAAGTACTTTTTTCCATTTGGAACTATGTGTCAGAATCAGCAGACACCGCATGAAGGCTGATGCCAGAGTTAGCTATCTGGTATGAGCACCTGTAGCGGCTTTAAATATTTCTCAAGACCGGTCTTATCTACCAGGTAGCGCAGTTTACCAAGCCCGTAAATGCCGGAATCAGATATTCTTTCAGCAAGGTAAAGTATAATTTCTGTAGCTTCGCCGCGGTCAAATTGAAAGGTGATATTGACCACCGGTTGTTTCAGTGCGCCCTTTAACTATAAAAGTTAAAGAAGAATTGACTGATTGTCAAAAGATATTTGACCTGGCTTTTTTAGAGCTACTTCCCGGCTTTCTCTATCATCTGGTTGAGCTTTTCACGGTAGTATTTAAAGTGGGCAAATGGCACATCCATGGGGACGAGGTGGTCCACAGTCGGCACATAGCCGCCGTGCTTCAGCATGAAGGGGACTTTAGCCTCCAGCTCGCGGTCAATAGCCTCTTTGCCTTCAATGAGCGCACGCTTGTCTATGCCGCCGTGTATGGCGAGCTTCGGGAACTGCTTGCGCACCTCCACCACGTTCATGTTGGAGGCAACCTCAAAGGGGTAAAGCGCCGTCACACCGCTCTCCAGCCACAGGGGAATCAGCTTCCAGATATCACCGTCTGAGTCAACTTCAATCACCCTGATGCCATGGTCGCGGGCAAAGGAGGTCAGCTTCTTGTAGCCGGGCATGATGAACTGGCGGAACATCTCCGGGGAAATCAGCGGTCCACTGCGGTAGCACATGTCTTCCCAGATGAGCACGGCGTCCACCGTAATCTCTTTCAGCACCTGGTCAAACAGGGCAATCCAGAAGTCCGCCAGATAGTTGTTAATATCTATCATCAGGTCAGGGTCCTGATAGTATTTGATGAGAAGCTCCTCCACTCCGAAGAGATTGCGCGGCGTGCCGAAGAAGCCATAGAGCTGTCCTAACCCGATGGGATAATCTCTCTGCCGGTATTCTTTCACCAGTTGCGGCCAATTCTCAGGTAGCCTTCCTTTAAGAGTCGGCTGAAGTCTCTCAGCCTTATAGCGTTCCCAGTCCTCCCTGGTCTGCACCGGCCCGCGGATGAACATGGGCACGCCGGCGCGGTTTTTAAAGTCTTTGCGCAGACAGCCCTCAGGGTCCTGCCAGATAGACCAGGTCCCATGGTCTTCAATGATTTTTTCTTCAAATGGTGGGACTGCGCCCATCGCCAGAGGCACGCGGACAAAATGGGGGTCCAGGTGAAAATACTCATGGGCATCATAGTCAGTATACCGGCCCAGGCTGGCTCCAGCAGATTCAGCTAAAACACCGGTGCCGTCAGCAAGATGGTCAGGGATGCCCCTTTTCTTCGGCAGACCTTCTTTATACCACCGCCGCAGTGTTCCCGCCCAGTAGCCGAACTCCCACTTCAGACTGCCCGGCTCCTGGAAGGTCATGATTGAGAGAAAACGCTCACGGGTGTTCATAGTGACTCCTTTGCATAATATTTTGATTTTGCTCAGGCGGTACGGCAGATGTATTGGTCAATCAGCTTTACCGTTCCCATCACGTTCAGCTTGTTAAAGATGAAGGCAAAGCGCTCTTCCAGCGTCTCGCCAATCTTCTTCTTGATGTCTTCCGGCAGGTCCCAGATTTCCTTCTTGAAATCGCCAAAGGCTTTCTTGCGGGTCTTGTAGTAAAACTGTTCATCGGTTTCTCCTTCTTTGCGCTCGCTGGCGTATTTTGCGGAGAGACCATTCTGGATTCGTTTCATCAGGGCTTCGGGGAAAGCGGGATGGTCATAAATGATGTTCTGGAATCCCGTGGCGAGGTGTACTTCCAGTGTACCCACCTTGGGGAACATGTCAAACGCTTCATCCGGCAGGGTGGAAGCGCCATGCTGGACGGCTCCTCCCATTCCGAACTCTTCCCGCGCCGCCCGTGATAGGTCTTCCAGGGTTTTGAAATCAAGCTGGACTCTGGCGATTGATCCATCAGGCAGGACTACTCCGCCGTGGGTGGTGCCGGTCTGTACACTGATTTTAGAGATGCCTTTCACCTTCCCGTCAAGCTTGCTCAGGTACCCTTTCATAAAGGCGCGCAGGTCGGCGACGGTGCTGTTCGCCTTGCCAATCTCCCCGATTTCCCCACCGATTGAGATGGTCACACCTTGGGGCTCAATACTGCGGATGAGTTCGGTCATATCTGCCGTAATCTGGCTGTTCACCGCCATCTGCTCTTCCAGCGTGGGCTTGCTCAGGTCAACTACGGTAGACGCGTCAATGTCAATATTGAGAAATCCGGCGGCGACCGCTTCTTTAATGAGCGCTTCAATTGCGGCAAGCTCTTTCTGCGGCTCGCTGAGGAATTTGGCGCGGCTAACCTGGAAGTGGTCTCCCATGATGAAAACCGGACCCCTGAAGCCTTCCCTGACCGCGGCGGCGAGTACGCAGACGGCATACTCATCAGGACGCTGAAGAGTATAGCCTATCTCAGAGCGCGCAATTTCAAAGATAAAAGCGCCGACATCATTCTTGAGCGCGGCGCGGAAGACCGCCCGTGCCACGTCATAGGTCATGCCCCTGACATTGATGGCGGGAACGGTCTTATTGCGGTACAGACCTTTCCCTGCCGCCTCATAAAGACCCTGAATGCTCGCCGGAAAAATCCCCCGTGCCTTCGCCAGCTTTCTGATTTCTTGCCTGCTTTTCGTCTTAATGGAATCCTCGCCGAAAACGGCGTCTTTCACCAGGCTATCAATTTTCTTAGCATCAAAAGCCATTTTTCCCTGCCCTTCTAGCTGTTGACATCTTAATAATTACTACGATGTACCTTATGGCCACCACCTTTTTGAGCTTTTGGTTTCGGTCATTTGAATTTATTTAAGGTTTAGAATTTAGAGTTTGTTTTTTTAGAATTGCGTCTCCAGCACCGTTCGCCTTCCATTATAGCGGTCAGTATCATATTGGGTCTTCACGTCAACCAGGTTGAGCTTGCCGATGACCTTGCTCAGAGGCACCGCGGTGATTCTCCCATTCTGGTAGCTCACCATCTTGCCGAAGTCCTTCTTCACAATAAGGTCAACCGCGGCAATGCCAAAGTACCTTCCCATGCGGCGGTCATAGGCGCACGGGGCGCCGCCGCGCTGGAGGTGGCTGAGAGTAACACTGCGGCATTCAATCCCGGTGCCCTTTGAAATTTCCCGTGCCAGGAACTCGCCCACGCCGCCCAGTGCCTTGTGCCCGAAGCTGTCTATGCGGTCGTCCTGGGTGAACTCCGTGCCGCCCTGCGGCTTGGCACCCTCTGCCACAACTACGATTTCATACCGTGACCCCTCCTGTCTGTGCTCCAGGATAAGCTCGTTCACCCGGGCGATGGAGAAATCATATTCCGGGATGAGGATGATGAAGGCGCCGCTTGCCTCGCCGCCCTTGAGCGCCAGCCAGCCCGCGTTCCGTCCCATCGTCTCCACTACGAAGATGCGCTTGTGGGAGCCGGCGGTAGTGCGCAGACGGTCTATTTCTTCCGTAATGACGTTGAGGGCGGTCTCAAAGCCCAGAGTATAGTCCGTTTCAGTGAGGTCTTTGTCAATCGTCTTCGGGATGCCGACCACGTTGACGCCTTCCTTGGAAAGCTTTGCCGCCACTCCCAGCGTATCATCGCCACCGATGGCAACGATGGCGTTCAAGCCCAGCTTCTCAATATTGCTGAGCGTCTTCTTTGACTGGTCATTCTTGGGGTTATAGGGGTTGGTGCGGGAGGTGCCCAGCATCGTCCCGCCGTATCTATCCCACGTGCGCACCATCTCTGGATTGAGCGGGTATATGTGTTTCTGGGAAGGGTTTGCCGGGTCAACTTCAATCAGACCTTTCCACCCGTCCGTTATACCCCACACCTCATATTCAATGCCCCGTTCTGCCGTGAGCCGCCTGTCCATGGCGGTGTTTACCACCCACTTGAGGGCGGGATTAAGCCCGGCGCAATCGCCGCCGCCGGTGAGAACGCCTATTTTCGTTTTAACCATAGAGACACCTCCGCCTACTTCTTTTTGCGAGCTACGGCACGCTGGGCGGCTGCCACAATATCCTGCACGGACATGCCATAGCAGTCCATCAGGGAATCGTGGTCCAGTGCTGTCTCGGTGAACGTATCAGCAATGCCCACCATCTCAATGGGGACTGCGTATTCTTTGGCGGTAAACTCCGCCACCGCACTGCCCAGACCGCCTATGATTGAGTGCTCCTCCGCCGTAACGATGGCACCCGTCTCCTGCGCGCACTTCCTTAGCAGGTCGGCATCAAGCGGTTTGACGGTGTGCAGGTCAATCACCCTTGCCGCAATCCCCTTGGTCTTGAGCTGGTCTGCCGCCTCCAGCGCCCGGCTCAGCATGTGACCGTTGGCGATGATGCTCACATCACTGCCAGTGCGCACCACAATACCCTTGCCCAGCTGGACTTTATGACTTTCATCAAAGAGAATGGGCATCTCCGCCCGGCTGATGCGGATGTAAACCGGTCCGTCATGCTCCGCCATGAGTGGAATCATCTTCTTAGCTTCAATGGTGTCTGACGGCACCAGAACGGTCATCCCCGGCATTGCCCTCATGATGGCCACATCCATGATGGAATGGTGGGTGGGACCATCTTTGAAGTTAGACAGACCGGCAAATCCGCCCACAAGTTTGACATTGGTCTTGCCGTAAGCCACGCAGGTCCTTATCTGCTCGGTGGCTCTGATGAGCAGCCCGGCAAAGGTTGTCGCAAATGGAATCAGCCCGCCGAGCGCAAAGCCCACCGCCGTATCCACCATCCCTGCCTCGGCGATGCCCACATTAAAGTACCGGTCCGGAAACTTCTGCCCGAAGACGTGCACCATCAGGGAAGAGCCCACATCTGCCGTCAGGACGACCACGTTTTTATTTTTGGCGCCATATTCGGTTAGCGCCTCGCCAAAGATTTTGCGGGTCATATCACGCTTATACATTCTTGCCTAGCTCCTTCATCGCCTGCTTGAATTCTTCATCGCCGGGCACCTTGCCGTGCCATTCTGATTTGCCTTCCATATAGGAGACGCCCTTTCCCTTCACGGTGCTGGCGATGATAATGGTAGGCTTGCCCTTAGCTTCAGTAGCTTTGTCCAGCGCGTCCACAATCTGCTTCATATTGTGCCCATCAATTTCCATCACTGCCCAGTTGAACGCCTCCCACTTTGCCCTGACCGGCTCAATGGGCATGATGTCCTCAACCGTGCCGTCAAGCTGTACCCGGTTATAATCCATCACCGCAATGAGCGTGTCCAGCTTGTATTTGCCCGCCAGCATGGCTCCTTCCCACAGGATGCCAGCCTGGATTTCTCCATCACCGAGAAGGACATAGGTGCGGTAGTCCTGTCCCTTCAACCTGGCGGCAAGGCATAAACCCGCCGCAATGTTGATGCCATGTCCCAGACAGCCGCTGGTCATGTCCACGCCCGGTGTTTTGATGCGGTCAGGGTGTCCCTGCAGACAGCAACCAATCTGCCCCCAGGCATCACAGATTTGCTCCGGGAAAAACCCCTTCTTGGCTAGGACGGCGTAAAGGGTAGAACAGGCGTGTCCTTTGCTCAGGATGAAGCGGTCACGGTTTTCCCAGTTGGGGCGCTCCGGGTCTATGCGCATCTGGTGAAAGAAAAGCGCGGTGATGATGTCAGCGGCGGAGAGCGAGCCGCCGGGGTGCCCGGATTTGCGCGTGTAAATCATTTCCAGAAGGTCAATACGTATCTGTCTGGCAATTTCTTCCAGCTCTTTGATGGTGGCTGGTGTGTGGGCGATATTAAAAGTCATCTGGACGTAGCACCTCCTTGCGCATGGAAAAAGCGCGCACTACTGCGAATTTAATTAAATCTTTATTTGGAAATTTTGTCAATAGCGGTGCGTTTGATTGCTGAGCTGGCGTAAAACCCCGCGCGCTGGTAAACTGAAAAGAGGAGGGCATGGGTATGGGCAAAATATCAGGTGTCTATCATTTCCTGGCGGATAGCGCCCCGAAAAAGATTCCCGTGGTAGCACCCAAGCCACGCAAGATTAACCTCTGGCAGAAAGAAGACAGGCCGCTCGTGGCGAAGGTGAAGGCAGGCGAAGACATAAAGAAATCCGTGGCTGATGTGCTTTCACTGCTCGGCGGGCTGGACAGGCTGGTCCAGCATGGCGATAGCGTCTTCATCAAACCCAATTTCAATAGCGATGACCCCTTCCCCGCCTCCACAGACGTCTCTTTCCTGCGCGCGGTGATTGAAATTCTGCGGGATATCGGGGCAAAGGTCACGGTCGGGGAATGGTCCGGCGTGCTCTGGCAGCCCACCCGCCGCGTCATGAGAAACCTCGGTGTTGAAGAACTGGCAAATGACCTTGGCGTGGAATTGATTGCGTTTGACGAGCACCCTGATGATTGGGTAAACGTGAAAATAGACGGCAAGCATTTGGAATCTGTGCCCATGCCGCGTTCCGCCTATGAGGCAGACAAAATGATTTACCTGCCCTGTATGAAGACCCACAAATGGGCGCGCTATACCGGCGCGCTCAAACTGCCTTTCGGTTTCGTGCACCTGGCGGTGCGGCGGGACTTCCATGCCAGATACCTTGAGGAGAAGCTGGCAGAGGTGAATTTATGCTGGCAGGCTGACCTCATCATCAAAGACGGGCGGAAAGCGTTTGTTTCCGGCGGTCCGGCAAGCGGGGAGCTGGTAACACCGGGTATTGTCCTGGCTTCCGGCGACCCCGTGGCGATTGATGTGGAAGGCGTGCGCCTCCTCCTGTCCTACAAGGCGGACAACCTGCTCACAAAAGACCCGTGGCAACTCCCCATCGTGGCAACCGCCCTTGAGCACGGGCTTGGCCGGCGGGACTACATCGTGGTGGAATAGCTATTCCTGTGTCTGTTTTGCCTTACGGCGCTGGACCAGCCAGGCAAGCCAGATGCTGAGCTCGTATAGGGCGATAAGCGGCACGGCGACAGCCGTCTGGTTGATGGGGTCAAAGGTAGGTGTAATCATCGCCGCAAGAATGAAAGAAATGATGATTGCCGCCTTTCTCCTCCGGGCAAGCCACTGTGATGTGAGCACGCCGAGCCGGGCGAGGAACGTGGTGATGACTGGCATCTCAAAGACGATGCCTATGGCAAGCAGAAGCCTCGTGATAAGAGAAATGTAGTTGCCGATTCTGATTTCAGGCGTGGCGATGCCCGCGCCGAAATTGAGCAGAAACCGGAGCGCCGGCGGCAGCAAAACGAAGTAGCCGAAGGCGACCCCGCCGAAGAACATCAGCGCTATCCAGGGCAGTATGATATACACGTACCTTTTCTCCCGCGCGGTGAGCGCCGGGGAAACAAACATGATGACCTCATAGACGATATAAGGCATGGCAAGCATGACGCCGGCAACCAGACACACCCGCATGATGGTGCCCAGCATCTCTGTCATCTCAATGAATACCAGGTTGATGCCCTCTGCGGGCAGTTTGAGAAAATAGAACAGCCAGTCGTAGAAGAAAAAGGCAATCACGGATGCCACGGCGATGGCAATCACGCTTCTGATGAGGCGGGTGCGCAGTTCCAGGAGATGGCTGAGAAACGGCGTCTTGGTCTCAGTGCTCATGGAAAAGTTACTGCCCTTTGGCTTCCCCGGCTTTCTTGGCGTCTTCAGATGAAGAGCGCTTTTCTTTTTGCTCCACTTCTGAGAACTCTATCTCTTTAGTGACCTGAGAGGTAAAATCATAGGTTGATTTCCTCAGCGCACGCACGGTTTTACCGATGGTGCGGGCAATCTCGGGAAGTCGTCTTGGTCCCCAGATGATGAGTGCAATGACCAGAATCAATAGCAGTTCGCCAAAGCCAATGCCGAAAAAGTCCATTACCTGTTCCTTAGCCGTGCGGGAAAAAGCGCAGTGAAAGCAGAAAGCGGAGGAGCGGCGTTAGCTCTTGTCTGAGCGTTCCTCATCCTGTTTTTTGGCGGTTTTCTCTGCCTTTTTTGTCTTCTCCTCCTCTTCTTCTTCTTCATCATCCTCATCCTCCCCGCGCTGCGCTTTGCGGAAAGACCGCATCGCTTTCCCGATGGCTCCGCCGACCTGTGGCAGTTTGCCCACGCCAAAGACGATAAGGATGATGACCAGGATGAGTGCTATTTCCCATGGTCCAATGCGGAATGGCATAAGTTCCTCCTGCGCTTTTTATCTTCCAGTGGTCACACCAGCCGCAGGCACGCGCTCTTCACAGGAAAATACGGACAGGCGGTTCCCGCGGGCATAGCCGATTACCGTAACGCCCAGCTCATTTCCCAGCGCCACGGCGCGGTCGGTGGGCGAGCCGCGTGACACCACGATTGGTGCCTGCATCCTCGCCGCTTTAGCTAACATCTCTGATGAAATGCGCCCCGTGGTCAGCAGGATGCAGTCCTGCGTGGGGATTTTGCGCATCAGGCATTCACCCACAATCTTGTCCAGCGTATTGTGCCGCCCGATATCCTCCGCCAGCACCAGGATTTGTGAGCGGTCACACAGGGCGGAGCAGTGAATGCCGCCTCCCCGCTGGAAAAGGTTCTGCTGTTCATATAGCTGTTTCATCAGGGCGAGCACATCCTCCGGCGTGACAGTAAGGCTTGAACTTACCTTTTTGAAATCCTTTTTGAAGCTGACACCGCGTCCGCACCCGGAGGTCAGCGTGCGCCCGGCCGGCTCCTGGTATGCCAGGCCGTCTCTCAGCCGGACATCAGCAATCGGTTCTTCTGCGCAGACACGCAACATGGCTATATCTTGCAATCCTGAGATGATGCCTCCCGAATAAAGAAAACCAATCACCAGCTGGTTTAGCTTGGCCGGTGTGCACAGGACGGTGACCACCTCCTGCCTGTTGACATAAATGGTTAGCTCCATTTCCGCAGGTATGGGCACCTGCTCCCTGCTCCACCCCTTCTCTGAGAAAAAGTTGCAGGTCACATCTGGGGTGACACCGCTGGTGAATGATTCCTCTGTCATGTCCCTATCATTCTATCACCAGCCTGAGGCAGATGTAAATGACAGGCTTAACGGTTCTGGTTTAACGGATGGTCCTTCTGAGCAAGTGTAGCGACTGAAGAATCTCAGCGTGGGGCGGGGGCAATCTTCTCCATCTGTCAGTGCGGGGAGCACGGACAGGGCAACCTCAATAAACTAAACAGGCGCGGCAAAGATGCGTACGGTAGGCGCCTATCTTCACTGTTCGCCTTTCAGCTCTTTCCAGCGCTGCTCGCCCAGACACTGACGGGCTGAAGCGCACCAGTCAATACAGGATGGGACGGATTCCTTATAAACATACTTACCGCACTGATGGCACTTCACCTTCAGTTCGTCAGAAAACATCTCCACTTCTGCGTGACAATGAGGGCACCGGTAAAGCGCCACTCTGAGCTTTCTTATATCTTGACCGGGACATTTGCTGGCCATAGCCTGTTACCTATCCTGACCTTTCCATACCAGCATAAAAGAAATCACCATCACTGACTATGATTTATATCACAAAAAGAAGTGTGCCTGCTCCTGCCGGTGCGGGATATCGCAGAAACAGGCACACCTGACTTACGTTTCTTTCTGGTGCTAAGCCACCTTATGGTTTGCCAGCTTCTCCAGCGCCTGGACCATCGCTGAATGGTCCAGGTCAATGCCGCCATCAGCCGCCACCGCATTGAACATTTCCTGGGCGATTGCCGTGCCAGGCACGCTCATATGCAGACTGCGCGCTGATTGCAATGCCAGGTTCAGGTCTTTCTGGTGCAGGCGGATGCGGAAGCCGGGCTGGAACGTTCTCTTAATCATCTTTTCGCCCAGCACTTCCATCACGCGGCTACCAGCCAGACCGCCCATAAGCGCGGCTCTCACCTTCGCCGGGTCAACGCCAGCCTTGGAGGCTAAAAGGAGAGCCTCAGAAGCCGCAAGAATATGCAGGGCTACCGCAATCTGGTTGCACACCTTGCAGGTCTGTCCGGCGCCGTTATCGCCGATGAGCACAATATTCTTGCCCATCTTCTCAAAGTAGGGTTTGATTTCCTCAAACAGGGCGGCATCGCCGCCGACCATGATAGACAGGATAGCTTTCTCCGCGCCCACCTGACCGCCGGAGACCGGCGCATCAAGATACTTGCCGCCCAGGTCCTTTATCTTTTTGGCGAACTCTTTGGTCGCAATGGGTGAAATTGAGCTCATGTCCACCACAACTGAACCCTTCTTCAGTCCCTCTGCCACACCGTCTTTGCCGAATAGCACTGCCTCCACGTCAGGAGTATCCGGGACCATGATGAAGATGATGTCTGACTTCTGCGCCACCTCTTTGGCGCTCTTGCAGGGGATGCCGCCTTTGCTCTCCACCTCCTTCACTGCAGCGGGAACCACGTCATAAATATAGACTTTGTTCCCTGCCGCCAGCAGGTGCCCGGACATGGGCCTCCCCATGATACCCAGTCCTATCCAGCCTAAGATTTTTGCCATACTTTTTCCTCCTCTTTCTATTCTCTTACTTCAGGTATGGTTTCATCCAGCCCAGACCGTCCTCAGTCTTGCCGCTGGGTTTATACTCACACCCAATCCAGCCGTCATAGCCGGCTTCGTCAATGAACTTGAACAGGTTGGTGAAATTGATTTCGCCGGTACCCGGTTCATTCCTGCCGGGGTTATCGGCAATCTGGATATGCTTGATTTTACTGAGATTGGCTCTGATGGTATTGGTCAGATTGCCTTCCATTATCTGCATATGGAAGATGTCATACTGGATATACAGGTTGGGGTGGTTGACGTCATTGATGAGGCTGAGCACGTCTTTGGTCGTTGTCAGGTAAAATCCGGGCACCACCGTGCTGAGCGCTTCCACCAGCAGGAAAATGCCTGCCTTCTGCATCTCTCCCGCCGCCCAGCGCAGGTTGTCCACCACCGTCTGGCGCACTTTATCTGCCGGGATGTCCTTCGGCGTCAACCCCACCAGGCAATTGATGCGCTTGCACTTGAGCGCCCTGGCGTAGTCAATAGCCTTCGCCACGCCCTCCTTGAACTCAGCCACCCGGTTGGGTAAAACGGCAATTCCCCTCTCCCCGGCTGCCCAGTTGCCCGCCGGAGTATTGTGGAGCACCATCTCCAGCTTCCATTTGTTCAGCTCCTCAGCGACTTCCTCTTTGGGCTTCTCATAGGGGAACTGGACCTCCACTGCCTTGAAGCCGGCTTTTGCCGCGCGCTCAAAGCGCTTGATGAACTCTACATCGGTGAACAGCATGGATAGATTGGCACTGAATTTCGGCATTTCTCCCTCCTGAATGATTATGGTTGATGGGTTTCGTGCCATCTTATATCGGACAGGAAAGTTTGTCAAGCAGATTTCGTGCCCAGGAGGTGAGCCAGTGCAGATAAATTACTGCCCTGAAGATTACACAGTCAGGAGGAAATCAAGCAGGACTGACAGGAAAAGCAATCCCAGATATATACTGGATATTTTGAAAACAGCCCAGGCTCTGCCATCTGATGGACTGACCATAAGCCAGAAGCTTAAAGCCAGTGATATTGCTCCCAGAACCACGGCACTGTAAAAATAAATGAGCCCGAATAAGCCCAGAGCAACCGGAACGAGCGATACCACCACCATAAGACAGGAGACAAAGGCAATCATCCTTACCGCGTTCTTCTGGCTTACCAATACGGGGAGCATCGGCACACCAGCCCTTCGGTAGTCCTCCGCATACTTGATAGCCAGACTCCAGATATGCACCGGAATCCACACCATGACGATGCCGCCCAAAAACAGCGCCCGCAGGTCTATGGCACTGGCATATGCCGCGTATCCTGCCACTGCCGGCAATCCTCCCGCCAGACTGCCGATGATGATGTTAAAAGGAGTCTTTCTCTTCGTCCAGGCGCTATACATGATGACGTTATTCAAAATACCGGCAAGAATTAACAGAAAAGTGAGCGCATTAAGCTCCAGAGAAAGCGCCAGGGCGAGGGCAGAGAGCGCCAGCCCATAGATGAGTGCCCTGCTCGGGGCAAGGTGCAATGAGGGGATGGGTCTTTTCCGGGTCCTGACCATGATGGCATCAATATCGCGGTCGCAATAGCAGGTGAGCGTGTTAGCCCCGGCACACCCGAGCGTCAATGCCGCCAGGAACACCAGAAAATCCCCGGCAGGGAACACTCCCCGGCTCGCCACGGCAAAGCCGACCACACCGGTGAAAACCAGCAGTGTGACTGTCTCCGGTTTGGTCACCAAGAAGTAAGGCTTCAAGCCAGCAAAATAACGGCTTGCTACGCCTTCGCTCTTGCGGGAATAAAGAGACTGACTACGTTCCGCCATCCCAGGCTCCTTATGATGTTAATCAGGAAACCGAAGAACGCGATTGCCATCAAGCCCGCCCCGATAATGGCTATCACCATGTACGGCTGAAAGCTCCCATCAGTGTATAATGTCCTCCTGAGCATGCCCAGGTTGCCTGCCCAGCCCATGGCGCTGGTCATGATAAACGCTCCGATAAGCCAGCCCCACAGATGAATGTCCACCAGGCGGCTGTTTTTGATTTCTATCTTGGTGAGCATAGGCACCAGTGCATAGATGACGGCGAAAAGCAACATGGACAATCCGCCAAGCAACATGGTATGCGCGTGGGGACCAACAATTAACTGGGTATTGTGGGCGACGACATTGAGACCGGTATTAGCCTGGAATATTCCAGCCATCCCTCCCGCGGCGAAGCTGAAGATAGAGCCTAATGCAAACTTCAGCGGCGGAGAGAATTTGACCGGCCTCGCCAGCCAGATGGTCATCATCACCGCAAAAATGGTGAGCCCCATGGTGAAAAACTCGCCCCAGGTGATGAACTGACCGGAAAATAGCCTCAGCGCCCACGGTTGCGCTTGGTCAGCCATCAGGTGATGGCTCCACACGCCCAGCGAGACGAGGAGGTCAACCAGTATCACTGTCCTGACCACTGACTCGCCGTAAAGCCGGCGGTTCACCAGTAGCGGGATAAGCAGGTACCATGTGCCCGCGGCATACATCAGCACATTGCCATCCGCCACCATATCCAGTCCCCACCAGAACCAGTTCTTGTAAATCAAAGGGTCTATCGCCTGCGGATTAAGATAGAGCCCCGCCGCCAGGGCAGGCACGGCATAAATGAGCAGAAGTACGCCGGCGGAGAGCAGGACCACCGCGTTAATCACCGTGTCTATTGAGCCGCGCCCCACGGCGACGATGAATACCGGTAGCTCCTCATAGCGTATGTCATCTTCCGTTTTGGTTTTCCGGGTGAAAAACCGTATCATGCGCGATATGCCGAAGGCTTCAGACAGATACCGGCGCAGGGAATACCCCGGCGTGGGATTGCCCTTCTTAAGCACGGTGGCAAATAGATTAAAGGCAAAGATGAGAATGTTAATCTCAATAAGAGCCAGCCCCAGTCCAAAAAGAGCACTGCCGGCAACCGGCACCCGGTCAAAAGACACTGGCAGGGGCCAGTAAAGAGTGTAAAGGGCATTGAAGAGCAGGAAGAAACCTGATGCCCAGGCAAGCAATACTCCCACAATCTGGAGAAAGAAATTAAGCGGCACCAGCTTCTTGTAGCGGATTTCTTTCTTGAGCAAAAAGGGCACCAGGAAATAGAAAGCACCCATCACACACATGTAAGCGAACCCGTAAATGCCCACGATGGGATGGGCGGTAAGCGTGGCATAAAAATACTCGGCGGGACTGACGTTTGGACTGATTGGACGGATGATATTCAGAGCACCCTGTAATCCAATGAGCGCGTGTTCATTGACCAGGTCAATCCGCATCAGCACGCCTTCAAGTCCGGCAAGAGCCAGAAAGAGAAGCCCCACCACCGCAAACCGTAATGTCCATTTCTCCTGAAAGCCAAGCTGTGCCACGCCCTTCCTCCTTATCCTTTAACTCTGATGACGTCTTTCAGGAACATATCCTGGTGACGCGGTCCTGAATACTCGGTGGAGCGGATGCTGTATAGACCGGGATTGTCAAACTTCCAGACAAGACGGTTGGCGCGTCCCGGGATGACCTGCATCTGGAAAACAAGTGTGCCGTCACTGCGGAACACGCCGAAGCCGTAGGTGACGTCCTGAGAGGTGGCGATGAATTCCACAAACTCCTCGGCATTGACCTCCATGCCTTGTGGGGGCACCTTTATCTGGTAGTTCGCCATTTCAATAGTGAAGCTTTTACTCGGCGTGGGGTGAGACCATAACAGCCATTTCTGCCAGGGAATCAGGGGTGACAGCGTAAGTGCATTGAAGACCAGGAACACGGTCACGAGGACCATCAGCCAGATTTTCTCTTGCCGCTCCATTGTTCACTCCTTCCCCTTCACCTTGACAATGAAGAAGACCATGAACAAACTGATGCCGATGAAGTAGGTAATATAGATAAGTCTGACCACCTCTTGCACATACATTGCTTGCCTCCTTCCCGAAGGTAATAAAAAAATTAGCACATACGATGTATAGCGTAAATGATTTCTATCATATTTCTTTCTGCAGTGCGCCTCATACTCCTTTGCATGCCTTAGCTCTGCCAATAAGTTGATGGCAGAGCACGTTCAATGCTACAATTCCTGTGTATCAAAAAGGCTTTTGACACGCTTGACATAAAGCGGAAAGGGGCTGACATGAAGGTGAACAAGGAGGCATGTACCGCCTGCGGTGCCTGTGAGCCTTACTGCCCTCTGGGCGTCATCCGCATTGAAGATGTGGCGGTCATTGACCAGGACGAATGCGTGGAGTGCGGTGTCTGCTTCCGCGCCGGCGTCTGTCCCACTGATGCCTTAATCTATGAAATCCCGCCCTATCCCCGCGCCCTCCGCGCTGTCTATTCCAATCCGCTCCTGAGCAAGCCGGTCACCGGGTGCGCCGGGCGGGGCACTGAGGAAGCCAAGACCAACGATGTCACCGGCAGGTTTAAGAAGGGCAGGGTGGGTATTGGCATTGAGCCGGGCAGACCGGGCACCGGCGCCCGTTTCCGCGATATTGAGAAGATTATCAAAGCCATGACGGAGATTGGCGCCCGCTTTGAACCCAATAATCCCATCAGTACCCTCATTGCTGACCCGCAGACCGGTGCGCTCAAGCCGGAAATCCTCAATGAAAAAGTCATGTCCGTGGTTATTGAGTGTGATTTCCCCATTGAGAAACTGAAAGATGCCGTTGATGCCCTCAATAATGTCGCCGGAGAGGTTGCTTGCGCCTTCAGCGTCTGCTGCGTCGGGCGGGCGGAAGATGATGGCTCGGTGCCCGTGGAAAAACTGCTCAAAGACCTGAAAGTTCCCTACTACATCAATAGCAAGACCACCGTGGGTCTGGGCAGGCCTCCGGCGAAAGATTAAGGAGATAAAGATGACGCATACCTTGCATCGCATCGGCACGGCGGAAAACCTGGCGGACGATTATATCTTCGTCATGCTTCCCGCCAAGGGCATTAATGATGAAGGCTCAGACCCCAAGCTCCAGAAGATGTTGCGCATCGCCCTGCGCCACAACCCGAACAACATCGGCAGTGATAGCAGCAACGAGGGCGGCTGGTACACCCATACCACAGAGCAGATTATCGGCGGCTGTCATGGGGAAGCCCACGCCGTCTTCAGCGACCCCAAAGATGCCGTGGCTTACCTGAAAGAGCTGAAAAAAGAGAACCTGGGCATGTCTGTGGTCATCAGCGGGCTGACTGAAGAGGTAAACCGCATTTGTAAAGAAGCCGGTCTGACCCGTCATACCGTCAACTTCTCGCTCGGCTACAAGGGCAAAACAGACAAACTGCCGCCGCGGGAAATCCTTGAGGTCACCACCATGTGCGGACACCACCTCGTTTCACCTCACCTGGTGCGGGCAATCATTGAAGACATAAAAAAGGGCAGAAAAACGCCAGCAGAAGGGGCAAAAGAAATCGCTAAGCCCTGCACCTGCGGCTGTTTCAATGTCGTCCGCGCTGAAAAACTGCTGGCAAAGCTGGCGGGAGTCAAGAAATAGTTCAGGAGCTAATCATCATGAAAAAACGCGTCTTTTCCGGCATCCAGCCCACAGGCAATATCCACATCGGCAACTACGTGGGCGCCATAAAAAACTGGGTGGCGCTTCAGCAGAACTATGATAATATCTTCTGTGTCGTTGACCTTCACGCCATCACCGTGTTTCAGAAACCAGACGTCCTGAAGAAAAAAATAAGGGAGGTGGCAGGTATCCTCTTCGCCGCCGGCATTGACCATAAGCAGTCAGCTCTCTTTGTGCAGTCCCACATCCACGAGCACGCTGAACTCGCCTGGATTCTCAATTGCGTCATTCCCTTCGGCTGGATGAAGCGCATGACCCAGTTCAAAGAAAAATCCGCGAAACAGAAGGAAGAGGTGAGCACCGGACTCTTTGACTATCCCGCCCTCATGGCGGCGGACATCCTCCTCTATCAGACTGACGTGGTGCCGGTAGGGGAAGACCAGAAACAGCATGTTGAGCTGACGCGGGATGCCGCCCAGCGCTTTAATACCCTCTACGGCGAGACGTTCAAAATTCCTGATGTCATGATTCCTGATGTGGGCGCGCGCATCATGGGGCTGGATGACCCCACCATGAAGATGAGCAAAAGTGAAGACCGCCCCGGGCATGCCATCTATCTGCTTGACTCACCTGACGAAATCAAGGGGAAAATCATGCGTGCCACCACTGACTCCCTCAGGGAAATCCGCTTTGATGAAAAGCGTCCCGGCGTCACCAATCTCCTCACCATTTACCAGGTCTTCACCGGCAAGAGCGAAAAAGAGATTGAAGCGCACTTCTCCGGAAAGGGCTATGCCGACCTCAAGAAAGAGCTGGTAGAGGTGGTGACGGCGGGCTTAAGTCCACTCCAGAAGCGCTATAAAGAGCTGACCGCTGACTCTGCCTATCTTGACTCTCTGCTCAAGGAAAGCGCGGACAGAATCCGCCCCATTGCGGAAAAGACACTGGCGCTGGTCAAGGAGCGGGTGGGATTGGGGTAGGTCTCACTCTACCCCTTTATCACCCCAATCGGTCTGGTCCGCGCCACAATCTTTGAGATGCCCGCGTTGTGGGCGATGTTCACCACCTTGGTGGCGTCCTTATACGCTTCTGAGGCTTCTTCCGCCAGACCAGAGAGGCTCTCCGCCCGCACCGTGATGCCCTTCGCCTCAAGTTCATGGAGCACCTCTCTGCCGGTGAGGTGCCGCTTCGCCGCCGCGCGGCTCTGCACCCGCCCCGCCCCATGGCACGTGGAGCCGAATGTCTCCTTCATCGCCCGCTCCGTCCCCACCAGGACATAGGACACTCTGCCCATGTCACCGGGAATGAGCACCGGCTGACCGATTCTGGCATATATTTGAGGCAAGTCAGGATGTCCCGCCGGGAAAGCCCGCGTGGCGCCCTTGCGGTGGACGCACAGCTTCTCCTTCTTGCCGTTCAACTGGTGGTCTTCAATCTTGGCGATATTGTGGGCGACGTCATAAATCATCTCCAGACCGGCATCCGCCTCGCATATGCCCAGGACGCGGCAGAACGCCTCCCGCACCCAGTGGGCGATGCACTGGCGGTTCGCCCAGGCGTAGTTGGCGGCGCATCTCATCGCCGCGAGGTATGCCTGCCCCTCGGGCGACTTCACCGGCGCGCAGGCAAGCTGTCGTTCGGGGAGCTCAATGCCGTACTTCGCCATCGCCCGGACCATTTCCTTGACATAATCATCAGCCACCTGGTGCCCCAGTCCGCGCGACCCGCAGTGGATGTAAAGCACCACCTGCCCCACTTCATCAATGCCCATGTCCGCCGCAATCGCCGGCTCAAAGATTTCATCAATCAGGGCCACCTCAAGGAAGTGGTTGCCTGAGCCCAGTGTGCCCAGCTGTGGCGCGCCCCGCTCCTTCGCCCGCCCGCTCACTTTGGAAGGGTCAGCGCCTTTCATTTCTCCGTGCTCTTCGGTCACGTCAAGGTCTTCCGGCTTGCCGTAGCCTTTCTCTACCGCCCAGCGCGACCCCCTGACCAGCACCCGGTCAATCTCTCCCTTGCTCAGCCTGATTTTGCCCTCCGAGCCCACGCCGGACGGCACACTGGCAAACAGCGCGTCAACAAGCTGGCGGATTTTGGGCATGACGTCTTCTTTCTTCAGGTTGGTGCGCAGGAGACGCACGCCGCAGTTGATGTCAAAGCCCACCCCGCCCGGCGATACCACGCCGTCATCAATCCGCATCGCTGCCACCCCGCCGATGGGGAAGCCATAGCCCCAGTGGATGTCCGGCATGGCTAATGAACAGCACACGATGCCCGGCAGGAAAGCCACGTTCGCCACCTGCTCCAAGCCCTGCTCCTCGCGGATTTGCTCCAGCATCTCTTTGTCCGCATAGATGATGCCCGGCACCCGCATTCCCTTCTTGTAGCTCAGCGGGATGCGCCAGCGATAGTCGTCAATCTTCTCTACCGGTCCGCTCCATTTATTGCTCATGCTTCACCTCCTACACATCCAGAATCACCTGCACCCGGTTCTTCTCCCGGTCCACCTTCAGCATGTG
>DAOTYE010000067.1:0-2337 GCA_034434915.1 Dehalococcoidales bacterium
GTGCTCCCCCGCCCCCGGGCCCATGTCAATAATATGGTCGGCGGCGCGCATCATCGCCTCGTCATGTTCCACGACGAGGATAGTATTGCCCAGGTCACGGAGTCGCTTCAACGTATTGATTAAGCGGGCATCGTCCGCCGGGTGCAAGCCCACCGTGGGCTCATCGCAAATGTAGAGCACACCCATCAGCCCGCTGCCAATCTGCGTGGCAAGCCTGATGCGCTGGGCTTCGCCGCCGCTCAATGTCCCTGAAACGCGGTCAATGGTGAGGTAGTCCAGCCCCACATCTTTCAGAAAGCCCAGGCGGGAGGTGATTTCTTTAAGAATCTGAGCGGCAATCATCTTCTCGCGTTCGCTGAGCGTCCTGCTAGCAATCTCAGCCACCCAGTTGAGTGACTGCGCCACCGAAAGTGCGCTGACGTCCATGATGTTCTTGCCGCCAATGGTCACCGCGAGCGATTCAGGCTTAAGCCGCTTCCCTTTGCAGACCTGACAGACTCTGGTTACCATGTATTGCTCAATATCGGCGCGGGAGTGCTCAGATTCCGTGTCGCGGTAGAGGCGTTCCATGCGCGGGATGACGCCCTCAAAGCCGGTGAAATACTCTCTGACCCTGCCGAAGCGGTTGCGGTAACGGTGCAGTTCTCCGCCTTCGCCGTAGAGAATGAGGTTGACCTGCTCTCTGGTCAGATTCTTCACCGGGGTATGAGTGGAAAAGCCGTAACGGTGAGCCAAAGACTCAATCTGGTCAAAATACCAGGTCTGGAACTGCCACGGTCGGATAGCTCCCTGCGCCAGTGATAAGTCCTTGTTCAATACCAGGTCTGGGTCAATCTCCAGCTTCAAACCCAGCCCGGAGCAGGCGGGACAGGCGCCATGAGGACTATTGAAGCTGAAAGTGCGAGGCTCTATCTCCGGCAGGCTGATGCCGTCAATGGGGCAGGCATAGCGCTCCGAGAAAAGAAGCTCTTCGCCGCCAACGATGGAGACGATGATGACACCCGCCCCGAGCTTGAGCGCTGTCTCCACTGAGTCCGCAACGCGTGCTTTATCGCTCTGCCCGATGACCAGCCGGTCTACCACCGCCTCAATGGTGTGTTTCTTGTTCTTGTCCAGATGGAACTCTTCAGAGAGGTCGTGAATCTGCTTGTCCACCCGCACCCGCACATAGCCCGCCTTGCGCAGGTCATCAAAAACGGCCTGGTATTCACCTTTGCGATCTTTCACCAGCGGGGCGAGAATCATAATGCGCGTCTTATCAGGCAGGTTCTGAATGGCGTCCACAATCTGCTGGACGGTCTGCATGGTGATTTCCCTGCCGCATTTGGGACAGTGGGGATGCCCCACCCGCGCGAAGAGAAGACGGAGGTAATCATAAATCTCCGTGGTAGTGCCTACCGTGGAGCGGGGGTTGCGGCTGGGACCCTTCTGGTCAATGGAGATGGCAGGGCTCAAACCTTCAATGTAGTCCACGTCAGGCTTCTCCATCCTGCCGAGGAACTGGCGGGCATAGGCGGAGAGCGACTCCACGTAGCGGCGCTGACCCTCAGCATAAATGGTGTCAAAAGCAAGGGAGCTTTTCCCCGAGCCAGATACACCGGTGATGACTACCAGCTTGTCCCGGGGAATGATAACGTCTATGTTCTTCAGATTGTGCTCACGCGCACCTTTGACGATGATGGAATCCAGAGGCATGATTGAACTCTCCTGCTGTTCTCATTTTAACACCAAGCGCATTTCGGTAACAAATACTGGTTCCCATTGCGAATCCAGATTTCACCGGGACGTAGCCACCGCAATAAATGCTCACTGAGACTGCCTCGCTTCGCTCGCAAAGACACAGGGAGGATTGCGGTTCAGACTTGTGCCCTGTCTCTTTCAGTGTTAAAATCAGTCTGACATGATGCGTGATGACAGCCTGCCTGACGAAGTCCGCCTGCGCCACCTGACTGTTGATGAAGCACTGCTGAAGCTAGACAGGTTCCTGCATGATGCCTTTGTGGGCGGGCTATATCAGGTGAAGGTCATCCACGGCAAGGGCACCGGCACCCTGCGCCGGGAGGTGCGGCGGACGCTGGACAGTCACCCGCTGGTGAAGTCTTACCGGAATGCTGGTAGAGGTGAAGGGGGAATGGGCGTGACGGTGGTGGAGCTCACGGAGAAGTAACGCCTTAGTCAAATCTTTTCGGTAAACGTTAGAATTTGAAACCCAGCCAGCTTTAATCGTATAATAACAAACGGTTCATGGTGGGTGTAGCCCAGAGGCCTAAGGCGTCAGGTTGTGGCCCTGAAGACCGAGGGTTCAAATCCCTCCACCCACCCCAAATGCCACCCGTC
>DAOTYE010000068.1:0-35349 GCA_034434915.1 Dehalococcoidales bacterium
GTGGAAAATAACGCCACCGGACAGCTCGCCCGCCTTATCCGGGCTGAGACAGGCATAGGTGTCAGCGGTAAAGTCCTCAAATTTGACGGGCGCCCTTTCACGCCTGCCATCATCATTGACGGACTGCGAAAGGAGGGGCTGGTTTAATGGTCACAATAGCTGATTATGCCGGCATCAAGACCGCCTGGTGCCCCGGGTGCGGCAACTTCGGCATTCTGAGCGCGGTGAAAAAAGCCCTCGTTGAGCTTAAGATAGAGCCCCATCAGGTCTTGCTCGTCTCAGGCATCGGGCAGGCGGGGAAGCTCCCCCACTACATGAGAGGCAACATTTTCAATTCTCTGCATGGCCGTCCTGTCCCACCCGCCGTTGCCGCCAAAATCGCCAATCCTGAACTTATCGTGATTGCCGTGAGTGGAGACGGAGACGCCTACGGTGAGGGCGGCAACCATTTCCTCCATGCCGCGCGGCGCAACCACCGCATCACCTACCTCGTCCACAATAATCAGGTCTATGGTCTGACCAAGGGACAAACCTCCCCAACGAGCGACTCCGGCTTCATTACCAGAAGCACACCGCAGGGCGCTCCCGTTCCCATCAACCCCCTCGCCCTCGCCATCGCTCTGGATACCAGCTTTGTTGCCCGCGGCTTCTCCGGGGAAATTGACCACCTGGCGGGGTTGATTAAAGCCGGCATCCAGCATCCCGGCTTTGCCCTCATTGACATCCTCCAGCCGTGCCCCTCATTCAACTTCAAAAATACTTTCAACTGGTACCGGGAGCGGGTGTACCGGCTGGGTGCTGATTACGACCCGACCGATAAGCTCGCCGCCTTTGCCAGAGCGCAGGAATGGGGAGAAAAGATACCCATTGGCATCATCTATAAAAAGGAACGCCCAACATTTGAAGAACAGCTACCCGCCCTGAAAGCTGGTGCGCTGGTGACGCAGAAGCTGGAACCAAGGGGAGTGGCAGGACTGTTTGATGAGTTTATGTAAAATGAGCCAGCAGGGCGTCAGAGAAACGGCATCTCTGGAGAAATCGTCACTGAGCCAAAGGGCAAGACCGTCATTCAACCGTAGCCCAGACCCGGTGGCAGGACTCCTATCAGCGCCAGCCCGCGGATAACCATGCTCACCGCGATTGCGGCGAGGAGCAAGCCAAAAATCTTTGAGACCGCTTTGATGCCTGCCTGCCCCATAAACCGGACAACATGCATTCCACCAAGAAAGATAGCCCAGGTAATGAGCATGTTCAGGATAAACGAAACCAGGACGATGGCGATATGAAATTGTGTTGCCAGCAGGAGCAAAGTGGTTATCGTAGCAGGTCCGGTGATGAGCGGCGTGCCAATGGGGACGACCGCCGCCATCTCTTCCCTGATGACCTCAGTATAGCGCCCGGTCACGATGTAATTAAGTGAAAGTATAAAGAGCACCGCGCCGCCTGCGATGGCAAACGAGCCGATGGAGATGCCCAGGACTTCAAGTATGAATTTTCCGAAAAACAGGAACGCCAGCCCTATGGCTGTTGCCGTAGCGGTAGCCATCAGCACCAGTCTGCGGCGCTCATGGACATCCATATCTTCACTGACGGAGATGATTACCGGCAGATTGCCGATGGGGTCCATGACGATAAAAAGCGGTATGAATGTCAGAATAAACGCCTGAAGCCAGTCGTTCAAGATGCTCTCCTACTTAAACAATCTGAACACGATGTTCAGGATAACCGTCAAAACCAGGCTCAACACCAATGATGTCGCCAGTGGGAAGATGAATGTGACATTGCCCTTCTGAAAGAAGAAATCGCCGGGGAGCCTGCCCGGTAAAGGGATTCTGCTCCAGAGGGTAAACACAATGCCAGCAATGACCAGGAAGACGCCGATGACGATTAACATCTTGCCGAAACTGTCAAACATAGAATAGTCCCCGCTATTATTATAGCAGGAAAAGATGAACTCTAAATTCTAAATACTAAACAATATTCAAATCCAGATGACCAAATTAAGCCGTGCGGCGTGGCATACGGTATAATTAAACCATGCCACAGGTAAAGCTCGTCCCTAAGAAGGGCTCTACCCTGCATGACTTTCCCTATGCCACGCCGGGCAGGAAATGCCCCCACTTCTGGATAATCAATGTCACCCCGCCCGGTCCGGCTCACTGCGTCCACAACTGCCTCTACTGCTACGCCCGTCAGGCAATTTATTCCGACTACTCACCTGAGACGGTCATCTATAATAACCTGCCAGAGCTCGTGGAGAGAGACCTGAAGAAAATTGACCTCTGTCCACCCATATCCATCTCCAATGTCTCTGACCCCTGTCAACCTATCCCTGCGCTCAGGGCTGAGGTGAAGCGGTTGATTAAGCTCCTCATGGACTGCGGCGTGGCTTTCTCCATCACTACCAAAGGTGACCCATCCTTCCTGCTTGACCTCCCCGGCTTCGCCTCCTACCAGCCGAAGTTCATCGGCGTCACGATAGAAGGCACGTCAGATGTGCTGAAGCTCCTTTCGCCGTCAGCGCCGCCATTTGAGAAGCGGCTTGAGACCGTGCGCCGTCTGTCCGCTCTTGGCATTGACATGCTTGTCCGCCTTGACCCGGTCTTCATCCACCTTTTTCAGGCGCTTTATGGAGAAAAGTGGTTTGCAGAAATTGAGCGGCTCGTTGAGACCTTCGCACACAATGGAGCAAGGCACATTGTAAGCAGTACCGGAAGGCTCTCCAAAAGGACTTTTCCTGCTGACGGGAGCACTAGCCTCTGGCAGAGAATATATGACGTTATTAACAAGAACTCGGCAGAAGCCGCCAGGCGCTTCGCCTGCGATTATGTTTACGAGCGCGGCGGCACAAGTCAAGGCTACCTCCTGCGGAAAGACTTAAGACTGGATTTCCACCGCCGGGTAAAAGACATCGCTGAGGCGCATGGCATGACTTATGCCACCTGCCAGGAGCTGAGCGCCAAGGAAGCAGACTCCGCCGGACTGCCCCACTGTGAGCGGTTTCTCACCCCTTTCTCACGCAAGCAGGAGGACAGCCGCTTCAAGCCGATTAAAGAGTGCACCGCGAACTGCCACGTCTCCTGCCACAACCTTCTTAACCCGCCCTGCGGTCAACCCAAACTGGTCTCCCCGCGACCTTTTAAGATGTGCCACCTGAAATGGTATAATAGATGATATTGCGGATTGAGGTGAGGTGACCTATGACAGCAACAGATGCCCTTTTTATCTTCGGTCTCATCATCCTGGCTATCCTCGCCTGGCTGTTCATACCGGTCTGGATGATAAAGCGGAATGTGCCCAAAGTCATCAAAATCTTTGAGAAAAAGAACGCCATCGGACCGGAGAATGCCAAGACCATTGAGGAGCTGGGTCTCAAGCCCAAGTCCATGCTACAGCGGATGTTCAGCCGGCGCGATTACAAACCCAAAGCTCTGGACTTCCTCATCCAGGCAAACCTGGTCCAGATGAGAGAAGACGGCAGAGTCTTCATCACCGAGGAGACAGCCAGGAACAGGGATAACCTGCTCCAGTTCAAGTTTTTCAAGCGCAAGCAGTAAAGGACTGATGATGAACAAAAAACTCTTTCAGGAATTTATGGCAAGCCCGGATACCCTCCGCGTTTACGCCGATGGCAAAGCAGTTTTCTCCTCCACCAAAGAACGTCTCATCCCGCTCATTGAGTACCTTGACACCGTGGCGCCGCATTATCAGAACGTCATCATCTACGATAAAATCATGGGAAACGCCGCCGCCCTCCTGTCTATAAAAGCAGGGGCGAAGGAGGTTTATAGCCCTCTCGGCAGTGAGCACGCAGTTAAAACCTTAAAGCATTACCACATCGTCCATGAAATCTTGAAGGTTATCCCCTGTATCATGCGGGCGGACGGCACGGACATGTGCCCCATGGAGAAGCTGTCAATAGGCAAGACGCCAGAGGAGTTCTACCAGGCGCTGAAGTCAATGGGCAAAAAGCCGCCGGCAGACACGGCGTCCTAAAATAATGTCATGGAGAAGATACGGCTCGGCAGGACCGGGCTCATGGTGACCAGGCTGGGGTTTGGTGGCATCCCCATCCAGAGGCTGGCGGAGGCGGAGGCTGTCAAGGTCGTGAAACACTGCCTTGACCTGGGCATTAACTTCATTGATACCGCCAATGCCTATACCACCAGTGAAGAGCGTATCGGCAAAGCCATCGCCGGTCGGAAGCGCGAGGACCTCATCATTGCCACCAAGTCCACCGACCGCACCCGCGAAGGCGTGGAGAAGCATCTCCAGCTGAGCCTGAAGCGGCTCGGCACCGGCTATATTGACCTCTACCAGTTCCATAACGTGAGCAATGACGCCGCCATGAAAGCTGTCCTCTCTCCTGACGGTCCGCTGGCAGTGCTTGAAGCGGCAAAGAAGGCGGGCACAGTCAGGCACATCGGCATATCCTCTCACTCCATTGATATTGCCAAGAAGCTGGTGAAATCAGGCAAATTTGAGACCATCATGTTCCCGCTCAACTTCATCACCTATGAGCACGGAGAAGAGCTCCTGCCGCTTGCCAGAGAGCATGACGTGGGCTTCATCGCCATGAAACCGCTCGCCGGCGGGGCGCTGGACAATATAGATGTCTCTCTCTGCTTCAAATATCTTTTCCAGTTCCCGGATATTCTGCTCATCCCCGGCATTGAGCGGACGGAAGAAATAGAGCAGACTGTGCAGATTTGCGCCGGACCGCGTGAGCTCACTCCTGCCGATTGGCAAGAGATTGAGCGCATCCGCGCCGCGGTGGGGCAGAAATTCTGCCGACGGTGTGATTACTGCCAGCCATGCACTGAGGGTATCAATATCTCCATTGTCATGCAGACGCGGAGCATCCTCAAGCGCCTGCCGCCGGAGACTACCTTTTCCGGCTGGTTCAATGACGAGATGGGCAAGGCAAACAGCTGTGCCCAGTGCGGGGAATGCGAGGAGCGGTGCCCCTTCAAGCTACCCATCCGCGAGATGATTTCAGAAAACACTGCGCTGTTCAGAGAAGCTAAACGGCAGTGGGAGGAGAGCCGCTAACTTTTCTTCCTCATCCGCGGCGTGGCCGCCGTCAGCACAGCGCCAACATTATAAACGGAACTCATCTGCAGAGATGCCACTCCCCTCAATAATACTTCTAAGTGTACCGAGGGGAAGCTCCTTGCCTTTGTGGCGGGGGACAATTACCTGCTTGCCAGAGTCAGGATGACGCCATTTTTGATGACTGCCGCGCTGAGAAACAAGGATGAAACCGCGTTTTTGAAGGATTCTGGTAACGTCTGCAGCTTTCAGCCGGGGAAGCTTCTCTGTCATTAGACCGGCACTTCCACCTCAACAACTTTACCTGCGGAATCCAGCTTCAATGACGATGGTTCAAGATAGAGCGTAATTGCCTCTTTGATATTGCTCAGAGCTTCTTCCTCAGTATCGCCGGCACTACAGCATCCGGGAAGTTCTGGACAAAAAGCGGCGTAGCTCTTCGTTTCCGGGTCATACTCTATTACCACTCTGAACTTCATGGTATTACCTTTACCTTTAGTTTACTTGACCGCCGGTATAATATCAATGGGCAATTCTCCCGGCAAGCAACGTCTCACTTTTTCTTCCTCACCCGCGGCGTGGCCATCATCAGCACAGCGCCTATGACCAAAAGCCCCGCCTGTGACAGCCAGGCATAAGTATAGCGCCCCCAAGTATCAAAGAACCACCCCGCAAACGGCGGTCCTACCACGTTGCCCAGCAAAAGCATACCCCAGGCAAAGCCGATGATTGTGCCATAGCTCCGGCTCCCGAAGTAGTCCCTCAGTAAGATACCGAGCATGCTCAGGTTGCCGCCGTAGCTGATGCCGAAGAGCAGAGAAAAGAAAACAAGCAGCCAGGCGGTGGCGGCGGTGGTGAACTCAAATAAGAGCATGCTGACCGCCAGCCCCAGGAGAGCACTTGCGGAAAGGAGCTTTTTATTAAGTCGGTCGCCCAGCACCCCGAAGCCAAACCTCCCTCCGATGCTGATAAGAGGCAGAGCCGTGGTCACCAGACCGGACAAAGAGCGGGAAATGCCCACACTGGAAAGGTATGGCATGATGTGGGTAAACACCGCGCCTACGGCAATGAAGTGCGGAAACAGACCCAAGACGATATGCCACATGGTGCGGCTTCTCAGTGCCGCCCTTGCGCTTATACCATCTGCATCAGGCATCGGCTGAATCGGGCTGCTGTTCAGGATTGAGACGCTCTCAGTGCCATCAGGCAGGTAGCCATAAGGCTCCGGCCGGCTCCGCACCACCAGTGTCAGCGGCACCATCAGGACGAACATGCTGACGCCAAGTATCAGAACTGCCATGCGCCACCCATACAGCGCCACCAGTCTGACGATGAGCGGCACCAGCACACCGCTGGCGCCATGACCGCAAATCATGAGGCCGGTGGCAAGCCCGAGATTTCTGCGGAACCACCGCCCGATAACCGTCGTGGTGATTGAGATGCCGGCACTGCTGCTCCCCAGCGCCATCAGGATAGAGGCAAAATAAAACATGCCCAGCGACCGCATCTGGCTCATCATCAGCAGACCGAGCGCCGTTGAGACGGCTCCTGCGAACATGAGCTTGCGGGCGCCCCAGCGGTCAACTATCAGCCCCAGGATAGGCGCCAGGAGCCCGGCTTCCATGCCACGTATAGATGCGGCGAGCGAGACTTCCACATAGCTCCAGCCAAACTCCTCAGCAATTGGCCTGAAGATGGCGGTGAAGCCGTAAAAGACCACGCCGGAAGTATAGAGGGAAATGAAAAAACATGCGGCAACAATCCACCACCCGTAGAAGACTTTTGAGGGTTTACAACGTGTCAGCACGTAGCGTTTTCAATCCTGAATCAGCGACACAGGCAGAGCAATTCACCAGTATTATAACACCTTCAGCTAATCAGGTAAAAATAAGCTGAGCCTGCTTCCCTTTTCAGAAGCATTACTTAAGTACCTAACACCCTTGAACCAATTAACTATTTACTTGTCCCTTGTATTCCGTAATGATGATAAAGGTAAGAGTGTATCTGTCTCTCGGTCAGAAAGTGTTATCAACAGGGGCATTAAGGGAGGACTGGATGTCACGGGCTATTGCTCATTTCAGCTTGAAGCGAGCGCTCCGCAGTGAAAAAGGAGCGCTTTTTCTGGAAACGGCAGTTGCCCTGGTCTTGCTGGGAATTGTCGGCACGGCGTTTTTGAGCGCCCTGGCGACTTCTTCAACCTCCCGCGTGACCGCTGATGAACATGCCACCGGCAGAATCCTGGCTGAATCCCAGATGGAGGATATCAAAAAGCAGAGCTATTCCCTCTCCTATGACCCGGTGCCAATTCCTGATGAATATCCGGGTTACTTCGCGGTGGTTGACACTGAGAGCCTCCGCAACGGACAGATACAGAAAATAACGATAACCATACGGCATCACAATAAGGACGTCACCCGGCTGGAAAGCTACAAGGTGAACCGATGATACGCCGCATCGTGAGGTTGTTAAGTAACAGACAGCTTGGCTTCACCCTGATTGAGCTACTCGTGGCTGCCGCGCTGACCAGCATCATCGGCTTCGGAGCAGCCACCGCCACATTTCAGGTGGTAACACAGAACCAGAGAAATAATCTTTACACCACCGCCAGCCGGAACACGATGAATGCCATACACTGGATTAGCCGGGATGCCCAGATGACCCAGACGGTCACGCCAGATAGTGGCACCACCGGTTTCCCGCTTACGCTGAGCTGGGTGGAGTGGGATAACTCCGTGCACCAAATCATTTATTCTATCTCTGGTGATACCATCAGGCGGAGCTACTCAGTTAACGGTGGAGACCCAGAAGAGGTCATGATAGCTCAGTATATTAACTCAACCGGACTGAACACCATGTGTGAGCTTAATGGCGATGTGCTCACCATAAAAGTAACCGCCACTGTGGGGCAGGGCGGTCATGCCGTGACCGTAAGCAAAGTGCGCAAAATCACCCCGAGACCGAGTTTGTAACGATGTTTAAAAAGATACGTAACCGCATGAGGACATGTCTGCACGGAGAGAGCGGGCAGGCACTGGTCACAGTGCTTGTCCTGCTGGTTATCGGCAGTCTCACACTGCCCCCCGTACTGTCCCACCTCGCTACTGCTCTCAGGACCGAGCGCATCTACCGGGACAAGGCTGATGAGCTTTATGCCGCTGATTCTGGAATTGAAGATGCCATCTGGCAGATTAAATATGACCGCCTGCAGGCAATCTTTACTGACCCGCTCTATGACCCTTATGACTACAGCACCGTTTACTCATACACCATGGAAGAGCCCGTCAATGGTTTGACGCCGGATATCACCATCCAGAACATCTGGATTCCCAAGGACGCCGGACCGCTAAGCCCGTCTGAGGCAAGAGCCATTGCTGAGGGCAATAAATTGATGGTAGCGGGCACTGCTATTGATGGCGCAAACTATAAGATAAAGATAAATTTCCTCCCCGCGGAAGGTGAAGAAGATGATTTAATCGTCCAGACCATTGGCATATGGTTACCGCTCGGCTTCACATACAATATGGGCTCCAGCAACCTGGAAGAGAACCCGCTTGACCCCTATTACTCTGTGCCCACGGTTGAACCTCATGCCGGCGGCGAGGCGGTCATCTGGGAGTTTGAATCAGTGCCATTTACCTCTTTCCCCGGCGTGAACCCCATGGAAGAGCCCATGATGACTGAAATCACCTTTCAATATACCGCCAGCAAGCCGGATACTACTCCTGTCGCCATCGCCTGGATGGTGGTCACCGGCGTGCCTGACCTGCCCATGTCCTGGGACATTGACACCCGCATTTTCCGCATCACCTCAACCGTTAACAATACTCAGATTGAAGCCTACTCCGCCAAGTGTGAGCTACGCAAGATGGGCAGCGCCATTTCCGGAGACTATTATGCCGTAGGTGACTCTCTGATGATAGATACCAACCATGACTGGCATGGCGTCCGTGACCTGCTCCTTTCATCCAGCTACCGGGAGATTGACGCCATACCCGCCAGCGCTCAGGTTATTGCCGCTTACCTTTACTGGTCCGGGTGGAAAAACGGGCAAAGCATATTCTCAGACACATGTACCAACTTTAATAACTGGGACAGAGGTGATTTAAGCCAGACAAGAGTCCCAACGGCTGATGGCGACATCAGCGGCACCTGGAACCCCTATCCCTCAAACCCTTCAACGCGCTGGGATAAGGTGGATGAAACGACGCCAAACGACGCCGATTACATGACCGGCACGACTGATTCAGGTGGTTACATGCTGTTTAGCTTTTCCCCATTTTCAGTGCCCCCCGGCTCCACTATTATTGACCTCACAGTGTATGTCCGAGCCAAAGATGTCAGCAGTGGCACCAATAACATCCGCCCTTCTATCAAGGTGTACGGGACCCGCTATAATACCACTGCCACAAGCAACAACCCGGGGACCAGCTTCACCACTTATAGCTATTCATACACTACCAATCCCAGCACCGGGGCAGCCTGGACGGTGGCGGACATCAACGGGACGGGCAGCCGCCCACTCCAGCAGTTTGGCGTTTACAGCAGTGACCTGAACCCTGATATCCAGATATCAATGGTCTATGCCGAGGTACATTATTTTGCTGATACTAGCCGCTGGAGCATTAATTCTGACCGCTTCCAGGGGCAGGGCACCAGTTCAGCCACCACGGAACAGAGAACTATCACCATGAAAAACAGCGTGGACCTGAGTTCCTATGCTTCAGGGACAGTCAGAGCCTATTGGAACCAGACCAAGAGCGGGACTCTGGAATCTGGTGATGCCCTTTACTACGCTTTTTACAACAGCAGTGGATGGAGCAGTGATTTCGTGGCATTTCAAGGCAATTCTACGCCTACCAATCCTATAACTGTCGTCATTCCTGATGCTTATCTCACCAGCAATTTTAAGATGCGGTTTTATTTCAACTTCAATGACACCGCCGAATATGTGTACCTTGACAATATCAAACTATTAGCCTATACCCCGGATACCTCCGTTGTCTTCAAAATCAATGACGTCCAGGTCTATCTTGACGAAAATGGTGAGCCCCAGCAGGGCGCCCAGGAGCTGACCGCCGGTGAAGCGGAAACGCTGGAAAACCAGCCCGGTGAGTATTCTTATGCCTGCCACCGTGATGTTACCCGGCTGGTCAAGGCTTACTCTGACCTGGGCGAGGGTGAAAACCGCACCGGCAATGGCAAATATGAGGTCGGCGGGGTGGACGGAGATACTGGCTCAGAATGGTCTTACGCCGGCTGGTCTCTGGTCATCATTTACTCCAGTCCTGAGACGGCGGGGCATATGCTCTATCTCTGGGACACGTTTGCCTTCAACCATGGGAATGAGAACCTTGACTTTGACAATGATGGTCAGCCGGGCGGCGATATCAAAGGCTTCTTCATCCCCGAGCCCATTCAGGGTGAAACGATTGCGGCAACGTTGACCGTCTTCGTCGGGGAGGGGGACAACTGTTATACCGGTGACTATCTGAGGTTCAATGGCACCAACCTCTCTGACGGCTATAGCACCAGCAATGTCTGGAACGGAAGGTCAATTGGGATGAATGAGGACGGCGTGGATGTGGATACCTTTTATATCACCTGGGCAAGCAACTTGCTTGAACCGGGAGATACCACAGCTCATATTGATTTGCCTTCCGGGACAGATAACTGGAACCTGATATACATTATCCTCTCCATGCGCAGTGAGACCACCACGGGCGGCACCGTGCATTACGTCATCCGCCACAACTAGCTAGTTTGCCAGCCTGCTCCTAAACTGAAAAGCTCACGTAGTAGTTACTGCCTTCAACTGTCAGCTTCAGCGCAGGGTCATATTTGCGGAAAATGCTGAGCATAACCACGTTATCCGCACTCAGTTCAGCCACAAAGGTGATTATCCCTTTTGCCCTGGCGATTGAGGCAAGCTCCTTAAGCAGGTGAGTTCCCAGCCCTTTCATCTGCTCCCTGTCTTCAACCACAAAGGCAACCTCTGCCCTTCTACGGTCAGGCAGGCGGTAGTAACGCCCCACCCCCACGATGTCTGTTTTCCCTTCCCGGCACATTTCAGCCACCAGCGCTGATTGTTCCTCATAGTCCACCTTACAGAAACGCTCCAGTTCCTCTCCCGTCAATTCTGTCTTGACACAGTGGAAGCGCAGGAAGCGGGTTTCCGGGCTGAGCCGGTGAAACAGCGTCAGCAGAGCAACCTGGTCATCAGGGCGGATTGGGCGGATGAGGGCTTTCCTGCCATCCAGCAGGGTGACCTCACACCGGTAGTCCGGCGGTGGACAGACTTTCTCCCTCGCCATTTAACCCTCAGTACAGAAGGTTTGATGCCTACCTGAACTGAAAAGCAACGCCGCTTCTTATTTTTTGAAAAGCCGCCTGATATGCTCAGTGGTCAAATGTCTAATAGTCTTTACGGCTTAATCCCTGCCCTCTATCGCCACCGCCCTGATGGGAAAAGAGTCCAGACCACCCATCTTTGCCGGAAAGCAGAAAAAGAGGAACCTCGGTTTGGTCAGCTTATCCATATTGGCAAGTCGCTCAATGATGGGGATTCCATTTGAAAGCATGAGGTCATGGGTAAATGCCGTCTTCAGGTCTTTCAGGATGAGGGGATTTTCCGGAATGACGGTATCATCAAAGCCGACAAGTTTGACTTTCTTCGTCAGAAGATATTCTGCGGCATCTTTAGTCATATAGCTCCGCTCCTCTCCTTTCAACCCGGTACGGCAGTTCCCGAAGAGCACGATGTCACGCTCCTGGATGGGAAATCTTTTCAGCACTGCGGTATCAATGGCAGTTTTCGGCTTGAAATCTTTGCCGTTCACAAAAGTCGCCATGCCGAAGAAGCTTGAAAGCGGCACCTCGCTCAAGTCTGGAGCGCTTCTGCCATGGCGCGCCGGGATGAAGTGAGAGGGGCATTCCACGTGGGTGGAGATATGGTTTTCCATGTCAATGTAATGCATGGTCTCTCCCGGTCCAGACCACGGTTTTACCGGGGCATAGTCAAACTGCTTGATTTCATAACGCCGGGGAGGCGCGCCGAACGGGCTCTCCGCTCCGCCGGGATTCACCTTGAGGGAAAGGTCAACCAGCCGGCTGTTAACCAGGTAATCTGCCACCATATTTATGTCCATTTTATCAAACCTCCTTAATTCCATGACACAAAACTATTTTATCATTTTTCCGGGAAGCCACAGGATTATCTCCGGAAACAGGACACAAAGCGTCACGCCAACAAGCACCAGCGCAATAAAGGGCATCACTCCACGCACGATATCTGCCATGGTAATGCCCAGCTCCGGGCTGGCAGTCCCCCTCAGGAAAAAGATGCCCGGCGCAAACGGCGGCGTCATGAATGACGTCTGCAAATTGACACACACCATCAGAGCAAACCACAGCGGGTCAAAGCCTAGCGCCGGCACCATCGGTGAAATGATGGGGATGATGATGAAGAGAATCCCAATCCAGTCCAGGAAAAAACCGAGCAGGAAAATAATGGCTTGTATGATGATAAATGCCCCCCATTTCCCGCCCGGCATGGTGAGAATGAGCTCTTCTATCACCTTGCCACAGCCGGCGCTGAGGAAAATGCCGACAAAGGCATAAGCACAGGCACCGATGAGCAGAATCATACCGGTCAGCCTCAGCGTCTCCAGCGCCGTACCGGTGAACACCTTGAAAGTCAATTTGCGGTAGGAGAGAGCCAGCAAAGTGGCGACCACTGCGCCGGATGCCGCCGCTTCAGTGGGTGCGGCAACACCAAGGAAAATAACGCCGAGCACCGCCAGGACGAGTACCACCGTGGGCACAATAGAGGTGAGAAGCAAGACCGTTCTTTTCATAAAAGGCACGTTTCTTTCCTCAGTCGGTATGGGGGGTCCATCTGAGGGGTTTAGCCAGCAACGCACCGCGATGTAAAAAATATAAAGCCCGGAAAGCAAAAAGCCGGGCATAAAAGCCGCCATGAAGAGTTTGCCCACAGATATCATCGCCATAGGACCGTAGACGATGAGCATAATACTTGGTGGGATAAGGATGCCCAGACAGCCCGCGGCGACAATGGTGCCTGTCGCCAGGCTTTTGTCATAGCCGCGCTTGACCATTGCCGGCAGAGCGACAAGGGCGAGCATGGTGATGGAAGCCGCGATAATACCCACGCAGGCGGCAAGAACTGTGCCAATCACCACGGTAACAATTGCCAGGCCACCCCGGAGACCACCAAGCCACAGATAGAGTGAGTCATACATCTTTTCCGCAATACCAGAGCGCTCCAGCATCCCGCCCATGAAGACAAAGAGGGGCACTGCGAGCAGAGTGTAGTTCGTAACCAGTCCATAAATACGGGAGAATATCAAATCAAATGAGGTGCTACCATACAGCAAATAACCCATGACGACTGCCACACCGCCAATAGGAATTGCCAGGGGGAAGCCGGTGATGACCCCCAGGAAAATACCGCCCAGCATGATAACGGTCAGTATCTCTGGACTCAGATTAATCATACGGTTTACTCCTCACGAGCGTGTAGACATCGCGTACAAATTGAGCCATTGCCTGCAGGGCAAAGAGGCAGAAACCCACATAAATTGTGGTCTTTATCGGTCCGGCGGGAGGTAGCCAACTGCTCTCAATGAGCTTCTCATGCACTCTCCAGGCAAAGCTCACCCCGGAATAGCCCCCGTAGATAAGGACGAAGAGAAAAGGAAAGAGAAAAATAACAGAGCACACCACATCAATAACTGCCTTACCCCGCGGTGACAGGTGAGAATATAACAGGTCCACCCGGACATGGCTGTGATGTTTGTGTACGTAAGACCATGCCAGCACGGCCAGTGCACCACCAATCATGTATGAGGTCTCATATACCCAGCGGGTGGGCGCATTGAAAACGTATCTGGCAATGGTTTCAAAAGCAAGTACAAATATAAGTGCAATGACCAGCCAGAGGAAAATTCTTCCGGTGTACTCACTAATGGTATCAATAATCTTTAGTAGTGTCCTCATAGCTTTCCCCATCTTTAATAACCCCACCCCGAGAATACCTCCCGGGGTGGGGTCTCATTGGGCATTTGATAGCAAGGTGTAAGTTACTGTTTTACTGAATGCCCATTTCCAGACATGCCGCCTTCCAGGCGCGCTGTGACTCCAGGACCTTCTTGTAGAAGGGGTTTTCCGCGGCAATTTTATCGTATGTTGCCGGAGAGACTTTGATGATTTCAGCATCAATGTCTTTGGGCAGAGGAGCGACCACGCAGCCGTAATCTTTCATTTTCTGGATTGCCGCGATGTCCTGAACCACCCCCTCAGCAAAGTAGGGTGCTACCAGAGAGTTAGCACAGGTAGTGACCAGTTGCTGAAGCTCCGGACCGATGGCATTCCACGCCTTCTCGTTCACCCAAAGCTCCTGGCTATCTGACGGGGCACGCGTGGGCGAAAGATAAACGTACTTCGCCACTTCATGGAAAGAATTAGAATAGTTGACGGCGGGGGTAACATACTCAAAGGCATCAATGACACCGCGTTTTAACGCGTCATACACCTCAGCACCGGAGAGAACCACGGCTGATACCCCCATCTTGCCCAGGATTTCCACCAGGACCGGCACGCCGACCCTCATCTTCAATCCCTTGAGGTCTGCCAGGGACTTAATCTCTTTCTTGGATTGAACCCAGACCTCAGCGGTATAGAGAGTAAATGGTGAAACAAAGCGTTCACCAGAGCCGGCAACCATCTCATTAGCGAGCTTCAACCCTTCACCCTGATAGTACCATAGCATGAGCTGGGTGCCGGTAAGACCATTGACCCACTGGGCGAAGAGAGGTCCTGCCCGGTTGTAAGATTCAAGCCAGCCGCCGCCCACGTGGCCTATCTCAATGCTACCTTTCATAAGTGCTTCATGCTCAGACTTTACCGGCACGTAGCCCCCGGCAGGCTGGGTATCAATGACCAGGCGTCCACCTGCCATGCTGTTTACCAGTTTGGCAAAGTTCGTGGTCTGGGTATAGCCGCGGTCTCCGGCCGGCGCCCAGGAACACATGCGCCATTTAATCGCCTGTGCGGGCTGTGCCGGCGAGGGCGCTGGTGAAGGAGCGGGTGCAGGCGCTGGGGCTGGTGCTGGTGCAGGAGCAGGAGCTGGGGCTGGTGCGGGTGCGGGAGCCGGTGCAGGCGCAGGTGCGGGAGCAGGCGCCGGTTTAGCGCAGGCGACCAGAATGCTGGTGAGTAAAATGACAACCATCAATACGGAAATAAAGATTTTTTTATTCATTTATCCTTTCTTCCTCCAAATGAAATTGATAAAAGGATACCTGTTTGTGACCTTATACTTTAGCCGCTCTCACCTCCTTCTGATAGAAAAATAGATATCTGCAATACCAGTGTGAGCTAAAAGACAATACCAGATTATGACACGCATGTCAAGGCTGAAAACAGGGGTTCATTTTGTCATTACGGTCTTTGGCGGAAGGGCAAAGCAATTTCTGTCAGCTTTCTGAGATTGTCATTTTCCACAGACTGGGCTGGTGAAGGGCATTGACAGCACCAGCCAAAACCGCACATTTCCCGCAGGAAGCATTATCAGTCTTTTTCAGCATATTGACCGGATGGAGTGAATGTGCCATAGTCTCTTTAGTTATGTCCAAATCGTTTAAGGGGGTCAGCATCATGGATAAGAATCTGAGGAAACACATCATCATGGTACTATCATGGGCACTGGGCTACTTTGGGGCAGACCGCTTTTACCAGGGACAGGTTCTATGGGGAATGCTGAAGCTCATCACCCTCGGCGCCGGTGGAGTGTGGTGGATAATTGATGGCATTTACTATACGTATAAAGCGGGAGAGCAGCCACAGGCGTGATGCGTCAATGAGATGATTTTGAATCAGTAAAAGGAGTCTGACTGCACCCGCCTAGCTATCCCGGGAAAAAGCCCAGACCAGCGCTATTACCCAGCCAATCAGGCTCCAGCCCGCTAAAACATTGAGCAACGTGATGCCCAGCATATTTCTCTTATGCCTGGCGGCGGCAATAATGGTCGGCAGGAAATAGAGCGCAAGACCGGGCAAAATGAAGAAAAGAGTGCCAATTTCCCAGATGCCGATGTGGGGTGAAAGTCCCAGACAGCTATTGAGCGTCAGCAAGGTGGCAAGCAATAGCACCAGCAGTATTAGCCTTTTCATAAAAACCTGCCAGAGAAAATATTAATGGTAGCGGGTGGATTCGAACCGCCGACCAAGGGCTTATGAGTCCCCTGCTCTACCACTGAGCTACGCTACCAGACAAAAGATACTTTAGCATTAACAGGCTGAGACTGTCAATTTCTTTTGAGAATGTGGACGCCGGTCGCCTTGAAGCTGGCATAGACCTTTTTCTCTTTATCCAGCCCCATCCCCTCTGCTGACTGCTTCGTCACCAGCGCCACCAGCGGAAACCCGCAGTCAAGCTCCACCCGCGCCAGTGGTCCTGACACCACCACCCGGCTGATGGTTCCCTCAAACGCGTTGCGGGCGCTGCTGGGCGATTTTGCAAGTGAAAGAGTGATGTCTTCCGGTCTGATGCAGGCACACACTGAATCACCTATGGCATAAGTGCCGATAGCCTCAATGGTCTTGCCCCCGGCGGCAATGGTCACCATGCCGTCCCGGCTCGCCAAGACCGTCCCATCAATCATGTTTTCCACCCCCACAAACGCCGCCACCTCTTGGTTCCTCGGTGCAGAGAAGACGTCCCAGGGACCGCCCACCTGGACCAGTTCCCCGTTCATCAGCACACCAATCCTGCCCGCCAGCCGTTGTCCCTGCGCCCGGTCATGGGTGGACAGGATGACAGTCGTCTTCCCCTGCTGAATGATGCCCAGGATGAGCCGCTCAACATGGGCGGCGGAAACCGGGTCCAAATTAGCAGTGGGCTCATCTAAAAGCAGGACTTCAGGCTCAAGAGCCACCGCCCGTGCAATGGCAATCCTCTGTGCCTCGCCGCCGGAAAGCGTCCGGGCGTTGCGGGCACGGTAAGCCGTCATTCCCACCATCTCTAGCGCCCGGTTCACTTTCTCCCTGAGCCTGTCCCCACCGAAGCCCCGCCATCTCAACCCGTAAACAATGTTCTCATAAACACTCGCGGTGAAAACCACCGGCTTCTGAAGGACAAAAGACATGCGCCGCCTCAGTTCCAGCCTTACTCTGGCAGAAGCCGCAGTGTCCGTGCCGTCAATATAGACCTTCCCGGTGGTGGGCACATCAAGCAGGTCAATGAGTCGGAGGAGAGTGGTCTTGCCGGCGCCGGTGGGCCCGATGAAGGCAATAACTTCGCCTCTTTCAATGCTGAGATTGATATCTTTCAGGATATCTCTGCCATCTACCCTCTTGCCCAGATTGATTGCTTCTATGAACGCCATAGCTACCTCTGCTGTATCCGGTTCAGCGCCAGATTGATGATAAGTGCGATGAAGACAAGGATGATGCCCAGCGCCAGGGAAAGCTCAATATCCCCTTTGGATGTTTCCAGAGAAATCGCCGTGGTCAGGACGCGGGTGAAACCTCTGATATTGCCGCCCACCATGATGGCAAGTCCCACCTCTGATATTGCCCTGCCAAACGCCAGAATGACCGCCGCCATCACGGCAAAACGGGCTTCTCTGACAATCACCCAGGCGGTCTGAAAACCGCTGGCACCCAGTGAGCGAGCGGTATCTGCGATGACCCGGTCAACTCCGCTCAATCCGGAGATGATAAGCCCCAGAAGGACCGGCGTAATGAGGATTACCTGACCGATGACCATCACTGTGGGCGTGAAGAGCAGTCCTAATCCGCCCAGTGGTCCCGCGCGGGAGAACAGAATGAAGACCAGCAAGCCCACAACCACGGTAGGCATACTGTAAAAAGTCTGGATGAGATTGATGAGCACCCGCCTGCCAGGAAAGCGGTAGAAATGAATAATAGTGCCCAGAGGCATGCACAAAACAGCGGCAAGGAGGGTGGCAGTCACCGATATCCCCAGTGACCTCCCCGTAATCTCCATCACCTCCGGGTCAAGCGTAACAATGAGCTGAACTGCCCGGCTCAGACCGTACCAGATTTCTTCCATGCGATGCGCTATTTCTTTCCGAAAAGGGCTTTATATTTGCCAGCGCAGACGATGGTATCGCCGCATTTGGGACAGTGTTTCCAGTCCGACCTTATCTCGCCTCCGCACTTTTTACATTTGACTACTAACGCAATGACTGGCATCTGGCACCTCCTCTATTTGATTACTGCGTTGGCTCATTGCCGGCGCACGGCGTGAACAACCGCATGCCGTACTCTGCAGTGCCGTATTCGCCGATGAGCTTCTGGATTTCAGGAGAGGTCAGAAAAGCCACCATGTTCTGCGCCATCTCCGGGTTCCTGGCGGTGGTGACTTTCTGCGGATTGACGGCGATGACGGAATAAACATTGAGCAAGATGCTCCCGTTCTCCACCATGGACTCCAGGGCCAGCTTGCCTTTATAGGAACTGAAAGTGCTGATGTCCGTGATGGTGTAGCCCTGTTTTTCACTCGCCATAAGCAGGGTGGGACCCATTCCTTTTCCCGCCTCAATATACCAGGCACCAGCCTTACGTATCTGAGTCTCGTAATCGTATCCGGAAGCTTTCCAGACGGCTTTTTCTCTGGAATGCGTGCCGGAGTTATCGCCGCGGGAAATGAACGCCCCTTTGCCGGACTCTTTCAGGATTTTAAAAGCCTCTTCAGGGGTTTTGCCTTTTATGCCCGCCGGGTCAGCGGGAGGACCGACGATGAGAAAATGATTGAAAGCGAAAGGCACGCGCGCAACGCCATAGCCATTTTTCACGAAAGCTTCCTCAGCGGCTTTATCATGGACAGTGATGGCATCCACATCGCCGCGTTTGCCATATTCAATGGCGATGCCGGTGCCGGCATAGATGATATCCACCTCAATATTGTACTTCTGCTCAAAAATCGGCTCAAGGTAGCTCCAGAGACCGGTGTCATAGAGGCTGGTGGTGGTGGCAACCCTGAGCCGCGGGCGCGGCGCAAGCGGCGCACCAGTGACCGGTGTGGGCGATGGCACAGGATGGCCGGTTACTGTGACTGCGGGTGCCGGTGCAGGTGCCGGAGTCGGTTGAGCACAGCCGAAAGTAAGCGCCAGCACCGCTGCAAGTACCATACAGACACCGCTAGCTTTTATAGACAAATGTTTGCCCATATGCTGATTGTTTTTCTTCACCATAGCTTCTTTGAAAAGGAAACCCATGCGGCATCATTCGGGCGCGCGTGCACAGCGGCGGACGGAGAAAACAGTGAGACCCTGTCTGTGGTTGCCCGCAATAACCAGAAGCATGCTGAATCTCCTTTCCAAGTACGGGGGGCAGCGCCGTTTCCCTCGCTACCTATCGGCCTGTCTCCATGTCCTTTATGAGGATTTAGGAAAGCAGGCTCGGAGAAACCGTAACCGGGGTGCATTATAACATACCTGTATGAGGCACGCAAATAACTCGTTCTACATCTTGACGCTGTCCAGACCTTCTGTTAAAATCCGTTCATTGCCAGTGAAATAGAGGCAGATGCTATGGCGATAGATTATAAAAAAGAAAACCGGATTGCCATCTTCACCATCAATCGCCCGGAAGCGCTCAATGCCATCAATGTTCAGGCACTGCGAGAGTTACATGATGCCCTGATTGATTTCCGCGATGACCCGGCCCTGTGGGTGGGCATCATCACCGGTGCCGGCGAGCGGGCTTTCTGCGCCGGAGCGGATGTTAAAGATATGCTACCATTCTTGAAAGAGCACCTGCAGGCGAACCCCCAGGCAGTCCCCACCAGCCACATGCGCGGTCTGGAGCTGTGGAAACCACTCATCGCCGCCATCAATGGGCTGGCGTTCGGGGGCGGACTGGAGATTGCCCTTGCCTGCGATTTACGCATCGCCTCAGAAAAAGCCAGGTTTGCCCTGCCTGAGGTCACTCTGGGACTCATCCCGGGGTGGGGAGGTACACAGAGGCTCCCCCGCCTCATTCCGCAGTGTAAAGCGGCGGAAATGCTCTTCACCGGCAAACCCGTTGACGCTCAGGAGGCTTACCGCATCGGACTGGTCAATTGCGTTGTTCCGTCAGAGACAGTGATGACGACGTCCAAAGAGTGGGCTCAAATCATCTGCCAGAATGGTCCCCTAGCCGTGCGCGCCGCCAAAAAAGCGATGCTGATGGGAATGAGCATGACGCTGGAAGACGGCTTGGCGCTGGAAAATAACCTGGAAGTTTCTGTGATGCAGACGGAGGACTTCATTGAGGGAACAAAAGCGTTTCTGGAGAAAAGAAAACCGGATTTCAAAGGGAAATAATGTCAACGGCAATTAAAAAGATAGGCGTGGCGGGCTGTGGGCAGATGGGCTCAGGGATTGCCCAGGTCTGCGCTCAGGTAGGCTATCAGGTCACCGTCTCTGAAATCAGCGCTGACCTGCTGAAAAAAGGGCTGGAATCAATTGGCGCTTCCCTCAGCCGGGCAGTGGCAAAAGGCAAGCTCACGGAGCCGGAGAGGAATGCCATACTATCGCGTGTTAAAGGCACCACAACCTTCAAGGACTTCAGCCAGTGTGACCTGGTCATTGAGGCAGTGGTGGAAAACCTTGACGCCAAGAAAAAGGTCTTTGCGGAGCTAGACAAAATCTGTCCACCGCATACCATCATCGCCTCAAACACATCTGGTTTCCCCATCATTGAAATGGCAATGGCAACAGGCCGACCTGATAAGGTGCTGGGCATCCATTTCTTTAACCCGGCACCGGTGATGAAACTGCTGGAAATCGTGAGGAGCATCGCCACCAGCGCTGAGACGCTTGAAACGGCGAAGGCTTTCGGCGCGTCCATCGGTAAGACAGTCGTCGTCGCCCGGGACATGCCCGGCTTCATTGTGAACCGCCTCATGCTGCCGCAGGTGCTGAACGCCATCAGGATGCTTGAGTCAGGCGTGGCGACCCGCGAGGACATTGATACCGCTCTCACCCTGGGCTTAAACCACCCCATCGGTCCACTGGCACTGGCTGACCTGATTGGGCTGGACACGCTCTATTCTCTGGCAAATACCCTGTATGCTGAATATAAAGAGCCCCAGTATGCCCCGCCGGTAATGCTGGCGCGCATGGTTAGCGCCGGCTGGCTGGGACGCAAGAAGGGGAAGGGATTTTACGATTATCCTAATCAATAAGGGGAGGACATATGAGCATCAAAGATAAAGTTGCCGTAGTTACCGGTGGCTCCGGGGGATTGGGCAGGTTTCACTGCCTTTCTCTCGCCAAAGCAGGTTGCCACGTCGCCGTGCTCTGTCACAGCCAGCTGGAAAAGGCAAAGGCAGTGGCAAAAGAAATCCAGAAGCTGGGCAGAAAAGCCATCGCCATTAAAATTGACGTCGCCAATCTGAAGCAGGTACAGGATGCGGTAAAGAAAATTGAACAGGCATTGGGACCAATCAGCATTCTGGTCAATAACGCCGCCTCCGGCATCATCAGGGCAGTGACAATTGTCAATATGAAGAAGAAGGATTGGGACCGTGACCTGAGCGTCAATCTGGGCGGGGCTTTTAACACCATCAGAAGCTGTCTGCCCGGGATGATAGAGCGCGGCTGGGGACGCATTATCAATATCTCCTCCATCGCCGGCACTATGGGCGGCTTCGGGCAGTGTAGCTATGCCACCTCAAAAGCAGGACTCATCGGGCTGACCAAGACCGTGGCGCTGGAAGCCTCACGGAAAGGGGTCACCTGCAATGCTCTGGTGCTCGGCTCGGTGGACGGCGGTGCCTTTGACAAGGTACCCCCAGAGTTCCGCGACCGCATCACCAGGCGTATCGCCATGCGCCGATTGGGCAACCCGCAGGAAATCAGCAACGTGCTTGTCTTCCTTGCTTCTGAAGAGTCAAGCTATCTGACCGGCGAGGCAATAGAGGTAAGCGGCGGAGCGGGTCTTTTTACCTTTTAGCGGTGCTAGAAACAAGGAGACTGTGGTAAAATAACTATAGCCGGGAACTTAAGGATGAGCGCAACTCAGGTCAATAGCAAGGAGCCAAAACTGGAGTCCCTTAATTGGGGCAGGCTCCAGTGGATTCATATCCAGCGCCCCACCAAAGCAGAGACTGACTATCTGGCACAGCACTTTCCTTTCCATCCGCTCAATCTAGAAGATATCCTGAGCGTGGTACAGCGCCCCAAAATTGACGAATATGATGACCACCTCTTCGTCGTGCTTCATTTTCCCTGCTTCATGTGCGAACACGTAACCACGTTTAACGAGCTTGATATATTCATCGGGAAAGACTTTATCGTCTCCATTGATTGCCCGGGCAACCTCACCACGCTGGCTGATTTCTTCAAGCTCTGCCAGGAAAACGAGGAGGCGCGGCGGGGCAATCTCAGGCACGGCACAGGGTACCTGCTCTACCGCATCATTGATAAGCTGGTGGACGATTGTTTCCCGGTGATAGATAGGCTCGCTGACAACGTAGAAAAGATTGAGGACAGGATTTTCTCAGAGCGTGTCCATACTGTGGTAAAAGACATGTCCCTCATCCGGCGGGACATCATCACCTTCCGGCGCATCATCTGGCCCATGCGTGCGGTCATCTCCAGCCTTGAGCCGAAGATAAGCCGCTTTTCTGATATTGACCTGACGGACTACTTTGGTGACACTATTGACCACGTGGACAAAATCTGGGACGCCCTGGATGAATACAAGGAAATCGTGGAGGGGCTCAGCGATACTCAATATATCTTATCATCCAACCGCATCAATGATGTCCTCCGCGTCCTGACCATTTTGACCGTTATAGCTAGCGTGCTCATCATTGTCCCCAGCTTCTACGGAATGAATGTGCCTCTCCCCGGAGGGTCTGACCCGGGCGGGCACCCCTTCTCATGGCTGATGGTGCTTATCTCAATGGTGCTTAGCATGGCAGTGTTACTACTCTACTTCCGCCGTAAAGGTTGGCTCTAGCCAGACGGTTTCCTCCGATTAGTACTATGAATATATCGCACCGGTTGCTCATTATTACAGCGCTTTTTGTCACCTGCCTCATTACGGCAAACGTTATCGCCGTGAAGATGGTCAGTCTGGGACCGTTTATCCTGCCGGCGGCAATCTTTGTCTTCCCGCTAAGCTACATTGTGGGCGATGTGCTGACTGAGGTCTATGGCTACCGCTGGGCGCGGCGGGTCATCTGGCTTGGTTTCCTGTGTAACCTCGTCTTCGTCTTCTTCGCCTGGGTGGGGCAAATTCTGCCGCCCGCTCCTTTCTGGCAGGGACAGGAGGCTTACCGGAGCATCCTCGGCTATGCGCCCAGGCTTCTCAGCGCCTCATTTGCCGGCTACCTCGCCGGTGAGTTCACCAACTCGTTCGTTTTAGCCAGAATGAAAATCCTCACCCGGGGGCGATTCCTGTGGAGCCGTACCATCGGGTCAACTATCATCGGTCAGGGCCTGGATACATCAATTTTCATCACCCTGGCTTTCATCGGCACCCCTTCTTTTCTGCCTGTCATAATCCTCTATCACTGGCTGGGGAAAGTGCTGATAGAAGCGGCGGCAACACCGTTCACCTATTTTGTGGTGAACCGCCTCAAACAGAAAGAGGGCATTGACACTTATGACTACCAGACTAACTTCAATCCTTTCCTTGTCACCGAAAAATAGGCTCAGGGATAACTGATGAAACTCAGAGTGCTCGGCGCGCATAACTGCGAATCAAAAAAGACCCGGCTCGTCACGCTCCTTATTGACGATGTGCTTGCCCTTGATGCCGGCGGGCTTACCTCTTCCCTCACCTTCAAAGCCCAGCAGAAGATTAAAGCCATCTTGATTACTCATGCCCATTACGACCACATCCGTGATATTCCCACCCTCGCTATGAACTCCCTGCTCCACGAGAAGCGCATGCACGTCTATGCCACGCAGGAAGTCTATGATGCCCTCGCCACGCACATTTTAAACGGCACGGTCTATGCCGAATTTTTCAAGAAACCGGTGGACAATCCGGTCATCAAATTCACTTTGATTAAGCCCCTCCAGAAAATAGCCATTGCCGGACATGATGTCCTGCCTGTCCCTGTTGCCCACTCTCTGCCTGCCGTGGGCTATCTGGTAACTTCCTCTGATGGCAAAACGCTTTTCTACACCGGTGACACCGGACCGGGTCTGAGCGAGTGCTGGCAGTATATTTCGCCACAGCTCCTTATTATTGAGACCACTGCGCCGAATCGCTATGAAGAGTTCGGGAAAAAGAACCGGCACCTGACCCCCAGCCTGCTCAAAGCTGAGCTTCTTGACTTCAGAAAAATGAAAGGCTATCTGCCGCAGGTGGTGTTAGTCCACATGAATCCCAACCCGGAGCAGGAAAAACAGCTGGCGGAGGAAATCACCGCGCTGGCGCAGGAGCTTAACGCTTCCATCACCCTCGGCTACGAGGGCATGAGGATTGCGCTTTAAGGAGAAGGTATGAAGAAGACAGCGGCACAGAAACTGTCAGGCATCTGCGGGATTTACTGCGGCACCTGTCCCAGCTACCTCGCCGTGCGGGAAAACGACCGGGAGCAAATGGAGAAAATCTCCCGCGAGACCGGCATCCCGGTGGATGAAGTCCGCTGTGATGGCTGTCTCTCCGATCATCCAATCGCCCACTGCCAAGAGTGCCGACACGGCTTCCGCCGGTGCGCCCGCGAAAAACACGTGACCTGGTGCTTTGAGTGCGCTGACTTCCCCTGCGAGCGACTTGAAAAGTTCAGAGATGTCCACATCGTCAACGGCATCTCACATCACGCTCACGTGATAGATGAGCTAAACTATATGAAAAAGCACGGCATTGACGCCTGGGCGGAGATAAAAGAAAAGACCGGGCGGTGCCCGCAGTGCGGGAAGCGTCTTTACTGGTTCAGCCTCACCTGCCCGCAGTGCCACGCTGAAATAAAGCGATGACAGTTAACCTCAAGTTCATTGTTGACCATAACGTGGGCAAGCTGGTCAAGTGGCTGAGAATCATGGGCTATGACACGGTATTTTTTGAAGGAGCGGATGACTCTCTCATGGTGGAGAAAGCCTTAAATGAGAACAGGATTCTGCTCACCAGGGACACCCAGATTATGCAGAGAAGGATAGTAACCAGCGGAAAGGTGAAAGCGATTTTGCTCACCAGCGAGGAGCCTGAAGCCCAGATGGAACAACTGATTGACACACTGAAGCTGGAATGTAAATCAAAGCCTTTCACCATCTGCCTGGAATGCAATGAGCCGCTCGTGGAGAGGAGCAAAGCGGAAATAAAGGACCGCGTGCCGCCATACGTCTTCCAGACGCAGAACCAGTACATGGAATGCCCGATATGCCACCGTATCTACTGGCGCGGAACGCACTGGACTGCCATGACTGACACCCTGAAAAAATTCATTGATTGCCTGGAACGAGAGGAGAAATGAGAATGGAAAAGCAGAGTCGCTACAGTAAAGTCACAGATGAGGTGGTGAGGTTCCTGACGGAAATAGTGGGGGAAAAGAACATCATCAGAGGGGAGGGTATGCAGGACTACTCCCACGATGAAGCACCCCACGCCGTGCCCTATCTGCCGGAAGTGGTCGTCAAGCCTGATAGTGTTGACGCCATCACCAAAATACTGAAGCTGGCAAATGATAAGATAATTCCAGTAACACCCTGCGGTGCCAGGACGGGGCTGGTGGGTGGGGCAACGCCCATTTATGGCGGCATTGTCCTCTCGCTGGAACGGATGACCAGGGTGCTGGAGATTGATGACGCCAATTTCACTGCCACCGTTGAGCCGGGACTGACGCTGGCTAACTTCTACCAGGCTCTCGCCAAGCACGGGTTTTACTACCCGGTCCATCCCGGGGAAACGAGCGCCACCATCGGTGGGACGGTAGCCACCAATGCCGGCGGCATGAGAGCGGTGAAATACGGTGTTACCCGCCAGTCCGTGCTCGGTCTGGAGGCATTGTTGCCAACTGGAGAACTTATCAAGACCGGCGGCAAGTTCGTCAAATGCTCCACTGCCTATGACCTTACCCAGCTTATCACCGGTTCAGAGGGGACGCTGGCCGTCATCACTAGCATCACCCTGAAAGTGGCGGCTTCTCCGGGCAGAATTGACCTTTTATTCATCCCCTTCCGCAATCTCCATGACGCCATCCATACCGTGCCGGACATCTTCAAATCAGGCATTATCCCGGTGGGCATTGAGTTCATGGACAAAGACATCATCACTCTCAGCGAAAAGTTCACCCAGCGGGAGATGCCCATGCACGAGCATGAGGCTTTTCTCATGATTTTCCTTGAGTCCAGAGATGAGGAGGAGTTTTTCCGCCTCGCCGAGCAGGTGGACGCCGTCTGCCGCAAACACAATGCGGTGGATATCTACATTCCGAACACGGACGCCGCCAAACAGAATCTCATTGATTCACGGGAAAAGTTTTACCCTGCCTGCCAGCACTTCGGTATGATGGACATGGCGGATGTCGTCGTGCCGCGAAGCCGCATCGCTGACTTTGTTGAGGAGGTCAAGAAAATCGGCGGTAAATACGGCGTGCGCATCGTCATCCTGGGACATGCCGGAGATGGCAATGTCCATATTCACCCCATGCAGCCGGACAGCGTGATAGATGAAAAGACAGTCAAAGAAATCATGGCAGAAATCTATAAGGTGGGGCTAGCCATGGGCGGGAACATCTCAGGCGAACACGGCGTGGGCTTCGCCAAGAAAAGATACCTGCCACTCATCATGGAGCAAAGCAGGCTGGAACTGATGAAGCGCATCAAGCTCGCCTTTGACCCAAATAACATCCTCAACCCGGGCAAGATTTTTGACGTCTAAGAGTCACTCTGCGCCTGAGCATTCTCTCTTGACCGTAGCTCACGATACTGCTACACTCAAAACGGCACGAGTGGGCTAACGCGATGAAGATTGTTACTGCGGAACAGATGCGGCAAATTGAGCAGGAATGTGCTAAAGCGGGGCTACCGCCTGATGTGCTCATGGAAAACGCAGGCAAAGCCTTCGCTGAGGAGGTCAAGAGAATTGCCGGTGCACTGGAAAAACAACACATCCTGTGCCTCATCGGTCCGGGGAACAACGGTGGGGACGGGCTGGTGGCGGCGCGCTATTTTCAGGAGTGGGGCACAAAGACCAGCGTCTATCTCTGCGCTAAACGCTCCGATGATGATAAGAACCTTGCGCGGGTCAAAGAACGAGCTATTGCCTGCATTGACGGTACCGGTGACAAAGACTTGAGCAGATTCAGCCAAGAGCTTGCTTCTGCCACCATCGTCATTGACGCCCTCTTCGGCACGGGAAAGGTCAGACCGCTCAAAGACATCTATCAGCAGGTGCTGGACAGGGTTTCTGAAACAAAAAACAAGAACCGTAATCTAGCAATTATCTCCCTTGACCTGCCCTCAGGGCTGGATGCAAATAGTGGTGCGATTGACCCCCACACTCCTTACGCCGATTTCACCATCACGCTTGGCTTCCCAAAACCCGGATTGTTTCTCTTTCCGGGAGCGGAGCGCGTGGGTGCGCTGAGCATCGTTGACATCGGCATTCCGGCACGCCTTGCCGATTCTATCACCGCTGAACTGCTCACAGATGAGTGGGCGAAAACGGTACTGCCCGGGCGACCGCTCAGCGCCAATAAGGGCACCTTCGGCAAAGTGCTGGTTGTGGCAGGCTCAATCAACTATATCGGCGCGGCGTATCTTGCCTGCAGTGGCGCGCTGAGGGTAGGCGCCGGGCTGGTCACGTTAGCCACCGCCGCAAGCCTTCAGCCCGTCCTTGCTGCCAAGCTCACCGAGACCACCTATCTGCCTCTGGCTGAAATCCAGCCCGGGGTGATTTCCCTTCAGGCTGGCAAAATCATCAGCAACCACTGCGCAGACTATAATGTTTTGCTCATCGGCTGTGGGCTGGGTCAGCACCCGCCAACCATTGATTTCGTGAACACTCTCACTTCGGAAAAGAAGCTGCCCCCGCTCGTCCTTGACGCTGATGCGCTCAATATCCTCGCCCGGACTCAAGACTGGTGGAGGGGGGTAGTGGCAGATGCCATACTCACGCCCCATCCCGGTGAAATGTGCCGACTGGCTGGAATGACTATGGACGCCGTGCAATCTGACCGGATGGGCACCGCCATCAAGATGGCGCAGAAATGGCAGAAAGTGGTAGTCTTAAAAGGAGCGTATACTATCATCGCCGAGCCGGGCGGACGGGTGAAAATCAGTCCTTTTGCCAACCCGGGGCTGGCGTCAGCCGGGACGGGAGATGTCCTCGGCGGAGCCATTGCCGGGCTGGTGGCGCAGGGGCTTTCACTTTTTGATGCCGCATCCCTGGGCGTATATCTGCACGGCAAAGCGGGGGAGGCGGTCAGGTGCAGGCTGGGGGACGCCGGCATGATGGCGAGCGACCTTCTGCCTGAGTTACCGCTGATGATAAAACAGCTCAAGGAGAGATAGCATGCTCTTAGCCATAGACATAGGTAATACCACCGTCCATATGGGCATATTCAAAGACAGGGACCTGTGTGCCACCTGGCAGATTGCGAGCGATGTCCACCGCAAGACTGACGAGTACGCCGCGCTCTTCTTGAATTTGCTCCAGAACCAGGGATTGAAGCCGGCGGACATTAAAGATACCGTCCTGTGCAGTGTGGTGCCGCCGCTCATTGCCACGTTCACCGAGATGTCTGAAAAGTACCTGAAAACCATGCCGCTTATCGTCGGCGCCGGAGTGAAAACCGGCGTCCGTATCCGCACAGATAACCCAAGAGAAGTGGGTGCCGACCGCATCGTCCATGCCGCCGCCGCGCACCATCTTTACGGCAGGCCGGCAATCATCGTAGACATGGGCACGGCAACCACCTTTGATGCTGTCTCAAAAGAGGGAGATTACCTTGGTGGGGTGATTGCGCCGGGCATTGGCATCGCTGCTGAAGCGCTCTTTGCCCAGACGGCGATGTTGCCCCGCGTGGAGCTGGTTCGTCCCAAGCAAGCCATCGGCACGAACACCATCTCCGCCATGCAATCCGGACTTATCTTCGGCTACGTGGGACTGATTGAAGGCATCATCGCCCGCATTCAGCAGGAGCTGGGGGATAAAGCAACGGTCATTGCCACCGGAGGCTATGCCAGCCTCATGGCTAAAGAAACAAAAATCTTTGACGTCGTCAATCCGCACCTGGTGCTCATCGGATTAAGGTTGATTCATGAGATGAACAGGGGATAAGATGAACCATGTGGCACAATAAGACGGTCATCCTGGGCGTAACGGGAGGCATCGCCGCTTACAAGGCGGCAGACATTGCCAGCAAGCTGGTGCAGGCAGGCGCACAGGTGCAGGTAGTCATGACCGAGGCGGCGACCAGGCTGGTCTCTCCTATTGTTTTCCGCAGTCTCACCAGCCGGGCAGTCGTCACTGATATGTTTGCGCCGGTGACCAAACACAGCGTTGAGCACATCGCCCTCGCTGAGGCGGCAGACGTGGTGCTCATCGCCCCGGCGACGGCGAACACCATCGCCAAGCTCGCCAGCGGCATTGCCGATAATATGCTCACCTGCCTCGTCCTGGCGACAAAAGCGCCGGTCATCATCGCCCCGGCGATGAACGATAACATGTACCAGAACCCGGTTACCCAGGAAAACCTTAAAAAGCTCAAGGCGATGGGTTTCACCATCGTTGACGCCGGGTATGGCAGGCTGGCTTCCGGGAAAACGGGCTGGGGACGGCTGGCGGATACGGAGACCATCATCGCCGCGGTGAAGCAGACGCTCGGTATTAAAGAGGACCTGGCGGGGAAACGCATCGTGGTGACGGCGGGGGGCACGCAGGAGCCGATAGACCCGGTGAGGCACATTGGCAACCGGTCCTCCGGCAAGATGGGCTATGCCGTGGCAGAGGCGGCGCGGGACAGGGGTGCGCAGGTCACGCTCATCACTGCCCCCACCTCCCTCCCCGACCCCGCAGACATGGAGGTCATCCACGTCAGGACAGCAAAAGAGATGAAGGATGCCGTGGTCAAGGCAGTGAAAAAAGCTGACGCCCTCATCATGGCGGCGGCAGTGGCTGACTACCAGCCGAAGACCACCGCCAAGTCAAAGATAAAAAAGGACAGCCCCACTCTCACGCTTGAGCTGGTGCGCACGCCGGACATTTTAAGCGAGGTGAAAGGGGATTTTATCAAAGTGGGCTTCGCCGCAGAGAGCGATGACGTCATCTCCAATGCCAAAGCAAAGCTCAAGAAAAAAGGGCTTGACCTCATCGTGGCGAACGATATTACCGCCGCAGACAGCGGTTTTTCCGTGGACACGAACAGGGTAACGCTGATTGACCACAGTGGTAAAATAGAAAATCTGCCCCTCATGAGCAAACGCGCGGTGGCGGAGAGGATTCTGGAGTGGGTGGCGGGGAAGCCGGATAGAGAAGACAAAAAGCTAAAATATGGGAAAACCTCAAACTAACTATGCTTTTATTGACGGGACTAACCTGCATCTAACTATGGTGAATTTAGGCTGGGCTTTAGATTATAGAAGATTCCGGGTATATCTTAAAGACAAATACCATGTAACGGAAGCATATTACTTCATAGGAAAGGTTATTGGAAACGAACAGCTTTATTCAAATTTAGAATCTTACGGATATAACCTGGTATTCAAACCAACGCTTTGCATCCCAGGCAAGGGATACAAAGGTAATTGTGATGCCGAACTGGTGTTAGAAGCAATGAAGCGCCTAAATGATTATGATAAAGCGGTAATCGTAACCAGCGATGGTGATTTCGGATGCCTTGTTGAACACTTGCTTCAATTGGGAAAACTAGAGCGTGTTTTGTCTCCATGCAGAGCTGGGTGTTCCGTATTGCTAAGAAGAGCTGCCGGTGTCAGAATGGACTATTTTGATAATCTAAAAGGAAAACTTGAGCTCAGAAAGGGAGGAAGCACCCCATGAGGACGAAACCTCACAGCGTGCTTCTTACATCGTGATACATACATAAATATACTGTAAGCTTGACTATTTGTCAATAGTACTTTGTGAAGGTTAACTCTAGAAAAGAGGTTTCTTGATGACTGATACGCCTTTAGCTGAATCAGAAATGCCCAAAGCCTATGAGCCAGGCAAGGTTGAGCAGAAGTGGTATTCCTTCTGGATGGAGAAGGGTTACTTCACACCCAAAATTGACCCGCAAAAACAGCCCTTCACCATCATCATGCCTCCGCCCAATGTCACCGGCGGTCTGCACATCGGTCATGCGCTCACCCATACCCTGGAGGACATCTTCATCCGCTGGCACCGCATGAAGGGCGAGCCATCCCTCTACCTCCCCGGTGAAGACCACGCCGGCATCGCCGCACAGGTGGTCGTGGAGCGGGAGCTGGCAAAGAAAGGGCAGAACCGCCACGCGCTGGGCAGAGAGAAATTCCTGGAAGTCATGTGGGAGTGGGCACAGCAGTGCCGCGAGACCATCCGCAAACAGAACCAGCGACTCGGCATCTCCTGTGACTGGACGCGGGAGCGTTTTACGCTTGACCCCGGACCGAGCAAGGCGGTGCGCACCGCCTTCGTCCGCCTCTACAACAAAGGGCTCATCTACCGCGGCGTGCGCATCATCAACTGGTGTCCGCGTTGCTCCACCGCCCTATCTGACCTTGAGACCGAACACAAAGACATCGCTGGGCACCTGTGGTATGTCCGCTACCCGCTGGAAGATAATCCGAACGAATACATCACTGTGGCGACCACGCGCCCTGAGACCATTCTCGGCGATACCGCCGTCGCCGTCAACCCGGATGATGACCGGTTCAAAAAGCTCGTGGGCAGGAAAGCTGTTCTGCCCGTCCTGAAGCGCCCTGTCCCCATCATTGCCGATGATGCTGTTGACCCTGCCTTCGGCACCGGCGCGGTAAAAATCACCCCGGCGCACGACCCGGTTGACTTTGAAATCGCCGCACGCCATAATCTTCCCTCCATCAATATCCTTAACCCTGACGCCACGATGAATGAAAACGCCGGTCCTTACAAGGGCATGGAGCGCTTCGCCTGCCGCAAAGCCATCGTGGCAGACCTGGAGAAGGAGGGACTGCTGGTAAAGATTGAGGACTATGGGCACTCGGTGGGACATTGCATCCGCTGTCGTACCATGGTGGAACCAATAGCCAGCAAGCAGTGGTTCGTCAAAATGGCGCCGCTCGCCGGGCCGGCAATAGATGCTGTCTTGAGCGGCCGCATAAAAATCGTCCCGGAGCGTTTTACCAAGGTCTACCTCAACTGGATGGAGAACATCCGTGACTGGTGCATCAGCCGCCAGCTCTGGTGGGGGCACCGCATCCCGGTGTGGTACTGCCTGGACTGCGGCGAGCTTACCGTGTCCATTGAGGACGCGAAGATTTGCGCCAGGTGTGGCTCAAAGAAGCTGGAGCAGGACCCTGATGTCCTGGATACCTGGTTCAGCTCCGGGCTCTGGCCCCACTCAACGCTCGGCTGGCCCGATGACACGGCGGACTTCCGCTACTTTTACCCCACCACCCTCATGGAGACCGGCTATGACATCCTCTTTTTCTGGGTCGCCCGCATGATTGTGATGGGCATTGAAGACACTGGCGAAATACCTTTCCGCTTCGTCTATCTCCACGGGCTTATCCGCGATGAAAAAGGCGAGAAGATGAGCAAAACCCGCGGCAATGTGGTTGACCCGCTGGAGACGCTGGAGAAATACGGCACGGATGCATTGCGCTTTGCCATCACCACCGGCACTTCTCCCGGCAATGACCTCAAGCTCTCCATGACCAAGATGGAGGCAGGCCGCAACTTTGCCAACAAGCTGTGGAACGCCACCCGCTTCTTGGTGCGGAGCATTGAACCGGGCAAGACCAGCCTCACCATCAAGCCGAAGAAACAGCTACCTCTGGAAGACCGCTGGATTCTGTCACGGCTGAACCGCACCATCGCCGAGGTGGCAAGGCTTATGGAAGAATACCAGCTGGGCGAGGCGGAACGCACCGTCCACGACTTCCTCTGGGGTGAGTACTGCGACTGGTACATTGAGCTGGCGAAGGTGAGATTGCGAGCTTCAGAAGAAATATCGCCACTCCCTGTCCTCATCCACGTGCTGGAGACATCACTGCGCCTACTCCATCCCTTTATGCCCTTTATCACCGAGGAGCTGTGGCAGAACCTGAGGAAACGGCTCCCGCCGGACTGGCAGAGGACGGAATCCATCATGATTGCGGCGTATCCTGAGGCTGATGCGTCCACCTTTGATGATGAGGCGGAGCGTGTCATGACGTCATTCATTGACATCATACGTGCCATCCGTAACACCCGCGCAGAGTACAAAGTGGCTGAAAACAGGTGGGTGGAAGCCCAGATTTACGCCGCCGCCGGGCTGACGGCGTTTATTGCGCCGTATACTGAGACCATCCAGACACTGGCAAAGGCAAAGCCGGTTACCTTCTTAACCAGCCGACCGGAGAAAAAAGACAACTCGGTCATCATGGTGCTCAATGATGCTGAAGTTGCCATCCCCATGGCGAGCATGATTGACCGGGAAGCGGAGAGCAAGCGATTGCAGAAAGAGATAGAGGGAAGCGAGGCGGAGATTGGCAGGCTGAAAGCCCGCCTTGACGACCCTGACTTCCTGGCGAAAGCGCCCGCCGCAGTGGTGGCTAAGGAACGGCAGAAACTGCTGACAGTGGGCGATAGGCTCAAGAGACTCAAAGAGCAAATGGAAAAGCTGTAAGGAGGTGCGCATGCTTGAGAAGATACTGGTGCCGCTGGATGGCTCTCAGGTGGGTGAGACTGCCCTGCCCATGGTGGAAGACCTGGTGCAGAAGCTATTGCCTGCCACAAAGGTGAAGGTAATCCTGCTCCAGGTCATCACTCAGCTCACGCATTACGTCATCGCCGGGGAGGTCAGCACCACCGTGCCCTACACTGAAAAAGAGGTGGCTCAAATCAAAAAGAAGGCACAGGACTATCTTGACGAGACCGCCAACCGACTCAAGAAAAAAGGCATTGACGTTGAAACCATGGTAACCACTGCCACCAATGCCGCGGAGGAAATCCTGAGAGTGGCTGAGGAAACAAAAGCCGGACTAATCGCCATGTCCACGCACGGCCGGCATGGGCTGAGCCGCTGGGCGTTCGGGAGCGTCACAGACAAAGTGCTCAGGGAATCTCAGGTGCCGATGCTCGTGGTGAGGGTGCCAAAAGAGCTCAGGTCAGCGCAATCATGACGGCGCACAATTCCCCGCCGGGATGCCCGCCAGCCCGCTGATAGTCCAGTGCTGGCTCAATCTCTCCAGCGCTTTGCGCGTATCAGACGCCACCTTGGGCTTCTCACAGTGCTCAAGGCGGTATTTGAACAGGTAGTAAGTGAACTCTTTTAGCTCGGTGAGGGTGATTGATTTCAGATGCGGGTAGCCCTTCCGGCGGCGGAACTTCCTGAGCAGGGCTGACCTGGTCTCTCCATAGATGCGGCGGTAGGCTTCGTCCGTGACGTCAGCATCATGCCGACAGCACAATGAGCGCCATTCTTTGTGCACCTCCTCCTCCACCGCCAGGATGAGGGCAGTTTCCACGGCGATGCCGTAGAAATAGTTGAGGTACTGGGTATATTTAGTTGTTCCGATGAGCTCTTTGACCTGTTCCACCGTCAGGGTGATAGGCGGCTTGCCGTAGAAAAGCAGGGCTTCTTTCTCCTCTGCAGGCAGTAAGCTGTCCACCTCGGCGCACAATCGCTCGGCGAGGAGGAGCCAGTCAAAAGCCTCTCCTTCAATGAGGTAGCGGTAGAAGCGGCCGTCATGCAGTTCTTCCGCAGAAGTCCAGCGCCCCATCGCGCCGAGAAGGGCTTTATACCAGTGCACGCCGCTCTCAATTGACGTCCGTAGATAGGCAATCGCCTCCGCGTCTTTGATGGTGAGCGACTGTGAAGCTGACTGTGCTTTTCCTGACCCCATCTACCCCTCCTCCTTCATCTCTGCCCTGAGCTTTTCCAGGAAGGTGAGCTTCCCGGTGGTGACCAGCTCTTTGATTTTCTTCTCAATAGCCTCCCCCACCCCTTCAATCTCCCTTAACCTGCCCTCCGCTGCCAGCTTCTCCACCGGCTCAGGGCACTCCGCGATGGTGCGCGCCACCTTCTGATAGGCTCTGATTTTAAAGATGTCCTCCCTTTTCTTCATGAGCCGGTCCGCAATTTCTGAGAAGATTTGAGAGATTTCACTGTTCTGCATAATGCTTTATTCTGTCTTTTATCCAGTCCCA
>DAOTYE010000069.1:0-1898 GCA_034434915.1 Dehalococcoidales bacterium
CTGGGCAAAAAATTCGTTGAGCTGGATGCGCTCATTGAGCGGAAAGCTGGCAGGACCATCCCGGAGATATTCCGGCAGGACGGCGAAATCGCTTTCCGCGAGCTTGAGATTGCGGTAACGAAAGAAATCGCCGGTAAGAAGAACCTGGTCATTGCCTGCGGCGGCGGCATCGTGCTCAATAAAATCAATATAGACCGGCTGAAACAAGAGTGCGTCATCGTCTATCTTACTGCTTCTCCCTCAGTCATCCTGAAGCGGGTGTCAAAAGACGACCGTGAACGCCCTCTGCTTAACGCCGGTGACAAAAAGCGGAAAATCAAAGAACTGCTCGCTTTCCGCCAGCCATTCTATGAGCGCGCCGCTGATATTACCGTAGATACCTCAAACCTGGATGTGAAGGCGGTTGTTGAGCAAATCATAGAGAAACTGAAGAAGCCATGAATGTCCTCATTGAGCCAAGCAAAGTGAAGGGAGAGGTGGTAGCACCTCCTTCAAAGAGCTACACCATCAGAGGGCTGATGTGCGCCGCGCTCGCCAGAGGTGTGAGTGAGATTGTTCACCCGCTGACCTCTGAGGATACTGATGCCGCCGCGCGCGTTTTGCGCCAGGTTGGCGTTGAGATTGAGCCCGGCGAAGACGTTTGGCGGGTGCATGGCGGCGTCTTCCGCACGCCGAAGGATGAACTGCACTGCGGCGATTCCGCCGCCACGATGCGCTTCATGACGGCAATATGCTCTCTTGTGCCTGGAGAAAGCCGGCTGGTGGCAGGCCAATCTCTGGCAAAAAGACCGGTGAAGACGCTGGTGGACGCGCTCAGGCAGGTGGGTGTCAGTGTTGCCTGCTCCGGTGATGTGCCGCCGGTAACGGTAAAAGGGGGCAGGCTCAGAGGCGGGACCGCAGAACTCCCCGGCGATATCAGCTCGCAATTTGTCTCCGCACTTTTGCTGATTGCCCCGTTTGCGGAGCAGGGCATGACCATCAGGCTGACCACGCCTCTGGAATCAAAGCCGTATGTTTTAATGACGCTGGAATGCCTGAAAAATTTCGGCATAGAAGTGAACGCCTCAGAAGATTTAACCAAGTTCATCGTCAGGACTCAGAGCTATAAGCCGACGCGGTATAAGGTAGAGGGCGACTGGTCGTCAGCATCGTATTTTCTGGCGCTGGGGGCAGTGTCTGATGGAGTGAAGATTGCCAACCTCAATTCGGATAGCCTCCAGGGCGATAAGCGTTTGCTTGATTTTTTACGCGACATGGGAGCTTCGGTCAACGCGAGTGGCAATTCGGTAGTGGTAAAAAAGTCAAAGCTGAAGGCAATCCGCGCTGACCTATCTGATTGCATTGACCTCCTGCCAACGGTGGCGGTGCTTGCCGCCGTGGCTGATGGCGTGAGTGAGCTGACTGGAATAGCGCGGGCGCGCATCAAGGAGTCAAACCGAGTGGCGGCGGTGCGGGAGGGGCTGGAGAAAATGGGAATTAAGACAGCAGAAGAAAGAGATAAGCTGGTCATCAGCGGCGGAGAACCGCATGGCGCTACTATTGACAGCAAAAACGACCACCGTATTGCCATGGCGTTCAGCATCCCCGGCATGCTTGTCGGAAACACCACCATCGCCGGCGCAGAGTGCGTGAACAAGACTTTTCCGCAGTTCTGGGATATACTGGAAAGCATCGGGGGGAGAATAAAGCGAGATGGGCAGTAGCATCGGCAAGCTGTTCACCGTCACCAGCTTTGGCGAAAGCCACGGCAGGTGTTTGGGCGTCATTGTTGACGGCTGTCCGGCAGGCATTCCCGTAGCTGAAGCTGATATTCAGAAAGAAGTGGACCGCAGAAGAGCCGGGCTAAGTATTGCCTCCACGAAGAGGACGGAAGAAGATAAGGTGGAAATCCTCTCCGG
>DAOTYE010000070.1:0-8528 GCA_034434915.1 Dehalococcoidales bacterium
GGCATACAATTTCAGGGTGGAGTGGCGTGTGCCCACCAGCGCCGGCAATAATATCCAGGGTGACAGCGTCAGCTTCAATGTCACCTTCACTCTGGAACAAGCCGCCGCAGACTAATGGATAAATAACCTTTAGCCAGTTGTGTCAAGGGCTGGACAGTCAGCAAAACCACCAGCCCTTTTTGACCGGGGAGAAGAAACAGAAAATGATTATGCCAGCTAATAAATTGTCCTGCGTCACAAGGTACCTGTCAGCGTTTATCCTGCTGGCACTGGTGCTTGGCGGGCTTTCTGCTGCTGGCGCGCAGGCTGCCGGCAACCCGGTTGACCTAGAACTGAGCGGCGCCGGGGCTTCAAGCTGGAACATCAGCAATGTCAAACCCGGTGACGCCGGTGCTATTCTGGTTACACTGAAAAATGCCGGCACTAAAGCTGGGGCAGTGACCATATGGTTAAGTGATATTGTCAGCACTGAAGGAAACAACCCGGAATCCGAAACTGGGGATACTTCAGAACCTGGTGAGCTTGATGCTTATCTCCTGATAAATCTGACCAGCAGCCGTCTTACTACCAATATCACTCTGCCGGTGGCGCTCAACCAGTTTCCACAGAGTCCTTCCGGACCGGCATACGTCAAGCTGAGCCAGATTGGCGCCGGTGAATCAATAAACGTAACCTGGCACTGGTCATTACCTCCGGGAGCCAACAATGATGTCCAGGGGGACAGCGTCTCTTTCACGATAAATTATGTTATTGAGGAACTGCCAGCACCGCCCGGCGGCGGAGGGGGCAATGGCACCGCACCTGCTGACAGCCATGAGCTATTGATAATCAGCAAGTCCGGAGAATTGAGCAGTTCTACTTATGTCGGCCTCAACAAACTGGGCAGGACGCAGCAGGCACTTTCAGTAAGCGATATATACCGCAGTTTCACGCTGACGATTGAAGGCGGCACACTGCTGACCTCAAATGAGATTGAAATTCCCAAAATCCTGAGGATAACGCGTTCTGATGAGCTTCTGCAAGCCTTAGGCAACGGGATAACAATAATAAGCCCGCTGTATGAAATTGCCGCCCTTATTGGCAATAGAGAGTACAGCTACGTGGCGTTTGACCAGCCGGCAAGAATCACCTTACGCTATGACGCCCGGCTGGTACCAGATAGGGACGCATCTATATTCATCGGCATTCTGTGCAGTGACCAGACCATCATTAAATTGCCGACAGAGGTCGGCACTGATGCTGACGGAGCATACGCCCAAGCCATAACCAATATGCTGGCGACGGTGGCTGTTTTCGCTGAGATGCCACTGCCAGCCTCTAAGCCGGCGAGCGCTGTGCCGGCAGTTTCTCCCGCAGATGCTGACCCGGCGGCAGCACCGCCGGGACCTGGCGCTGCCGGTCTTATCACGCCCCGAGACGTCCCTGAACATAACTCTCAAATATTTAGTAGTGGTGACGGTGTCATCAGCTCAGGTCCAAAAGATGTCAGCCCGGCAAAAAAGACCGATGACACTCCGCTAGAACGTAAGAAGGACACAGGGCACTTGCTGATAACAATCCTCACTATCTTCGGCTATGTGGTGACGTCAATCATCCTTCTGGTTCTTTTCGTCTTCAGAACCAGACCTTCCTGAGCCTGCTTTTCGCCAGTTGGCTAATTTTGAGCGTAAAAGTACGGTGTACTCATACCAAAGCTGTAGAATAAAAATCAAACGTGTGCCCGATTGATTGTTCGTGGAAATAGGCTATCATAGAAGTGCATTTGAGAAAATGGATTAGTTTAAGCATATACCTAATAGAATCACCAAGGAAGGAGGTGATAGAGAATGAAAAAGAAGGTATTGCTTATCAGTCTATCTCTGGTCCTGGTCCTGGCTATTCTGGTGCCGACCGCCGCGCTTGCCAAGGGAATACCCGTCCCACCGAAGCCGCCCGTCGCCAAGCGCTTCAATGCGGTATTGACACCCGCGGCGATTGACGCGACAATCATCAGTGCCGCACCCTGGCCTGCGGCTAACCCTGCCAATGCCAACGTCTGGCCCATCATAGACCTGATTGACGGTAAGCCCACTATCGTCGGCTGGATTGTTGACAGCAGAGGAGTCCATGGTAGCATCAGCGGCGACTTCAATGGCGCCGGCGAATTCACCTATGGCGGCATCCTGGATACCCTGCAGTCAGGGTCAATGCAGGGCATTCTGGCTATCCAGACCGGTGGTTTGAATGCCATGTATCTGGCAGCCAGCGGTGACATCGCGGCAAGCGTGGTTGCCCTCTACAAGTTTGAGGAGATTGTCGCCTGGTGTGGAGCCGCCGGATTGCCGGTGGGCATATTCTTCTCCCAGATATATAACGCCCCAGAGCTGGCACTGCTTCCGGATGGAAACATGACATTCGCAGAGCTCCAGGCATGGTGTGCCGCCATCGGTGTCACGACCGGCCAATTCCTTGCCAGCGTCGGTTACCCGCCGGAACTGGCTGAGCTTCCTGATGAAATCATCGCCACGCTGTACGGCGTCACCCTGCCCCCACTGCCGGGGCTGGCAGTCCTGGGAGGCATGTATGGTGACCCACTACCGCCTCTTCCCAAGACACTGAGCGCCGAGTTCAAAGGTACGCTCAGGATTGACGCCGGCACCGGGGATTTCAGCGGCGTTCGTGGCATAGGGCAGTTCGGACCGTATAACAAGACACCCCTTATCCTCAATGTTACTCCTGACCAGCATGTGGCAAGCGTACAGGGCGCTATACAGCTCTCCGGCACCTATATCAAGAAAGCCCCTGAGCCGCGCAAGCTGGACAAAGAAAAGCTTCTTGAAATCATGAAGCAGTGGAAGGACCGCATCAAGCTACCCAAAAACGGATGATGACTAACTCCCGCGCTGAGTAGCAGGTCATCTCAGGTTCTACCGAGGTGACGCAAAAGAGGAGCCGGATAGGGCGAAAGCCTTCTCCGGCTCGCTCATTTATGGCGCTTTCCCTTCACTTTCGCCAGACACCGTATTCCAGCCCAGCTGAATGACCTCACACCATCGTTGAAGAGCTTTTACCCCGGGACAGCAGTACCTGTGATTGCGGCACGGAGTACCATTCGGATGTTGCTCAGGCATTGCTTATATTGTAGAATTGGGTATACTTCTGACCGCAATTAGACTTTATGGCAGAAACAAAGAACCTTAAAGAGCTTGATGGGAGAAGCCGTCTGGTGCTTGTGCTCCTCGGGACGCTCATATCGCTCGTCGTGGCTGACGGCATTATCAGCGAGTTCCTGATTTCAGAAGGTTATGCCTTGGAAAAAAACCCCTTCCTGGAGCTCTGGGTGATTGACAGCCGGTTTCTCATTCTGAAGCTCTGCTCCTCATTTCTGGCGGCATTCCTGCTATGGTATAACTATAAACGCCACCCCAGAGCGTCTTTTGCGGTGAGCCTTTCAATGGTGATAGTCTATACCGGCATAGTGGTCTGGAACCTGGTGGTTTTTCTTATCAGCCAGTCTTGATTCCGCCGTCCTCCGCCATCCTGCCCACGCAATACTCGCTCTGCTTCTACTAATAATGTTTCCTTTCCAAAAGAAAACGCCAGCGCATGGCTGGCTGGCAAAAGACTGCGTTTCAGAAGAATAGCGGGGTGAGCCGGAACCCGTGCCCTAACTCACCAGGTAAATAAACATGACGTAAGCAATTATGGAGAAAAGCAATAGCTCATCTGAGTGGACGGCTTCCGCTATTCCTGACAGTGCCTTTTTCAGACCGGAAACTACTATCGTAATCATCTCAAGTACTATTTTAGCTTAAAACCGGTCATTGTAAATGGTACATTTGTTGGAATTCGGAGTAGTACTTAGGGACGAGACTCATTTCAGTAAAAGAGTTGATAGCCTGAGACTAATGATGTTTCTCTTAAAAGGTATTACCTGGACTGCGCCCGTCTGGCGACCCTGTGTCTGCGGGTGAACGCGTTGCATAGCATTGTCTGGACCTCATCATCCTGCACAAAGACCAGGGTTATGGCGCAATATACCGCCAGCATCATGGCGATGACCTGTAGCAAAAACCGCTTTAAACTGTTCATTTCCACCGCCTGCCAGACGTGCACTACTGCAACAAGTTTAATTCTGGCTTATCTCTCCAGAAACAGCAATAGCCTTTTAGTCATGGATAGGAAGGGACAATTACCTGCACTGCTTTTGACTTTTTCCCACTTCCCACATTACAATAGGGGCAAAATTACCACCCCTTGATTCCATTGCACAGGAGGGTAACTATGCCACACGGGTTTAATGGCAAGATTTTACGTGCCAACCTATCTACCGGAAAGTTCACCATTGAAGAGTTCCCGGAGCAGTTTTACCGTCAATACTATGGCGGGGAAGGCTTCACCGGCTATTTCCTGCTGAAGGAGGTGCCTAGGAAAACTGACCCGCTGAGCCCGGAGAACAAGCTCATCTTTGCCGCGGGACCGCTCACTGGCGTCCCGGCAGGCGGCTGCGGCAGACATAGCGTGGGTGGTAAATCTCCGCTCACCGGCGCTTTTGGAGAGGCAGAATCCGGCGGCTACTGGGGGGCAGAGCTGAAGATGGCGGGGTTTGACGCCGTCATCGTGGAGGGGAAGGCAGAAAAGCCGGTCTATATTTTCATTGAGGATGGCAAAGCCTCCCTTAAAGATGCCCGCCACCTCTGGGGCATGAAAGCCCTTGAGTGCCAGAGCGCCATCCGCCAGGAGCTCGGTGATGATTTCATTAAAGTGGCATACATCGGTCCGGCGGGAGAAAACCTGGTGCGCTTTGCCAACATCGGCAATGACCTGGATGCCTTTGCCGGGCGCACGGGCATGGGGGCGGTGATGGGGTCAAAGAATCTCAAAGCCATCGCCTGCCGTGGTCATCAGCGCGTCTCAGTGGCAGACCCGGCGGCAGTGAAAGAGCTGGCAATATGGATACGCAATAACACCCCCATTATCAATAAGGGAATGCATGACCTGGGCACGGCGCGGGTGGTCAATATACTCAATGGAGCCGGCGGGCTTCCGGTGCGCAACTTCCAGCTGGGCGCAATTGATGGCGCGGCAAATATCAGCGGCGAGGCGATGCGGGACACCATTCTGGTCAGACGGCGCGCCTGCTTTGCCTGCCCGGTCCAGTGCAAGCGTGAAGTGAAAGTTGACCAGCCGTATACCGTTGACCCGCGCTATGGCGGACCGGAATATGAGACGGTCGCCGCACTGGGCTCCAATTGCGGCATTACGGACCTGAAAGCCATTGCCAAAGGAAATGAAATAGCGAATGCTTACGTGCTGGACACCATCTCCTGCGGCATGGCAATCTCCTTTGCCATGGAGTGCTTTGAGAATGGACTGCTCTCCAAAAAGGACACCGGTGGTATTGACCTGCGCTTCGGCAATGCGGATGCCATGCTCCAGATGCTGGAGCTCATTTCCTTGCGCCAGGGCTTCGGCAATATTCTGGCGGAAGGCGTCGCCCGTGCGGCTAAGAAAATCGGCAAAGGTGCCGGGAAATATGCCCTCCATATCAAAGGTCTTGAGCTCCCCATGCACGAGCCCCGCCTCAAACAGGGGCTGGGGGTGGGCTATGCCATTTCCCCCACCGGCGCGGACCACTGCCACAATATGCATGACACCCTCTACACTTCCGAGAACCCGTTCCTGGTTGAGATGAGGAGCCTGAATAATTTTCAGAAGATGGCGCTGACTGACCTCTCTCCGCAAAAGATAAGCATGATGATGTATTATTCTAACTGGATACACTTCCTGAACTGCGCCGTCTGCTGTTACTTTGTCATGTCATTGAGCCTTGTCGGCTTTGAACGCACGGCGGCGCTGGTGCGCGCGGTCACTGGCTGGAACACCAGCGTCTTTGAAATTATGAAGGTGGGCGAGCGTGCGGCGAACCTGGCGCGCATCTTCAACCTGAGAGAAGGCTTCACGCCTCAAGACGATACCATGCCAGCACGGTTCTTCACCGGGCACGCTTCCGGTCCGCTTAAAGACGTGCCGTTAGACCCGGAAGCCTTCCGCAAAGGCATTCAATATTACTATGACATGATGGGCTGGCCCGGCGGTATCCCTTCTGCGGGCAAGCTGGGTGAACTGGGTATTGACTGGGCGCTGACTCAGATACGATAGATACGATAAATAAGGAGGAACAGAAAACCATGTCAAAAGCGGTCATCAACGGATGGGAGCTTCCCTGGGCGAAGAGCCAGCCGCCGGCAGAGCGTATGTTCAGACTCATCGCCTCACCGGAATCATCAGGCTATGAGAAAGCCACTGTTCTGCTGGTGACCATTCCACCGGGGGGCACCACCACCATGCACACCCACCCGGATAGCGACGAAATCATCTACGTGATGGGGCGGGCTGAGGGGACGGTTGCCGGGGAAAAGACCAAACTGGAGACGGACTCAGTTATTATCGCCCCCAAAGGCGTGGAGCATGAGTGCCGCAATACAAGTGAGACGGATATGCTCAAGCTTTTCTGCGTCTTCCTGCCTCCCATCAAGCTCAACCCCATTCAGGCAGAGCTGGCACAGAGAACAAAAGAATACCTCAAAAAGAAGGGCTAAACTTAGCTCTTTCCCGCTTGCGCTTTAGCCAACCGTTCTGCCAGGTCTTTCAAGGCACGGTGCGCCCCACCCATCACCGGCGCACCGTGTCCCACGCACAAGATGTCAAAGTCCAGCGCCGCTATCCTCTTTATGGAATCAATCTCCTGGGCAAAGTCTGCGGTGAACTGCCGCGATGGCAGGCGCAGTCCGAACCGGTTTGACACCAGGTCACCAGCGATAACTACCCACTTCTTTTTCAGGTACAGGCAGATGCTTCCCGGGGTGTGTCCCGGGGTGTGGTATATTTTCATCCCACCTAGGACAGGCAGTTCATCACCATCTTTGAGAAACTCATCCACCGCCACCGGGGAGGTCTTCAGAAGCTGAGGGAAACGCAAAAAGGCTCTGTTAAGCCACGCGGGCCGCAGTGGTCCCGGCTGAGGCATTTGCCCCGTAATGTAGGGCGCATCTGCCGCGTGTGCCAGGACATGCGCCCTGGTATACTCCTTCAGCAACGCCAGACTGCCGATGTGGTCAAGGTGATGGTGGGTGATGATGATGCGGCTGACCTTGAGCGGAGAGTGCCCCACTTTTTCTATCTGCCGCAAAATCTGCCTTGCTCTGCCCTTAAAACCGGTGTCAACCAGCGTCAGATTGCCGTTATAATCCGCAAGCAGGAAAACATTAGCGCCCCACACACCGGCGCCAAAGAGCCCGCTCAGCCGATAGATTTGTGCGACAACCAGCACGGTCGCCTGCCCCCATTGCCTATTTACTTGTTATAGATTGACTTATTATAGATTGGCACTGACCGCCTTGCAGAACTCGGTCGTTGAAGCCGTACCACCCTGGTCGCGGGTCAGGTGCTTGCCCTGCTGGTACACCTTATAGATAGCCTTTTCCAGCCGCGCTGAAGCGTCCTTCAGTCCCAGATAGTCAAGCATCATGGTGGCAGACAGCATCATGGCAGTGGGGTTGATGATATTTTTCCCCGCGATGTCTGGAGCTGTGCCATGCACCGAACCGAAGTAAGCATAGTCCTCTCCCAAACAAGCGTTAGGTGCAATGCCCAGCCCACCGATGAGCCCCGCCGCCCCGTCAGCCAGGATATCTCCGTGCTCATTTGACATCACCACCACATCAAACCACTGGGGATTGGTAATCATGCGCTGGCAGAAATTATCTATGATGATTTGCTCAAAGGTAAGAGCGGGATATTTCTTAACCGTCTCTTCAACCAGCCGGCGGAACATCTCATCGGACTGTGTCAGAACATTATATTTGCAGGCGGCGGTCACCTTGCCTTTGCCGCCGCGCGCTTTACGCTCCAGGGCAAGCTTACAGGCGACTTCTGCAATTTCATAGCAGCGCTGTACGGTGGTAGTCTTGATGGCGAATTTACCTCTGGCTGAGGTGTCCAGCGCCATGCCGGTCATCTCATTCACAAGCCTGAGCGGTGCCAGCTGGTTCAGCTCCCCCTCAAAACCCGGGTAAAGTCCCTCCAGGTTCTCCCTCAGGATGATGAAATCAATGCCCTCAGGGTTTTTTAACGGACTTCTCAGCCCTTTCACATACTTTATCGGACGGACGTTGGCATAGCACCTTTTCCCCCAGCGCAGATACCAGTGAACCCCCGTCATCTTCCTGGTGGACCCGAAGAGGGTGCAATCAGCCTCATCTATCGCCTCTTTGGCTGAAGCCGGGAAAATCTCCCCATATTTTGCGATGCCCTCATCATTGATAGCCGTGTGCAAGAACTCAATGCCCAGCTTCATCTCTTCCAGAATTTTGACGGTGGGCAGAACCACTTCAGGTGAAGCGTCATCACCCTTTACCACGCAGACTTTTTTCTGAGCCACATTCTCCTCCTATGTCTTGTCAGTCCTAACATTCTACCACATAGCCGGAGCGCTGGTGTAAATCACGGCAGAATGAGACATCCGCAGTAACACCAGATAGAAAGAC
>DAOTYE010000071.1:0-15018 GCA_034434915.1 Dehalococcoidales bacterium
GGACGAGCCGACATCGAGGTGCCAAACCTTGCCGTCGATGTGAACTCTTGGGCAAGATAAGCCTGTTATCCCCGGGGTAGCTTTTATCCGTTAAGCCACGGCCCTTCCACACAGAACCGTAGGATCACTTTGCCCGACTTTCGTCCCTGCTCGACTTGTAGGTCTCACAGTCAAGCCCCCTTATGCCAATGCACTCTATGGGTGATTTCCATCCACCCTGAGGGGACCTTTGGGCGCCTCCGTTACCTTTTGGGAGGCGACCGCCCCAGTCAAACTGCCCGCCTGACACTGTCCCCCAGCTTGAACTGAGGTTAGAGGCTAAATTCACCAAGGGTGGTATTTCAACGTCGGCTCTGCCCTGACTGGCGCCAGGGCTTCAAAGCCTCCCACCTATCCTACACATGACGAATTCAGACTCAGTGCCAAGTTACAGTAAAGCTCCACGGGGTCTTTTTGTCCTATCGCGGGAAACCCGCATCTTCACGGGTACTTCAACTTCGCCGAGTCCCTCGTTGAGACAGCGCCCAGATCGTTAGACCATTCGTACGGGTCGGAACTTACCCGACAATGGACTTCGCTACCTTAGGACCGTTATAGTTACGGCCGCCGCTTACCGGGGCTTCAGTTCGGTGCTTTTAAAACACCTCCCCTTAACCTTCCGGCGCTGGGCAGGTTTCAGCCTCTATACATCAGCTTACGCTTTTAGCAGAGACCTGTGTTTTTGTTAAACAGTCGTCCGGGCCCATTTAGTGTCACCCCGATTATTCATCGGGGCACCCCTTCTCCCTAAGTTACGGGGCTAGATTGCCGAGTTCCTTAACGAGGGGTATCTCGATCACCTTAGGACATTAATCCTCGCCTACCAGTGTCGGATTGCGGTACGGGCGCTCCTCCTTCAACGACAACGAAGATTTTCTAGCCGGTGTGAGCCCAGCCAAGTCGTCTCAGGTTTCCCCTCAACTTCCCTCGCCTCTCAGCTAATATCCAGAGTGGATTTGCCTGCTCTGGCATCGCCTTAAGGAGAGGACGCACCATGTCCATTGGGTGCGCTTGACCTGCCCTTCCGTGTCCCTCCTTTGTCTCCAGAGGAACGGTACAGGATTAATAACCTGTTGTCCATCGCCTACGCTTTTCAGCCTCGGCTTAGGTCCGACTAACCCTACGCGGAATAACCTTGCGTAGGAAACCTTAGGCTTTCGGTGGGCATGTTTCTCACATGCCTTGCGCTACTCATGCCGACATTCTCCCTTCCCTTCGCTCCACCATTCCTTACAGAACAGCTTCACTGCCAAGGGAATGCTCCCCTACCCCCCTCACTTGCGTGAAGGGCCATAGCTTCGGTGGCAGACTTGAGCCCCGCTACATCTTCGGCGCAAGATCACTCAACCAGTGAGCTGTTACGCATTCTTTAAAGGATGGCTGCTTCTAAGCCAACCTCCTGGCTGTCTGTGCGACCTTACTTCCTTTATCACTTAGTCTGCGCTTGGGGACCTTAGCTGATGGTCTGGGCTGTTCCCCTCTCGACCACGGAGCTTATCCCCCGTAGTCTTTCTCCCGGATTTGCGGTCAGTGGCATTCAAGGTTTGGTTGGAGTTAGCAGGATACTCTCCCACTTAGTCCATCCAGAGCCCTACCTCCACTGACTAGTAATCCGAGGCTGCGCTTAAATGCATTTCGGGGAGAACCAGCTATCTCCGGGTTCGTTTGGCATTTCACCCCTACCCACAGCTCATCCAACAGCTTTGCAACGCTGTGTGGTTCGGACTTCCACTCCGATCTTATCGAAGTTTCACCCTGGCCATGGGTAGCTCACCCGGCTTCGGGTCTGATCTGTGCGACTAGACGCCCTATTCAGACTCGCTTTCGCTTCGGCTACGTCACTAAAGTGACTTAACCTTGCCACACAGACCAACTCGTCGGGTCATTCTTCAAGAAGCACGCCATCATCCTGATTTGCATCAGGACTTTGACTGCTTGTAGGCACACGGTTTCAGGTCTATTTCACTCCCCTCCCGGGGTGCTTTTCACCTTTCCCTCACGGTACTTGTCCACTATCGGTCATCAGAGTATTTAGCCTTGTCCTGTGGTCAGGACAGATTCCCACAAGGTTTCTCGTGCCCCGTGGTACTCAAGAACAGGTAAGAAGCCTACCTCTTTCACTTACCGGACTGTCACCGTCTATGGTTGCCCGTTCCAGGGACCTTCAGTTAGAGTTCGGTTTGTAACTTCTTGACGTATTCCAGATTCCGTCTTACCTGCCTTACGACCCCCTGCAAGCATAGGCTCTGGAGCCACTGAGCTTACAGGGTTTAGGCTGCTCCCCTTTCGCTCGCCACTACTCAGGGAATGGGTCTTCTTTTCCTCAGGGTACTAAGATGTTTCAGTTCCCCTGCTTACCTCTTACCAGCTTATGTGTTAAACTGGCAGTATCCTTCTTGCGAAGGAGGGTTGCCCCATTCGGGTATCCCCGGCTAGGCTTGCTCGACAGCTCACCGAGGCTTATCGCAGTCTTGCCACGCCCTTCATCGGCTCTTGATGCCAAGGCATCCACCATGTGCCCTTTCCCGCTTGACCTGCTTCAGATTTGATAGTAACTCCCGCTATTCAATTGTTAAGGTGCCGATGAGACAAAGAAAAAGCCTGGCGATTTTCTCTCCAGGCTTCTCATTGAGACGCACTGGGGTACAATCGCTTCTGCTTTCTCTATGTCACCATCGCTAACACTGCATTTTAATATATCACTTCCACAAGCCTTTGTCAACACTTTCCACAGGATGTTTATACTTTTTTTCACTGCGGAAAAACAGTCAAAAAAATAGTTGTCCTCACGCTGACTATGCTATAATCTATATGCTTGCTGATAAGGATTAAAAGAAAAGCAAGATTTTTTATTTATGCTTAAGAAACGCATCTCAGAGATACTGGCACAGGCGCTCACCGAAGCCCAGCGCGCCGGCAAACTGCCCGCCGTCACCCTGCCGGAGATAGTCATTGAGCGCCCGCAGAATGCCGAGCACGGCGACTATGCCTCAAGCCTGCCGCTGAAGCTCGCCCGGGCGATGAGCACCAATCCGCTTGCCATCGCTAAAGACATTGTGAGCTTCATAAAGCCCGCACCGGAAATAGACCGTGTGGACGTGGCGCCGCCCGGCTTTCTGAACTTCATCCTGAAGGGCGACTGGCTCACCCGGCAGGTGGATACTATTCTGGATGCAGGTGAAGCCTTCGGGAGGATGAACCCGCCTAAGAAGGCTCGCATCCAGATTGAGTTTGTCAGCGTGAACCCCACCGGTCCTCTCCACGTGGGGCACGGTCGCGGGGCAGTGCTGGGAAGCACGCTTGCCAATGTCCTCACCGCCGCCGGCTATGAGGTGGTGAAGGAGTATTACATCAATGACGCCGGTAGCCAGGTGGCTGCCTTCACCAAATCAATCTACGCCCGCTACCTGCAGGAGCTGGGCATCAAGGCAGAGATGCCTACTGACGGCTACGTGGGGAGCTATGTCATTGACATGGCGAAGGAAATCATCGCCGAGCACGGCGATAAGTTCAGGAAGATGCCTGAATCTGAAGCACTTGCCGTGATTGAGCAAATCGGTCTGGAGAAGATGCTGGGGCAAATCCGGGCTGACCTGGAGAAGCTGGGCGTCACCTTTGACGTCTGGTTCAGTGAAAAGAGCCTCTACCGGGACGGGCAGTATGACACCGTGATGTCCCTGCTCAAGAAGGGCGGTCACCTGACCGAGCGTGAAGGGGCGACATGGTTCGTCTCCACGGCGCTGGGCGAGGACAAGGACAACGTGGTCGTCCGCAGTGACGGCTCACCAACCTACTTCGCCACAGACATTGCCTACCACTATGATAAGTTCATCAGGCGTAAATTTGACCAGGTCATCAATATCTGGGGCGCCGACCACCTGGGGCACGTGTCCCGCATGAAGGCGGTGGTGGGCGCGCTGGGAATTGACCCCAACCGCCTGAAGGTCATCATCTCTCAGCTGGTCACCCTGCGCCGGGGCGGAGAGATTGTCCGGCTTTCCAAGCGCAGTGGCGATATCATCACTTTGCGAGAACTGATTGATGAAGTGGGGGCTGATGCCTGCCGCTTCGTCTTCCTGTCCCGCACCGCAGACGCCCAGATGGACTTTGACCTGGAGCTTGCCAAGAAGCAATCAGCGGAGAACCCGGTGTATTATGTCCAGTATGCCCACGCCCGCATCGCCAGCATCCTGCGCCTGGCTCAGGAAAAGAAAATCAGCTATGATGACGGCGATGCCTCTATGCTGACCTCTGAGCCGGAGCTGACCCTCATCCGCAAGATGCTGCTCATGCCGGAAATCATTGAGACCATCGCTGAGACGCTGGAGCCGCACCACCTCAGCTACTATGCCCAGGACCTGGCGACCGTCTTCCACAGCTTCTACAAGCAGTGCCGCGTGGTCACCGATGATGAGAAGCTGACCAAGGCGAGACTCAAGCTGGTGGCGGCGGCAAAAGCGGTGCTGAGCGGCACCCTCCATCTCATGGGGATGACCGCGCCGGAGAAGATGTAAAGGGAAAATCTCCCTCTTAGACAGCCAGTTCTATCTAGTTCTCCTTCTGGCAGTATTGCGCTTCTTAGTAGCAGTTCTTTTTGCAACAGATTTTCGCCGTACTGACTTCCTAGTGACTTTCTTTCCGCTTGTTCTGGTAATTTTTGGCTTTTTATAACTGACTTTCCTCTTTATTGTTTTGTAACCAGCAATCCCTCCGAATATATCTCTGATTGCCGTTTGCCAATCTTCGTTGCTTTGCCATGGCAATTTCTACAAACGAGATAGCAGTTCTTTTGGCTGTTGTGTGCTGGATTATTGTCTTTGTGGTCGAAATTGTAAGAACCGTCTCCCCAAACCAGTTGCTTTTGCATTTTCTACAACGGGATGTTCTTACAAATTTCTTGTCACGGATATATTGCATCACATCTTTTCTAGCAGCAGATATCCACTCAATTTTCTTAGTAGTAATAGTGAAATTCCTTCTTGACGGCTCATCGTCCCAGTACATTTTGCACTTCCCTGTCTTGAGTTTAGGGATTAGGATTTAGATATTCGCTTTTCTCTTATGCCATTCGGTCGCCTGCTCGTAGGCATAGGCTACTCTGAAGATGGTCTCCTCGCTGAAAGGCTTGCCGATGATTTGCATCCCTATGGGCAGACCATCTCCGAAACCCGCTGGAATAGAGATGGCAGGCAGTCCGGCGATGTTGATAGGGAGGGTGCAGACATCGCTGAGGTACATCTGGATGGGGTCGTCCACCTTCTCCCCAATCTTGAAGGGGACGGTGGGCGAGGTGGGCGTGATAAGAGCATCATACTTTTTGAAAGCTTCGTCAAACTCACGGCGGATGAGGGTGCGCACCTTCTGCGCTTTGAGGTAGTAGGCGTCATAATAGCCGGCGGAAAGGGCATACGTGCCGAGCATGATGCGGCGCTTTACCTCCGCACCGAACCCGTACTGGCGCGTCTTCTCCATGCTGTCCCACATCGTCTCGCCGTTGTAGGAGAAGCCGTACTTCACGCCGTCGTAGCGGGCTAAATTGGCTGACGCCTCGGACGGGGCGATGATATAGTACACCGCGAGGGCATAGGGGGTGGAGGGCAGGGAGACATCCCAGTCAATCTGCGCGCCAAGCTCCTCCAGCTTGCTCACCGCAGACTTGATTGCCAATGCCACCTCCGCTTGCATCCCCTCCACGAAATATTCCTTCGGCACGCCCAGCTTCATGCCCTTGAGGTCAGGCAGGAGCGCCCTGGTATAGTCCGGCACCGGCTGGGGCACGGAGGTGGAATCGCGCTTATCATAGCCGGCAATGCAGTTCAGCACGATAGCGCTATCAGTCACATCCTGTGTGAAGGGTCCAATCTGGTCAAGACTGCTGGCAAAAGCGACTAATCCATATCGGCTCACCCTGCCGTACGTGGGTTTGAGCCCGACGACCGAGCAGAAGCCTGCCGGCTGGCGGATGGAGCCGCCAGTGTCCGAGCCGAGGGCATAAACCGTCTCCCCCGCCGCCACTGCCGCCGCCGAGCCGCCGCTGGAACCGCCGGGCACTCGTTCCAGGTCCCACGGGTTGTGGGTGACGAAGAAGGCGGAGTTCTCTGTTGATGACCCCATGGCGAACTCGTCCATGTTTGACTTGCCCAAAACGACTGCACCCGCCGCTTTCATCTTCTCCACCACGGTGGCATCATAGATGGGCACAAAGTTCTCCAATATTCTGGACGAGCACGTCGTCCTGATGCCCTTCGTACAGATAACATCTTTGATGAGGGCAGGGACGCCGCAGAGGGGGTTGTCATCCTTGTCGGCAAGCCGTTTGTCCGCCTGCTTCGCCTGCTCTAGCGCCACATCAGCCGTCACCGTCACAAAGGCTTTAAGCTTCGGCTCAAGCAGTGAGATGCGCTCAAGATATGACCTGGTCAGCTCCACGGACGAAATCTGCTTGCTTCTTAAGAGCCTGTGTGCTTCATGGATGGTCAGTCTCTTATGGTCAATGTTCATGGTCTTCCCTCCCCACGATGATGCTTTCTTTCTACCAGCCAGCCCACCAGCGGCGGTAGCCAGCATAAATTGGCGACGATGGTCTCCAGTGCGGTCAAGACCTGCGTGGCGGGACTGAAGCCGAACAGCCTGGCAATGAGCAGTCCTGCCGGCACCAGGAAAATAACTCCCAGGCTGGTGAGCATGACCGGGTTACGAAAATAAGCATTAAGCACTTTTCCCCAGCCTTTGCCTTTCCGTTTCAGATAAATGAGGCCTGAGATATTGGCACCAATCTGGTCGCTGTGGGCATAGAAATACGGAATGTAGAAGCCGCTCACGCCATAGACGTCCACACCTGCCAGGCGGCTGACAGCGTCAATAATCCATGGCACCGGCATGCCCAGCAGTTTGCCCCAGCCATAAGCTTCCGCCATTGAGCCGGCGGCTTTGCGGAAGCGTTGACGCAGGGCATAAATACCTTCAAAAATGCTCTCTCCTTCCCCAGCAAGTGTGCGCACAAGCCACTGCCCCACCGGACTGCGCTGAAGCCCGAACGCGTCAAAGATTCCGCCCAATGCCAAGCCGCCGGCAAAGCCAAAAAGGGTAAACTTGATAAGCTCGCCGAACTCCTTTTTCTCAGGGGCAGTGCGCTCAGCCTCAGCCATAAACTACTCTTCAAAGACAGGCTTGATGCGGAAGTATTCGCCCTCACGGCGGGGGGCATTTGAGAGGATTTCATCCTGCGGAAATGACGGCGCCACTTCATCCTCCCGCATCACGTTCTGAAGGTCTATTGACTGGGCGGTGGGAGGAACGTTGCTGGTGTCTACTTTTTTTAAGACCTCAAAGTTTTCCAGAATATTGGAAAGCTGTTCCCGGAACTTCTCAACTTCTGCTTCGCTCAAGCCCAGACGAGCCAGCCTGGCGATATGGAGCACCTCTTCACGACTCAGCTTCATCTTCCCACCTCGTTTCAGCGCATTATTTCGCCAAATTATAACACCCGCCTCCGCGCTCAAGCAACAGAAGGGTTGGTGCGATAAGTCGTAATTTTACGCCAAAGGCTCTATAATGAGAAGAGAATATTGATTACGGGAGGTACTATGATTTGGACCGAGTAATGATATTTATTGATGGCAGTAATGTCTACCATTCTCTCAAGAAGATATTTGGACGGACTGACCTTGATTTTAAGAAATTCTGCCAGCAGCTGGTAGGACGGCGCAAGCTCGTACGCATCTACTATTACAACGCCAAGGTAGGCTTGAAAGAAGAACCGGAGCGGTTCCGGCATCAGCAGGCATTCTTTAACAGCATCAAAGATATTCCTTATTGTGAACTGAGGCTGGGCAGGTTAGTCTATACGAACCAGTGGCCCAATGTGCCTCCCTATGAGAAAGGCATTGACGTCCAGCTGGCGACCGACCTCATCACCCACGCCTTCCGCAACAACTATGATGTCGCCATCCTCGTCGGGGGGGATAACGATTTTATGGGCGCGCTCCAGGCGGTCAAAGACCAGGGCAAGCACGTAGAAGTGGCTTTGTTCGGTCGGGAGGGCACGTCCTTCCAGTTGAGAAGAGTGGCTGACCGCGTTATCACCCTGAATTCCCGCTTTCTCAGGGGCTGCTGGAAACCCCGCGAACAATCGCGGAAAGAGCCGCCACGGAACAACCAGCCACAGAATGGCCAGCAGGAAACGGACAGCTATGAAATGAGCGATGAGGTACAAGCAGAAACGCAGAGCGCCTGGTAGTTTGCCAGGGGACCTGCTATCGCGTGAAGAAGGCACCATCGTTAAAGACTGGGGCGGACGGCTGCCCATCGCTCTGGTCTATCCTAATTCTTACTACCTGGGCATGTCCAATCTGGGCATCCATGCCATCTATAAGCTCTTGAACAGCCGCAAAAACGTCGTCTGCGAGCGTGTCTTCTGGGAGAAAGAGAACCGCGAGAAATACAGCCCGCCCCTTGCTCTTGAGTCAAAACGCCCGCTTCCGGACTTTACGGTCATCGCTTTTTCCATTTCCTACGAGCTTGACTATTTCGCCATCGTTCCCATACTCAGAGCGGCTGGCATTCCCGCCTATGCCAGAGACCGCGATGAGCGCTACCCGCTCATTATTGCTGGTGGACCATGTATCATGGCTAATCCTGCTCCCATCTCTCCATTCTTTGATGCGCTGTGCCTGGGAGAGGCAGAGCCGATGGTGCCTCACCTGCTTACGGCCATCTCTCAAGGCATGACTGCCAGACGCGATGACCTCCTCAAAGCACTTACCGCTCTTCCGGGCGTATATGTGCCCACCCACCATTCTGGCGAAACGGTAGCGCGCCAGCGGGCGGAAAACCTTGATGATTTTCCGGTGACGTCTGCTATCCTCACGCCGGAAACGGAACTGGGAGAAATGTACCTCATTGAAGTGGCGCGGGGATGCAAATGGTCATGCCGCTTCTGCCTGGTCAGCACCGCTTTTAAGCCGATGCGCTACCGTTCCCTGGACAACCTGCTCATGCTGGCAGGTGAAGGGCTGAGATACCGGAAACGGCTGGGGCTGATGGGGGCGGATGTATCTGACTACCCGCATTTAGAAAAGCTTCTCATCAGGCTGGAGGAGATGGGTGCACAGTTCTCCATAAGCTCCCTAAGGGTTAACCGCGTGTCAGATAGAGTGCTGGAGGCGCTGGTACGCGGAGGTGCGGAGACCATCACCCTTGCCCCTGAAGCCGGCTCGGAGCGACTGCGCCAATCTATTAAGAAGGGCGTGTGCGAAGATGATGTTCTGCGCTCAATGGAGCGAGTGGCGGCGCTTGGTGTGCCACAGGTCAAGCTTTACTTCATGATTGGTCTGCCGCATGAAACAGATGAAGATATAGATGAAATTATTAGGTTGACTCTTAAATGCAAGGCTATAATTGAGAAGAAAAAAAGCCGCACCCGCATCACGCTGAATATCGCGCCGTTCGTGCCCAAGGCGGGCACGTTCTTTCAAAAAAAGCCCATGGCACCACTTGACGTTCTCAAACAAAGGCTAGCCATATTGGAAAAAAGGTTATCTGCTAAAGGTATTAGTCTTAAAGCAGAAAGCCCGGACTGGAGCCAGGTTCAGGCGGTGCTATCGCGCGCCGACGCAAAAGCGGCTGATGTGCTTGCCAGTGTAGATAGGGTTTCTCTCTCCGCCTGGAGACAGGCGGTGGTGAAGAGCAGGTTTGATGCTGACTTCTACGCTCACAAAGAGTGGTGCCAGAACCAGCGCCTGCCTTGGGGATTTATCAGTTAAGGCAGACAGACTTTTAGCTTCCCTTCACCCAATCCACCGCGTTCTGGAATATCTTAAAGCCATCGCCGTATTTTCTGGCGCCCAGCCTGAGCCACTGGGGATGCTGGGTGCCGCGGATATGGCGCTCCGGGTGAGGCATGAGGGCGAAGATACGCCCGGTGGCATCACAGATGCCGGCGATGTCGTTCATGGAGCCATTTGGATTCCAGGGGTAGCCGGCATTGCGGTTGCCTTGTTCATCAGTATAATAGACGACCGCATTCAGAGTGGGCAAGACTTCGGGGCTGGCAACCACTTTCCCTTCCCCATGGGCAACAGGGACATACATGCGCTCAATCCCTCTGGTGAAAACGCAGGGGCTCTCGGGGTTGACGGAGAGGTATGTCCAGCGGCACTCAAACCTGCCGGAATCGTTCCCGGCAAGGGTGAACAACTGCTTGCCTTCCAGAGATGGTTCCGGGAGGATGCCTGCCTTTGCCAGCACCTGGAAGCCATTGCAGATGCCCAGAATCAGCCCGCCGGACTCAATAAAACGCAGAATATCTTCACCCAGCTTGACGCGTAGCTCGTTTGCCAGCACCTTGCCGGCGCCAAGGTCGTCACCGTAAGTGAAGCCGCCGGGTATGACCATGATTTGATAATCAGCGAGGCGCTCAACGCGGTGGATGAGCTGGTTCACGTGCACTCTTTTCACTGAAGCTCCTGCCTGCTCAAAGGCAAAGGCGGTCTCCATGTCACAATTTGTTCCCGGCGCACGCAAGACGATAACCCTGACCATCTACCACCTCAAAGGCTTCTGCCAGGCTTCTTTCAGGTCAGCAATCGGCACGCTGACAATCTTCTTACCTTTGGTGCCAGTGACTTCTAATTTACCGATTCCGGTGACCTCGCCGATACAGGCGAAGGTATTGCCCGCCAGCACTTTTTCAAATTCTGATTTCTTCTCCGGCGCGACTTCCACGATGAAGCGACTGTTGGACTCAGAGAAGAAGATGAAATCGTCGCGGTCAATTGCTTCGCCAAGGGGCACCGCTTTCAGGTCCATTTTCGCTCCCAGCCCGCCGGCGAACGCCATCTCTGCAACCGCCACCCCCAAGCCGCCGTCACTGCAATCATGGCAGGCTCTCACCAGCCCTTTTTCTGTCGCCTGGCTCAGGCTATCCATAAGCTTCTTGGCGGTCTGGGGATTGACCTTCGGCACGCTATTCCCGATAAGCCCGCGTGTCGCCAGATATTCGGAGCCGCCCAGTTCGTTATAAGTTGTGCCGACGATGTAGATAAGGTCGCCCGCCTGCTTGAAGTCCATGGAAATAGCTTTGCTCACGTCATCCATCACACCAAGCGCTGAGATGAGCAGAGTATGGGGGATAGCTATGACTTTGCCTTCATATTCAAACTCGTTATTGAGGCTGTCTTTGCCGGAGATGAACGGCGTGCCGTAGGCGATTGCCATGTCATAGCAGGCTTGCCCTGCCCGGACGAGCGCGCCAAGCATTTCAGGCCGGCTGGTGCGCCCCCAGCAGAAGTTGTCCAGCAGAGCCACTTTATTGAGGTTGCCTCCCACGGCAATGACCTGCCGCAGTGCCTCATCAATGACTGACGCCGCCATCCAGTACGGGTCAATATCGCCATAGCGGGTATTGATGCCGCAGGATATTATGGCGCCCATGTCAGAATCAAGGAGCGGGCGGATGATGGCGGCATCACCGGGACCGTCATTTGTCTTGCCGACGAGCGGTTTCAAAACGCTGGTGCCCTGCACTTCATGGTCATACTGGCGGATGACCCATTCCTTACTGCATACGTTCCAGGCACCGAGCACATCCAGCAGTGCCTGGCTTAGGCTAGCTGGCGGCGCAAAGTCAGGCTCGGGGTAGGTGGGCTTCTGCAATAAGGCAGTGCTATTGACTTGCGGATAGCCTTTGTGGAGGAAGGACATCTCCAGGTCCCCCACCAGTTTGCCATGATAGTACAGGCGCAGATGTTTGTCATCAGTAAACTCGCCGATGACTGTGGCATCAACATCTTCGCTGGCAAAGAGGCTGAGGAACTCTTCAATATGTTCGGGCGGCACCGCCAGTATCATGCGCTCCTGTGATTCTGAAATCCAGATTTCAGAATAGGTCAAACCGGCATACTTCAGGGGGACACGGTCAAGATACACCTTTACGCCGGTGTCTTCCCCCATCTCTCCCACTGCAGACGATAATCCCCCGCCGCCGACATCTGTAACTCTGACATAGAGCCCGCGCTCGCGCGCCTGGAGCATGACATCAATCACCTTTTTCTCCACAATGGCATTGCCAATCTGCACGGCGCTGAAGGACTGGGTGGAAGAAGCGTCAGTGAGCTTCTCAGAGGCAAAGGTGACGCCGTGGATGCCATCGCGGCCGGTCCGCCCGCCTACCAGGACCACGAGGTCACCCGGCTTCTGCTTGCCGCGGAGAGCCATGCTCTTCGGCATCAAACCCAGTGTGCCGCAATAGACCAGCGGGTTGGCCACATAGCGCTCATCAAAGAGGATAGCGCCATTAAGCGTGGGGATGCCCAGTCGGTTGGCATAATCAGCAACGCCGGCTCTGACCCCTTTGAAAATGCGGCGGGGATGGAGAACGCCCCGGGGCAGTCTTTCATAGGGTAAGTCCGGTGGACCGAAACAGAAGACATCTGTATTGGCGATTGGTTTTGCCCCCAGTCCGGTGCCGAGCGGGTCGCGCACCACGCCGCCGATACCAGTCGCCGCGCCGCCGTAAGGCTCAACGGCGGAGGGGTGGTTGTGTGTCTCTACCTTGAAGCAGAGCGCCCATTTGCCGTCAAAATCAATAACGCCGGAGTTATCCATGAAGACGGATAGGCACCACGGCTTGTTAAGCTCTTTAGTCGCTTTCATCACGGTGCTTCTGAGCAGGTTATCCACGACGGTATCATCCAGCCTGATTTTGCCCTTGAACGTCTTGTGGACACAGTGCTCCGACCATGTCTGCGCCAGCGTCTCAAGCTCAATATCAGTGGGATTGCGCTTCTGCTTCTGATAGTAACCCATGATGGCTTCAAATTCCTCAAGACTGAAGCCATACCTGCGGGCAAGTTTCGCTCTATCTTCTGAGAAAATGTCAACGTGTTCCAGTTTGAACTGATACTGAGGCGTCTCCGGGAAGACGATGTGCTCCCCCTTCACCACGTGCTGGATGATGGGGTTGATGAGGAGGCGGAAGCTGATGGTGTCAAGTTCCTCCTCCGTCAGATTACCGGTAATAGTAAACAGGCGAGAAGTCTTGACCGCTTTCACTTTGTTTATGCCCACGTCGCGGATTGCCTTCATGATAGACGCTTCCACGGGATCAGTAACGCCGGGATTGTACGCAACCTCAACAGTGTGGACCATCCGGGATTCAGCCTTCTTACCGGCACTCATCTGTGGAGAGGCAATAATATAATCCTGGGTAACCGGGTCAGTCAGCACCTGCTGGCAAACTACTTTGAGCTCTTCTGGAGTGAGGTCAGCGTTGAGCCAGTAAATGTCAGTGACGCGGGCATCTTCTACTCTGGTGATGCCGAGGTCCTGAATGTCCTTTACCAGACCTTGGCCGCGGGCATCAGGGAGATGGCTTTTCAGACTGACTTCAATACGGTGCACTGGCTTATTGCCTTTTTCAATGAGATAAAGAGAGGGGCTTGTTTGCCCCTCGTTTACTGTAGCGCTTCATGGTTATTAAACATCAGGATGAAGCCAGCAGTTCCGTCACCACCGCATTGATTTCACGCCCGTCTGCTTTGCCCTTAAGCTGAGCGATAAGTTTGGGCATGACCTTGCCTTTATCCGCTGGACTGCTGGCACCCACCTCGGCGATGACCTGCTTCGCGGCGGAAATGATTTCTTGCCGGGTCATCTGCTTGGGCAGATAAGACTGCAGGACTGCCATTTCCGCCTCTTCCTGAGCCACGAGGTCAGCGCGATTGCCCTTTTTGAACGCCTCAATACTCTCCTGGCGCTGTCTGACCTCTTTAGCGATAACACCCAAAATGTCAGCATCTTCCAGGACCGCCATTCTGGCTATCTCCGCATTCTTTATTGCGGAGAGGAGCAGGCGTATGGTGGAAATTTTTGCTTTCTCGCCGCTCCTCAGTGCCTGTCTCAGGTCCTCATTCAGCTTCTGTTTCAGCCCTGCTTCTTGCCCCATAAGATTCTATGTCATAATCCTAGATTTAGCGCGGAAAGACTATCTCCTCGCTGTTCTGGCGATGCTTCGTTTCTTGGCGGCTTTTTTGCGCTTGCGCCGCACGCTCGGCTTCTCATAATGTTCGCGGCGGCGGAGCTCGGAGAGAATGCCCGCCTGCTGGACTTTTTTGTTGAACCGTTTGAGTAAACTGTCTATGCTCTCATTTTCCGTGGCGACAACCTCTGCCAAATAACATCATCCTCCTTCAAAACTACCCCGCTTTCCCCACTACACCACCCCATTTTAGCCAGCCAGCGCCCTCCTGTCAAGAAAAGACCGGGTTCTATTTGCATCTGGCTACCAAAAGGCCTGGAATAAACTAAAGTGTGATTGACATTTGCCAATTGGCGAAATACAATAGCTCCAGAACTTTAAAGAGGTATGACCACATGGACCAGAACACGCATGATTTTGGCAAACTGCTCAAGCGCCAGAGGGTGACCATACCGCTGACCTTGAAAGAGCTGGCGGCTAGTGCAGGCGTTTCAGCCTCGCACCTGGGCAGGATAGAGCGAGGCGAAAGGTTCCCTTCTGCCCACATCCTGCGCCGGATTGCCAAGCCGCTGGGTTTTGATGAGGAGGAACTTTTCACTCTGGCGGGTTTCTTATCGCCTCAGATGACAGGGATAGCGGAAAAGGACACGGAATACGTCAGAAGCAAGCTGGACCCTTACGTGGCTAAACTGCTCGCTGACGAGCCGGTGGAAGTACAGCGCACGGTGATTGGCATTCTGGCAATAATCAAAAGCCTGGCAAAGAGCCTCAAAGAAAAAGACCGGGCTTAAAACCTTCTCCAGACCACAAAGCTAACTGTAAACCGCGATAACCACAGCCTCCCGCGGGTTTTGTTCATCAAATAGTAGCACTGCCACATTTCTGCCCGCAGACATCTCTACGGCAGGCAGATTGCGGGCAACAGTGATATCCTCCAGGTAAACTTTGCGGCTTCCAATAAGGCTGACTGAAGCCGTGTAAGCACCTGAGTTAAAGCTTTT
>DAOTYE010000072.1:0-8848 GCA_034434915.1 Dehalococcoidales bacterium
TCAATAAGTATTGAATGCCACTCGGGCGACAGCTAAAATCCAGTGTGAGCGGTACATGAATCCCCCTTAATCCCCCTTTTCCAAAGGGGGACAAACCGTCAAAAAACGGCTCGTCTCCCTTTAACAAAGGGAGAGTGAGAGATTCATCCGCCATTCCGACGCCGGTTATGGTTGAACTACCGCTTATCCCTTGCTATGATATGAAAATAAAAGGAAACTATCTTCACTGTGAACAGAATTCAATCATCACCGGCTCCCACTACCTGCGGCAACGCTGTCTTCCGCTGGGGTGAAAAAACTTTTGTCATGGGCATCATCAACCTCAGTCCGGATTCCTTCTCCGGCGATGGGCTGGGGACTGACCTTGAAGCCGCCTCAGCCCGGGCTAAAAGCTTCGTGGCGGAAGGAGCGGACATCATTGATGTGGGCGGAGAGTCCACCCGTCCCGGCACAGAGGCAAAGTCAATTGACGATGTTGATGCTGAGCTCAAACTTGTCATTCCTGCAATTGAAAGGCTTTCCAGAGAGGTAACCGTGCCCATCAGCGTTGACACTTATAAGCCGAAGGTGGCAGAAGCCGCTCTCAAAGCCGGCGCCCGCATGCTGAACGATATCTGGGCGCTGAAGAAAAGCCCCCGGCTGGCAGAGATTGCCGCTGAAGCCGGCGTGCCCGTTATCCTTATGAGCAACCAGCGCGATGCCCCCGCAAGCGATATAATGTCAGCCATAAAAGCAGACCTGGAACGGGCTATTGTTACCGCAATCAAGGCAGGAGTGCCGGAGCAGAACATCATCATTGACCCGGGGGTGGGCTTCGGCAAGACGCTGGAGCAGAACCTGGAAATCATACGGCGCCTCAGCGAGCTCCGGTACCTGCAAAAGCCCATCCTGCTGGGCACGTCACGCAAATCAATGATTGGGCAGGTGCTGGACCTCCCCGTGGACCAGCGCCTTGAGGGCACCGCGGCGACGGTAGCTATCGGCATCGCCCACGGCGCTGACATCGTCCGCGTCCATGACGTCAAGGAAATGGTGCGCGTCTGCCGCATGAGCGACGCTATCATACGGAGAAAATGACGTGAACATTGAAATGGTAACGGTATATCTCGGTCTCGGGTCAAACATGGGTGACCGCCAGAAAAACCTGGATAAAGCCCTGGATTTGCTTTCCCAGCGGATGAAGCTGGGCAGAATCTCCTCTATCTATGATACTGAGCCGCTGGGTGTGCCTTCTCAGCCCCGCTTCCTTAACATCGTCTGTGAAGCATTCACCCGTCTGGAACCGCTGGCGCTCCTCACCCTCGCCAAAGGCATTGAAGCCAAGATGGGCCGGAGCGGGAAGTCAGACGCTCCCCGCCCCATTGATATTGACATCCTGCTCTACGGCGATAAAGTAATTCAGACTCCGGAACTGACTATCCCCCACCCCCGCATGACGGAAAGGGCTTTCGTCCTCGCCCCGCTGGCGGAAATCGCCCCTGACGTGCGGCATCCAATCGCCGGAAAAACCATCAGGGAGCTCGCCGAGCAGATGAGTGAAAAACAGGGTGTCCTCAAGCTGGAATAGGAGGTCTTACCGTGTATGAAATCTCAGTCCAGAAGCACATTGATGCCGCCCACTTCCTGCGGGGCTACCGCGGCAAGTGCGAGTCAGTCCACGGGCACCGCTTCCTCATCGTGGCTAAAATCGCGGCGAAGGCGCTGAACGAAATCGGCATCGCCTATGACTTCGCAGAGCTAAAACAGCACCTCTCTGAAATCCTGGCAAAGTATGACCACACTTGCCTCAATGATGTGCCCCCCTTCAAAAAGCTAAACCCGTCATCTGAGAACCTCGCCGCCGCCATCTACAAGGAACTGGAGAAGAAGCTGGCAGGTGCACCGGTGGTGCTCACCGCCATTGAGGTGTGGGAATCCCCCCAAACGTGGGTGACCTACCGGCCTGACTGAGCCGTATTTTCCGGCGGGAGCAGGTTGGGGATGCCATCAGAGATGGGATAACGCACACTGCACTTCCCGCAATAAAGTGCTCCGGCAACTATTTCATCCTGTTCTTCTTTCTCCACCGTCAGGTCAAGCTTCCCCTTGCACACCGGGCAGACCAGGATATCCATTAACTCTTTTTTCATCGCTACTGATTATAGCACGAGCGCGCAGTAGAAAATAGCCCTCCGGACCCCAGTGTTAGCTTCATAGCTGTCATCGCAAAGGCACATTAGTACCTGTGGCAATCCCAATAAATCTCCTTTCCCTAAAGTCATTATGATGCAAGCCGGAATTCAGGAGTCATAGCACGGCAAAAGTCCCGTCCAGAATTAACAAATGCTTCCCGCGAGATTTCCTTTGACAACCGTTTCATCTTTCTGATACCATAGTAGCGAAATAAAAACTCCGGGCTTACTCCGTAAGATATTGCATTTTGCATCGCAATATTTTTTTGTGCTAAGATACGGGCTTGAAAGCAATGGCAAAAACAAAGACTCTGCTCACCAGAGCTCCCTCTGGCAAATCCCCTGATACCAGCAATATTACCATTGAAGTCCTCTCCTGGCTCAAAGAAGACTTCAATCATAAAATCACTGACACCGTCATCCTGAAAGAGTCTGTCAGCCCGGGCACTTCCATCATGGAACTCCTCAGGACACTCGCAGAGCGGTATCCCGCTTTCGCCAGGAAGACCTTCGGGCATAAAGACGGGCTCACTGAGTACTGCATGGTCATCCTGAACGGGGAAATCATCTCCCCTCTGGAGCTTGACAAAAAAACTTTGCGGCAAGGTGATGTAATTAAACTGACCCCGGCTTTTTACGGGGGCTAAAAGGAGGCAACATTGGCGACAATACAGTACGGGTCAACCGGCAAAGTATTGAGAGTTGACCTCACTAAAGGAAAAATCTGGGATGAAGCTCTGGATGAAGCCACCATTCGCAGGTTCCTTGGCGGCACCGGACTCGGTGTGAAATACCTCATTGAAGAAGTAGACCCCAGGACTAACTGGAACGACCCCCAAAATATCTTATTCATCGGCTCCGGCCCTCTGGGAGGCTTGAGAATCCCCGGCTGTGCCAGTATCTCCGTGGTCACCAAAGGGGCACAAACCAATGGCGCCACCTCCACGCAGGCAAACGGCAACATGGGCGCTTATCTCAAATGGTGCGGCTATGACGCCATCATCGTCTCCGGCGCTTCACCCACCTGGAAATATATCTATGTCAGCGATAATGGCGTTGAACTCAAAGACGCCAGCAAACTCGTCGGCAAGGATACCTGGGAGACAGAAGACCTCATCAAAAAAGAACTCGGCTTCCAGGAGCGCGGCATGAGCGTTTTCTCCATTGGTCCTGCCGGTGAAAACCTGGTGAAATTTGCCGGCATCTTCGGCGACCGCGGTCATTCTGCGTCACATAACGGCGTAGGCGCGGTAATGGGCTCCAAGAAGCTAAAGGCATTCGCCGTCGCCAGAGGCACAAAGAAAGTGCCCGTCATTGACGCGGAAAAAATCTCTGAGATTGGCCGCCAGACCACTGAGCTGGCTAAAGCGTTCGGTGGTGGAAACGTATTCAACTGGGGCACCAGCCGTGTCCTCCCCACTGCTGAGGCCGCCGGCTGGCTCCACGTCAAGAACTATACCACTAATATCTTCCCCAAAAAAGACCTCTTCATGGGCGACCGTGTACGCGCCCTTTTCAAATCGCAGAACTACCCCTGCTACGCCTGCGCCTCCCATCACTATGAACTGATGGAGGTGACTGAAGGCCCTTACAAAGGCTTTGCCGGCAAAGAGCCGGAGTATGAACAGTGGGCGTCAGTTTCCTCCCAAATCGGGCAGGAAGACCCCGGCACCGCCGTTTACCTCGCCAACCTGATAGACCGCCTCGGCATGGAGACCAATGAGGCGGGCTGGATAGTGGGCTGGTGCATGGAGTGCTATGAGAAAGGATTCCTCACTAAAAAGGAACTGGATGGGCTGGAGATGACCTGGGGCAACGTGGCGGCAGTGGAACAGATACTCAAGAATATTGCTTACCGCAAAGGCTACGGCAATACCCTTGCTGAAGGCGTGAAATTCGCCGCAGAAAAGAAGGGGGGTGAGGCACTGAACTGCGCCATCTTCACCGGCAAAGGCAATAGCCCGCGCGGGCATGACCACCGCGGCCGCTGGGTGGAGATGCTTGACACCGTCGTTTCAGATACTGGCACCCTCCAGACCCAGATGCTCGTCAGCAATAGTGAAATCTGGAACATGCCCAAGCCCATGGACCCCTTCAACTGGGAGCAGGTGGCCCAGGCAGAGGCTAACTCCACCGGCTCAATGACCATCTCAGACTGCATGGTCCAGTGCTGGTTCACCTCTTTCAATGACACCAAACTCCAGCTTGAGGCAATTAACGCCGCCACCGGCCTCAATATGACGCTGGACGAGCTAAAGAAAGCCGGCAGGCGCATCGTCAACGTCATGCGCCTCTATAACCTCAAGGCAGGTTTGACGCCGGACAAAGAAAAACCGTCCCCCAGGTACTGGTCCAAGCCAGTGGACGGACCAAACAAGGACAAACCCATCCAGCCGCACTGGGAAAACATGATGAACCTGTACTACAAGCTCATGGGCTGGGACCGCAAGACGGGCAGACCGCTGCCTGAAACGATAAAAGAACTCGGTATTGAAGACATAGCAGAAAAGTTCAAATAAAAAGAAACGGAGGAGAAGAGAGGAAAGCTATGAGGATTGACCCGAACGTCTGTATCGCCTGTGAAGCCTGTGTGCCTTATTGCCCCGTCGGCGCCATCAAAATGAAAGATGTCGCTGAAATTGACCAGGAAATGTGCGTGGACTGCGGCGTCTGCCGCAACTCAAAGGTATGCCCGGTTGACTGCATCATCTTTGAGGTCCAGCCTTATCCGCGTGACCTGCGCGTCACGTTTTCCAACCCCAGGACCGGTCACAAAGCCACCGGCATTGCCGGACGCGGCACAGAGGAAATGAAGACCAATGACGTCACCGGCAGGTTCAAAAGAGGGATGGTCGGTCTCGGTCTGGAGTTTGGCAGACCCGGCGTCTCCACCACCTTCCGTGACCTGGAAAAGATGTCCATGGCGCTCGCCAAGCACGGCGTTGAGTTTGAAGACAAAAACCCGGTCACCTTCCTGATGGTGGACAAAAAGACCGGCAAGCTCAAGGACGAGGTGCTGGACCAGAGAGTGCTATCCGCCATCATTGAGTGCGTCTTACCCATTGGTAAGCTCAAGGACGTGCTGGCTACCATGAAAGAGGTTTCCAAGCAGATTGATACCGTCTTCAGCGTGGACTGCATCTGCAAAGCTGAGCCGGACGGCTCCTACCCGGTGAAAAAAATTCTGGCTGAGGCAGGTATTACCCCTTACATCAATGGCAAACAGAATGTGGGGCTTGGCAGACCCCTGGCTAAGGAGGACAAGTAATGACTCACAGTTTGCACCGCCGCGGCACCAAGGAAAATCTGGCACGGGACTATGTCCTGCTCTGCCTACCTGCCGTAGGCATCAATGATAAGGACCATGACCCCAAGCTGGCGGAGTTCCTGAGAATCTGCATGAAGTATAACCCGCTTAATATCGGCGCCATCCAGCTCGGCAACATGTATAGCCACAAAACTGAAGACGTCATCAAAGCCGCCCACGGCATCGTCCATGCCGTCTTCAACAGCCCCAAGACGGTCACCGCCGTCCTCAACGACCTGAAAAAAGCTGACCTCGGCATGTCAATCGTCGTCAGCGGTATCTTTGAGAACGTTGACCAGGCGCTGGCTGAAGCCGGGCTGAAGCATCATACCGCCAATTTCTCCCTGGGCATCTGGGGCAAGACAGAAAAACTGCCCAGCAATGAAATCCTTGAGGTCACCACCATGTGCGGACATGCGCTCGTCGCCGCCAACCTGGTGAAAGAAATGGTCAAGGAAGTCAAGGCTGGCAGAAAGACGGCGCTGGATGCCGGCAAACTGCTCGCCGCACAGTGCGCCTGCGGCATCTTCAATCCGGAACGCGCCGCAGAGCTCATCACCGCCATGGCGAAAAAGTAAAACCGTAATCACCTGTAACGCTAAGCCTGACCGGGTCGCCAGATTCAGTCAGGCTTAGCCTTTTCTGAATTACCCTTTCCTTGTCATTGCAACCCTTCTCCTCCTGCCATTGCAATCCCTCCTCCTCCTGTCATTGCGAGGAACGAAGTGACGTGGCAATCTCTTCCATTTGTCATTCTAAGGAAGCGTAGCCACTGAAGCATCTCAGGCGGAGCTGGGCAATCCTCCCCTTGTCATTCCGGGCAGGTCCAGAATCCGGAGGGGAGAAAAACGGCTCGTCTCCCTTTCGTAAAAGGAGAGTGAGAGGGATTTATTCAACCTTTTCTTCCCTTGTGTTACAATTATCAACATGAGCACCGATACTGAAATTGAACTCCCCTACGGGGACTCCTCCCTGAAAGCCAGAGTGCCCACCAGAAACCTGAAGTACATGCTTTGTACCCGGGACGTGCCCGGTCTCCCGGACGAACCAGAAGCCATCACCACTGCCATCAGAAAACCCATTGCCAGTCCGCCCCTCAGAGAACGCATTAAAAAGACAGATAAAGTGGTAGTTCTGGTAACGGACAATACCCGCCCCTGCCCGGACGACCGCCTCCTCCCACCAATACTGGCAGAGCTGGAGTCTGTCATTCCCCGCGATAACATCACTATCATCGTTGCCACCGGACTTCATCCTCCGCTCAGCAAGGAGGAGCTTATCAAGAAGCTGGGCAAAGACATCGTGGAGGGCTACACCGTCATCAACCACGATGTAAACAACACGGTGAACATCGGCACCACCTCCCGCGGCACGCCAGTAGACATCAACCGCCGCGTCATTGCCGCTGATTTCCGCCTCAGCACCGGCTTCATTGAGCCACACTTCTTCGCCGGCTTCTCCGGCGGCAGGAAGAGCATTGCCCCCGGCGTCTTCAGCGTGCGCTCCGCCTATCACAACCACGGCTATAAGATGCTGGAACACCCTAATGCCCGCGCTGGTGTTCTCAAAGGCAACCCCATCCATGAGGACATGGTGGAACAGGCAAAGATGGCAAAGCTCAACTTCATCGTCAATGTCATCCTGAACAAAAAAAGGCAGATTGCCCATGTGGTCGCCGGTGACCCCTTCATAGCTCATGAAAAAGGCTGTGAGATAGAGCGCGGCATCGTCAGCGCTAAAGCCCCCCACAAAGTGGACATCACCATCACCACCAATAGCGGCGCCCCGCTTGACTTAGACCTTTACCAGACCTGCAAAGGCATTGACACCGCCGCCCGGATTACCCGCGCTGGCGGCATCATCATCGCCGTATCATCCTGCTGTGCCGGCATCGGACCGGAGGACTTCTTAAAAGTCCACGCCGCCTGCCGCACTCCCGGAGAAGTGCTCCAGAAAGTGAAACGGGAAGAGCCCCTCGGTGTACAATGGGAGAACCAGATTTTAGCCCGCACCCAGATGAAAAATGATGTTTACCTCATCTCTGGACTGCCTGATGAGACCGTCCGGCAGATGATGATGACGCCAGTTAAGACCGTTGCGGAAGGACTGGAGAAGGCGTTCAAGGTGCTGGGGAAAGACGCTGAGATTGCGGTCATCCCTGAGGGACCGCTTGTCCTGCCTGTTCTGAACCAGACATCTGCGCTTTAGATATTCTCTCTCTGGTACGTTCCAGAATAGCCCTCCGTCTCCTCTGCGAGCCTGAAGAACACCAGCTGAATCATGCGTGCGTTCTTCTGCACGCGGAAGCCGAGCGGATTGTGCACCACCATGAGCGATTGCGACCGTCCTGAATACCCCGCATCCCACACCGCTGTGCCAATGCTCACCCCACAGCGCAGCAGGCTGGAGCGGTGTGCGGCAAGCGCCATGACGTCCCTCGGCAGATTGACCACCTCATTATAAGTGATGAGATAGACCCCCGCCGGTAGCATAATAAAACCGGCGGCATCAAAAGCCAGTGGCTTGAGGCTGGACACCTGCCTTTGAGCGTTCGCCACGGCAATATTCCCCGCCGAGGTCATCACCACCACCTCCCGCAGGGTCAGGTCAAACCCGTTGGGCTGAAGCTGGTCTTCCAGGCTCACCCACTCCTCAATAAGCGGGGGCTTCCCCTCAAGCAGTTTCCTGATGTCTTTCTTGGCAAGAACAAGCGCCATATATCCTTACTTAATCACTCTCCGCCTCATGGTCACCAGTGAAATGGCGAAAAACACTACCGCAAACGCGATGATGATTGCGAAAGCGAGGAAAAGACGGGGATGAAACTCTCCCTGGAACAGCGCCCGGCTGATGTGCACCGCTGAGGTGAGCGGAGCAAACCAGCTCAGCGTCTGCAGAACCTGGGGAAAAGAGGTGAGCGGGAAGAAAACGCCGCTCAAAAAGAACATCGGATTGATGAAAAGGGTAAAGAAGTAGTTAAAAGTATAAATTGCCGGCACTAGGGAAGTGAAAAAAAGCGCGATTGAGGCAAACATCACCCCGCTGACGAAGCACAAGATTGGAATCAACAACGCCCAGGGCGAATGCACCAGTTGAAACAGCGCGGCGATGGCTAGCACGCCGCTCCCGGTGAGACAGGCACGCGTCGCCCCCCAGAAAATCTCCCCGGCAATGATGTCTTCAATGCTCAGCGGCGTGGCAAGGATGGCATCATAGGTGTTCTGGTATTCCATCCTGATGTAACTGCCATAGGTGCACTCAAAGGTCGCCGCAAACATGGCATAGCTGGCAATCACCCCCGGCGCAATAAACTCAATGTAGCTCTGCCCGTCAACCAACCCCACATAAACCCCCAGCCCCCGTCTCTTAT
>DAOTYE010000073.1:0-20685 GCA_034434915.1 Dehalococcoidales bacterium
TTCTTTACCCGCACGCTCATTTCTGGTATAATTTAATCAGTGATTGATAGCCTGAAAACGCGTGTCTCAGACGTATCCTCTGGACTCTATTCAGACGCTCTTCTTTTGCGCAGAATCCATCAGTAAGGAGTAGCTTTTGCCATGACTATCCAGAATAAGCCGGAAAAGGCTTTGCCTAACCACACCGCAGAAGCTTCAAAAGACTATACCGCCCGGGATATCCAGGTGCTTGGCGGAAGGGAAGCCGTCCGCCGCCGTCCGGGCATGTACATCGGCTCTACGGACCAGCGCGGCGTGCATCACCTGGTCTATGAAATCGCCTATAACGCCATTGATGAAGCCATGGCGGGCTTCTGCACCAAGGTTTCCATAACGTTAAATGAAGATGGCTCTGTCAGCGTGGAAGATAACGGGCGCGGCATACCCGTTGATATCCACCCCGTCACCAAGGTCTCCGCCATGCAGACCGTCTTCACCACCCTCCATGCTGGCGCCAAGTTCGGCGGACAGATTTACAAGGTCTCCGGCGGTCTCCACGGCGTGGGCGCCTCAGTGGTTAATGCGCTGTCTTCCTGGCTGTGCTGTCAGGTACGGCGCGACGGTGCAATTTACAAAATAGAATTCCGCAAGGGCATCCCGCAGGGACCGGTGAGCCAGGTGGGCAAGGCGAATGATACCGGCACCACGGTTACCTTTATCCCGGACGAAGAAATCTTCGGGCAGTACACTTTTGATTTTGACATTTTGAGCGACCGTGTGCGGGAGATGGCGTACCTCAACAAGGGTCTGGAAATCACCATCCGCGATGAGAAGAAGGACCGGGAGCTTACCTTTTATTTTGAAGGTGGCATAAACAGCTTTGTCCGCCACCTGAATCGCAATCGGCAGGTGGCTCATCCCCGTCCCATCCACATCTACCGTCAGGTGGAGACTTCTCTGGTGGAGGTGGCTTTCCAGTACAACGACGGCTATGCCGAGACCGTATTCAGCTTCGCCAACTGCATCAATACCGTTGACGGCGGCACCCATCTCACCGGCTTCCGTTCCGCTCTCACCCGCGTCCTGAATGATTACGCCCACAAGAGCAAATTGCTCAAGGAGAGTGACCCCAACCTCACCGGCGAGGATGTAAGGGAAGGTCTTACCGCCGTTGTAAGCGTCAAGCTACCCGAGCCACAGTTTGAGGGTCAGACAAAAGGTAAGCTGGGCAACATTGAAGTCAAGAGCCATGTGGAGAGTGCTGTCAGCGATGGACTGGGGCAGTATCTTGAGGAGCACCCGGACGATGCCCGCAAGATTGTGGAGAAATGCCTCACTGTCGCCCGCGCCCGGGAAGCGGCGCGCAAAGCCCGCGACCTCATCATCCGCAAGAATGCCCTGGACACCGGCACCCTGCCCGGCAAGCTGGCTGATTGCTCGGAGAGGGACCCGGCGCACAGCGAACTGTTCCTGGTGGAGGGTGATTCCGCCGGCGGCTCAGCCAAGCAGGGCAGGAACCGCCGCTTTCAGGCAATCCTCCCCCTGCGCGGCAAGATTTTGAACGTGGAGAAAGCTCCGCCGGACAAGATGCTCTCCAATGAAGAAATCCGCGTCATTATCACTGCGCTCGGTGCGGGCATTGACTCTGATATGGACCTGTCCAAACTGCGTTACCACCGCATCATCCTGATGACGGATGCTGATGTTGACGGCTCACATATCCGCACACTGCTGCTTACCTTCTTTTTCCGCCATATGACACCGCTGGTCAACGGCGGGTATCTCTACATTGCCCAGCCGCCGCTCTACCGTATCAAAATTGGAGGCAATCATCACTGGGTGTATTCTGACCAGGAAAAAGAAGAGCTTCTGAAACAGCACAAGGGTGCCAAGAAAGTGGAAATACAGCGCTACAAGGGTCTGGGCGAGATGACTCCGGAACAGCTCTGGGAGACCACCATGAACCCGGAGACGCGCACCCTGCTCAATGTCAGCGTGGCGGATGCCGCCAGAGCGGATGAGATTTTCCAGGTGCTCATGGGTGGGGAAGTGCCGCCGCGGAAGGCTTTCATCCAGGCGCACGCCCGCAGTGTCCGCAACCTTGACGTGTAAACAGTGGTTAACGGAGCATTCCGTTACTTGTCTCTGTCATTGCGAGTCCTTCTATGGAAGCGTAATCCACCAGATAATTTGTAGAGTTTGCTTCGCTCGCAATGACAAATTGGGTCACGTGCAGAGGAGGTCTCTCATGAAGAGCAATGCCAGCCTGAAGTCAGCAGACCTGTGCTTTACGCCGGCTTTGAAGCTCAGGGACATGCTCCGCAGAAAGCGCATTTCCCCCGTTGAGCTGACGCAAGCCTTTCTTGAGCGCATTGAACGGGTAAACCCCAGGATAAACGCCTATTGCACCGTGGTGCCGGAGCTGGCGCTCAAGATGGCAAAGCAAGCGGAAGCTGACCTGGCGCGGGGCGGCGAGGTGGGCTTGCTCTGCGGTCTGCCGGTCTCAATCAAAGACGTAACGATGGTTGCCGGCGTGCGCACCACTTATGGCTCAAAGCTCCATGAGCATTTCGTCCCGGAGATTGATGAGGTGGTGGTGGAGCGTGTGAAAAAAGCCGGTGCGGTCATTCTGGGCAAGACCAATACGCCTGAGTTCGCCGCAGGCGCCTCAACCTTTAACGCTGTCTTCGGCGTCACCCGCAACCCGTGGGACACCGCCTGCACCGTGGGCGGGTCAAGCGGCGGAGCGGCGGCTTCAGTCGCCGCGGGCATCGGTCCGCTGGCTCACGGCAATGACCTGTACGGCTCCCTGCGCATCCCTGCCAGCTTCTGCGGAGTGGTGGGGTTCCGGCCATCTCCGGGGAGAGTGCCGTGGTATCCCAATGAGCTTAACTGGGATGATTTCTGCGTGCAGGGTCCCATTGCCCGCACTGTGGGAGATGTCGCCCTTCTGCTTGAGGCGATGTCCGGACCTGACCACCGCAGTCCGGTCTCCCTGTCTCACGAACAGGGCAGTTTTCTCAGGGCAATTAAACAACCCTCCATCCGCAATATGAAAATCGCCTGGAGCGATAATCTGAACCTCATCCCGGTTGACCCTGAGGTGCAGAAGATTGCCCGTTCGGCGATTAAGGTGTTCCACAGTCTCGGTGCTGAAGTAGCTGAGGATGCCCCTGATTTCAGCGGCGTGCGGGAGACGGCACTGGTGCTGAGGGGGTTACTCTTCGTCTCCCTCTACTACGAGCGGATGAACGCCCCCGAGTTCAAGCGACTGGCGAACCCGCTGGTCACCGGCAACATTGAGCAGGGGCTGAAATACTCCATCCGTGATGTGGCGAAGGCGCTGCGGCATCGCTCTCAGCTCTGGGAGAACACCAGAAAGTTCTTTGACACCTACGATTTCCTGGTCACGCCCACGGTGCCCATTCCGCCCTTCCCCGCCGAGATGAAATACCCCACGGAGATAGCCGGGAAGCCGATGGAGAGCTATGTGGACTGGGCGGCGCTCACCTTTTCCGTGACGATGGTTGGCTTGCCGGCGGTGTCCGTACCATGCGGCTGGACGGAGAAAGGTCTGCCCGTGGGCATTCAGATTGTGGGCAGGCGTCACGGCGAGGCGGCGCTCCTGCGGGCGGCGGCGGCTTATGAGATGGCCGCACCATGGGCAGATAAAAGACCACCGATTGGATGAGGCGGGATCTACCCTGAGTTCCCTCTGGTAAAGAGGGTAAAAGGTTTCCATATCATATTTCCTTTTTTTATTCCTTAATATGGTTGCAAAATTTGGAAGCAGGTGCTAGGATACCCGATAGGAGGTGGCAGTATGCGCGAAAAGACAAAGAAAGCCACATTCAATCTGCATACCGATGTGCTGGCGGCATTAGATGAGGTTATGTCCAAGGGATTGGCGCCCAGCAAGAATGCGCTGGTGGAGCAGGCGTTGCTCAGGGAATTGAGGGAACTGCAGAAACAAGCGCGGCAAAAACTTTGGCAGGAAGCGGTGAGGGACCCGTTGTTCCTGAAAGACATAGAGGAGGTTGAAACGGATTTCCGTTATGGTGATGCTGAGACTATGGGGAGCATGGGCTAATGGCTGCTTTACAGTGGGCGGTCTTTGAGGCTAATCTTGACCCTGTGGCAGGGGCGGAACAAAAAGGGACTCGCCCGGTGCTGATAGTAAGCAACGAAGAATTTAACCAGGCGATGCCTAATGTAACTATCCTGCCGCTGACATCAACACGGCGCCGACTATATCCATCTGAGGTCCTTCTGCTGGAAGGAAAAGCAGGACAGCCTCTGGAATCTATTATCATGGCGCACCAGGTAAGGACAATCTCAAAGAAACGGCTGAGGGGAATGCTGGGCTATTTAGATGACGCTCAACTCAGACAGGAAGTACATAAGGCGATTAAAGAGCACCTGGATATAGAGTAAGAGGAGAGAGGGCAGTTTTCGCAGTTTTTGAGCTTATTGTTACCCTCGCTGGTGTTCCCAATAGCCTCCCTACTTCCCCTGAATCAGAGAGAAGAACTCCGCTCTGCTGGCGGGGCGGCGGCTGAAAATGCCCCGTATGGCTGAGGTGACCACGTTGCTCCCCGGCTTTTTGATGCCGCGCATAATCATGCACAGGTGCTCCGCCTGCACCACCACCGCCACGCCGTCCGGCTTGATGCCATCCATGATTGCCTCCGCAATCTGGGTGGTCATACGCTCCTGGAGCTGGGGGCGCTTGGCGATGATTTCCACCACTCTGGCTAGCTTGCTGATGCCGGTGATGCGCCCTTCTGAGTTGGGGATATAGCCGATGTGGACGACGCCGTAGAAGGGAAGGAGGTGGTGCTCGCACATGGAGTAGAAGGGGATGTCCTTCAGGATGACCATCTCCCGGTGACCTATTTCAAAGCCCACTTTCAGCTCATCGCGCGGGTCTTTCTCCAGCCCGTGGAAAAGCTCGGTGTACATCTCCGCCACCCGCTCCGGAGTGTCCTTCAATCCTTCCCGCTCCGGGTCTTCACCGATGGCTTCAATGATGGCGGTTACGGCTTTCTTAATTCTCTCCTGGTCAAACATGGTCGCCTCCTCTCAGTATAAGACCTCACCCCCTAGCCCCCTCTCCTGTCAGGATAGGGGGAGATAACTAGAGAGAAGCACAAGCCTCTCTCTTAGAACCACTCTCCTGTTTCACTTCGTCTCCTCCACGGGCACGGGCGTATTGGTCAGGATTTCCCCGATGATACTTTCTGCGGACTGCCCGCGCAGACTGCTTTCTGATTTGACGATGAGGCGGTGCGCCAGCACCGGAATTGCCAGGGTTTTCACATCGTCCGGGATGACATAGTTTCTGCCCTCAATTGCGGCGAGTGACTGCGCCGCCAGGTACAGGCTCAATGAAGCGCGCGGGCTTGCCCCCAGCTTGACGCCCGGGTGGGTGCGCGTCGCCTGAGTGATGGCGACCACATAGTCGCGTACGGAGTCGCTGACATACACCTTGCGGCAGACCTTCTGCAGTTCCAGAAGCTCAGCGGGCTCAATCACTGCTTTCAGGCGGTCCAGCGGGTTCTCCTGCTGAAAACGTTGTAAAATCAGCCCTTCTTCGCTGTTGCCGGGATAGCCCAGCTTCAGCTTGAGGAGGAAGCGGTCAAGCTGAGCCTCAGGGAGGGGGAAGGTGCCCTCAAGCTCCACCGGGTTCTGCGTGGCGATGACCATGAACGGCCGGGGTAGGGGCACGGTCTTAATATCCACGGTCACCTGGTGCTCCTGCATAGCTTCCAGCAGGCACGATTGCGTGCGCGGGGTGGCGCGGTTGATTTCGTCCGCCAGCACGATATTCGCCATGATTGGTCCGGGGCGGAACTCAAACTCGGCGCTCTTCTGGTTGAAATAGTAGATGCCGGTGACATCGGAAGGGAGCAGGTCCGGCGTGAACTGGATTCTCTTGAACTCACCACCGAGGGAAACCGCAGTGGCTTTTGCCAGCATCGTCTTGCCGATGCCCGGCACGTCCTCAATAAATAGGTGTCCCTCAGTGAACAGGGCGACAAGAACCAGCTTGATGGCGTCCCGTTTGCCGACGATGACATTGCCGATATTGGTCAGCAGTTTTTCCGCCGCCGTGCCGATTGCAGTTACGTCCACGCGTTCTCCAGTGCTAGCCATGCGGTGTCTCCTTGTCCCGGGATGTGCCCGGTGGCTTCATTTTCCTTTTCTTTACCTCGTGCCAGTCCCTTTTCAATTCATGCAGTTCAGCGTCCGTGGGAGAGGTCAAACCGTAGCGGGCGCGCACGTAATGCCGGGTGATTTCATGGAGGGGCTTTCCTGACTCGGGAAGCACTGCCTCCAGACTATTAAGATACTCGTATGGGGTCTGAAAAGCAAGTCTGGGGTAGCCCTGCGCCGCCGCCCATTGGAGCAGGTCGCGGTACATCTGGCGGATTGGGCTCATCTCCGCAGAAGCCGCCTTCTGCCTGAATGGCAATTTCAGCCGGAGCAATCGGTAGATGATGCGTTTGAAAAAGCTGAGGATGTCCGCTTTGAAAGCGCCCTGCATTGATTCAAACTCGGCGTCCGTCTGTCCGGAAAAGCGGCGGAATAGCCAGCGGAAGAGCGGCTGGAACATGCGCCAGAGGGCGATGATGAGGATGCCAAGCACCATGATGGTCCAGCCGAGTCTCAGGCTACGGCGGAGCCATTCCGGCATGAGCTCATGGGGCTTGAATCCACCCAGCTCATCCTGCGGGGGCGGGACCTCTTCCGGCGGTCCAATCTGCCCGGGTTCCATAGGGAAAAGGTTGGCGAAGAACATGATGACCTTCATGATAAGTGAAAGCACCGCCTGCCAGGCGATATTCAGGGCATTGACGATGAGCTTAATGAACTCCGGCGTGAGGAGCGACCCGATGACCATGCCGAGCAGGGCGATGATGCTGAGGCTGATGAGCAGAAGCCCGAGCCAGTGACCGCTCTGGAGGCTCGCCAGCCAGCTTTTGCCTTCCTCAGCGTGGGCGATGGAGATGCCCGAAAGGGCGACCAGGAAATAGAACAGGGCGATGGTGGTGGCGTTGGCAATCTGAATTTCAAACCCGCGCGCCGTGGCGAAGGCGATGAGCAGGATGACCAGCCCGAACTGGAACTCGCCGATGGCGGCACTGAAGGTGATGCGGGTATGTGCCAGGCGCCAACCCAGCCACCAGCCGACTCCGCTCCCGAGCAGGATAATAAGCTCCGGCGCAAAGGCATAGAGCAGGTTGGCAATCGCTTTAGGAACGGCGAGGAGCCAGGAGGAATCAGCCCATGGTGAGCCTGAGAAAAGCTGGAGCTTGACCATGAGCAGGAGGGCAATCACCCACGCGAAGATATTGGCAAGACCGCGGAAAAACCGGTGCCACCTCAGCCAATACAGCCACGAGTTGAAAAGGAAGGAAATCGGCAGGAGGAGCAAAATGCCGGCGGTGGAAAGCAGACCGCCGACCGCCTTCTCATTGATTAACTCAAGGACCACGTTGAGCCAGCTGCCCTCCATGGCGATGACAGTGGCATAGAGAATGCCCTGGCGCCAGGTGAATTTCATCCCAGCCTCCCGGGCACAAACTCAAGACATTCACCGGCTAAGCTCACGGTGAACCACGGCGATAGCGGCGGCGCGCCGTGCTCAGCGGGTGTCCCAACCTGGATGATGGCTGACTTATAGCCAGCCTCCTTCAGGCGGCTGAGCAGTAAGGGCAGGTGTTCCGGCGGCTTGCCAAGGATGAAGAGGAGCGTGGTGCCCCAGGGCAGGCGCACCCACTCCTTCTGAAAAAAATCAGCGAAGGGACCGGATGGTCTGGCGGTCACTTTCGCCAGGGATTCAAGCAAAGCGATGAGCTGTGGCATGCCGCTACCGGGGAGCGTGGCAACCGGCTGTCCGGTGTCAGCAAGCTGGGAATTTGCGAAAAGCCCTATCTGACTGCGCTTCTGGACGAGATAGTTTGCCAGCGATGCGGCGGTGCTGACGCCCAGCTCAAAGATATCATCGCTGGCTTCAATGAAGCTGTCCACGGCAAGAAAAATGGCTACTTTGAGGGTGGTGGTGGGTTCAAAGACCTTGACCTGAAGGTTCTGGTGGCGGGCGCTCGCCTTCCAGTGGATGTGGCGCAGTCCGTCGTGAGGGGTATAGTCACGCACGCCGATGGTGCGGGTGGGGTCTTCAAAGATGCGCCGTTCCGCCTGCGTTTCGCCCATGGGATAGAGGGAGGGAACGGCAAGCTGGCTGACAGGGAAGATTCTGGGATAGATGATGACCTCCTGCTTTTCCAGCCAGAAGGCAGTGCGCGGATACCAGCCGAAAATATCTCCTGAGGTTGCGGAGAGCGGACCCAGCTTATAATAGCCGCGCCGCTGGCAGTATAGCTTCTGCTTCCAGCTTACCGAGGTGTACCAGAGGAGCGATGTGGCACGGCTCAGCATTCGGCAGGAAGGGCGCTCACCCGGGGGGAGGGGGCTGTCAGCGGGGAGCAATTGCTGGGGTATCTCATCTTCAATCTGCACCCAGGGGAGGGGCAGGAGCTTGCGGTTGCTCAGTTTGAGCTTGAGCTCAATAGTTTCGCCGGGGAAGGCGCGCGTCTCGGTGAGCAGGCGTTGAGCGCTGACGCCGATGAGGGAAAGCCGGCTCCACAATCTTGCCAGCCCTGCCGCTGAAAGCACCAGTCCGATGAGGACAACGACGACAGTGAGACCGCTCCACGCGGCGAGAAACATGACACCGAGAAGAACAAGCAAACCAACTCTGGTGAGGAGAATGCCCGCCGACCATGACGAGCTTTTCACGGCGGGCTGGGTTGACTTCTGCTCATGATTCATGGGCGGTTCCCGGGGAGGGGCTCAGGCTATCCCCACCCCAGCGCTTTTTCAATGGCGGACAGGTCAGGGGGCAGTTTCAGGAAGGGCGGGGCATTTTTCAGGGCAATTTCAGTGTCCTTGAGACCGTTGCCGGTGATGACGCAGACCACTTTCTTGTCGCGCAGGTCCATCCCTTTGCGGACAAGCTTGATGAGCCCGGCAACTGATGCCGCTGACGCTGGCTCGCCGAAGACGCCAGCTTTTGCCGCCATAATCCTCTGGGCGGCGAGGATTTCCTCATCGCTCACCATGTCTATCATGCCGCCGGATTCGTCCCGGGCGGCGACGGCTCTCTGCCAGCTTGCCGGGTTGCCGATGCGTATGGCGGAAGCCACCGTTTCCGGTTTTTCAACAGGATGCCCGCGCACGATAGGTGCGGCTCCCTCCGCCTGAAAGCCCATCATTTTAGGAGTCTTTCTTGCTTTGCCCAGCCTGTGGTATTCCACAAAGCCTTTCCAGTAGGCGGTGATATTGCCGGCATTGCCCACCGGGATGAAAAGATAGTCAGGCGCATCACCGAGAACGTCAACCACCTCAAAGGCGGCGGTCTTCTGCCCTTCAATGCGGTAGGGGTTGAGCGAGTTCACCAGCGTCACGGGGTGTTTTTCAGTGAGTGTCCTCACGGTGGTGAGCGCCTGGTCAAAGTTCCCCTCAATGGTGAGGATTTTAGCGCCGTAAATGATTGCCTGAGCCAGCTTGCCGAGGGCAATCTTACCCTCCGGCACGGCGATGATGGCGGTGAGTTGGCAATGGGCGGCATAGGCGGCGGCGGAAGCGCTGGTATTTCCGGTGGAAGCACACATGACCGCCTTGCTCCCCTCCTCCATCGCTTTGGCGACGGCGACCACCATGCCTCTGTCCTTGAACGAGCCGGTGGGATTGCAACCTTCCAGCTTCATGTAAAGCTCGCCGATGCCCAGCTCCTGCGCCAGATTATCGCATCTGACCAGAGGCGTATCTCCTTCGCCCAGGGTGATGATGGGTGTCTTGGAGGTGAGGGGAAGGTACTGTTTATATCTATTGAGCACTCCCAGCTTCAGCATTTAGTCCCCTGTCCTTTTATGCTATATCCTCAACCCTGACAAAGTTGCTGATTTCCTTCATAATGGGCAGTTTACCCAGCTCTGCAAGCGCTTTCTGCATGGCTCTCTCCCACGCCGGATGGGTCATGATGACCACCTCCGCCGTCTGAGCGATGATGTTTGTTTCTTTCTGGATAACCGAGGCGATGCTGATGCCGTTATCGCCGAAGACTTTAGCAATCTGGGCAAGCACGCCGGGCTGGTCAGTCACATTGATTCTGAGATAGAAGCGTGTAGCAATATCCGCCATGGGCTTGATTTTCTTGCCGGAGTCAAACTTCAATCTTGCTTTATCAGCGACGCCAAGCTGTATGTCCTGGGCGGATGATACAATGTCTGCAATGACGGCACTGCTGGTTGGGTTGGCACCGGCGCCTTCACCGAAGAACAGCACCTTGCCCACCAGGTCCCCTTCTACCAGGATGGCATTATAAACGCCATCAACCTTGGCGAGGAAGGAGTCCGCTGGAATAAAGACCGGATGCACCCGCGCTTCCACGGCATTGTTCACCTGCTTGGCGATGGCGAGCAGTTTGATGGCGAAGCCCAGCTCCTGCGCGTAGCGGAAATCGCGACTGCCCAGGCGGGAGATGCCTTCATTATAGATGTCCTCCGGTTTTACCTGGGTCTGGAAGCCGAGCGAGGCTAGAATCGCCAGCTTGTACTTGGCGTCAATGCCTTCAATATCGTTAGCGGGATTGGCTTCAGCATAGCCCAGCTCCTGTGCGCTCTTCAGGGCGATGTCAAAGTCAATGCCTTCCTTAGCCATGCGGGTGAGGATATAGTTGGTGGTGCCATTAATGATGGCATAAATGCCCTTGAGTTCATTGGCGACGAGGTCGTATTTGAAAGGGGCGATGAGCGGGATGCCGCCGCCCACACTGCCTTCATAGCGCAGGCTCACGTTGTGCTCCTGGGCGAGCTTATGCAGAGCTACGCCGTGCTTGGCGATGACTTCTTTGTTGGCGGTGACCACGTGCTTATCTGCCGCGAGGGCGCGTTGAATGTATTCCAGAGCGGGCTTTTCTCCGCCGACTACTTCTACGACGATGTCAATGCCGGGCGTATTGAAGAATTCCTCGGTGTCCGCGGTGAAAAGCTCGTCGGGCAGTCCCTTCGCCCTGGGTCGGGCGATGTGGGGTCGTTTTATCTTTATCTTTCTCAGCACGAGCGGGCAACCAGCCTGTTCCGCAAGGGTGCTTGCCTTTTCAACAAGTACCCGCGCCACCTTTGCTCCCACCACCCCGAACCCCATCAGCCCGATGCCAATCTGTGCCCGCTTCATGATCTTCTCCAGAATTATGCTATTTTTTAGACACCAGAGCAATTGCCTGATTTATCTTAACAGTGTCCAGCTTGCTGTGGTCAACAGTATAGCTCGTGTCAGCCCACAGTTCCTCTATCCATTTCTGTAGGGCGGAGGCTTTCAGGGTGTTCCGGTCCTCTTCTGAAATCTGCCGGTCAGCTTCCTGAGCCAGCACCTTAACCAGCCAGAAGCCGCCTTTAGTGCTGGCGGTCTCATCTTTGAGCGGGTTGCTCAGCGTACCCAGCGGTATTTCCGTATTGAACACAAAGTCATCAACGGCGGTGTTCATTTCCCCGGGGAGCACCACGTGGTCACCTTTGCTTTCCTTGACGCCTTGAACCTGAGAGACCTCCACGGCAACCGTGCTGAAGTCCTCGCCGGCAAGCAGTCTTTCTCTCACTTTGAGCGCTTCCTCTTCACTGCCGAGGAGCATTGCCTTGACTTGGACCTCTTCCGTATCTGTGCCCCGCTGCATAACTTTGACAAGCCAGTAGCCTAATTTTTTGGTCACGTTACCGTCCCAGAGCGGCTGGCTGAGCTCATTAACCTGGGCGTTAAAAGCCCATTCGCCAGGTACCTCGTATCCCATGTATTTGGTGAAAATCTCTTTGGGGTGCCAGCCCAGGTCGCCCCGGGCATTTTTAGTGAGTTCATCCAGAGAGTAAATCTCCGCCTGCTCGCTGAAGTTTATTCCCTGCTCCAGCTTGTATCTGACGTCCTGTGCCTGCGTGCGGCTTTCCAGCAACATCGCCATAAGGTGTCTTTGCTCGGCGGTCCTGGGCACCTGCGGGTCAAAATATTCTGCCAGCATTTTTCTGGCAAGAAGGATAGTCCTCATGGCGTCCTTATGCACGGCATCCAGTGGCTGTTTTGCTTTTTTCAGTTCTGCAACCACTTCTTTATCACTCACGGTGAAGCCCAGCTTCGCCGCGCCAAGGCGGATGAGTTCATTCTGCTCAATGTCTTTTATCACGCTATCAGCGATATACTGGACCGTGAATTTAGATGGATTCTCACCGGCGCGCATTTTCAGCGAGTCCACATAATACTTCATGCTGAAGCTTCTATCATTCACGGTGATGACCGTCTCATTCAGAGGGAAGAAAGAGCCGACAAGCCACCCCACGATGACGAGGATGATAGCGGTGGCGATAATAGCAATCCCGGCAATGCCCACGATGCGCTGGCGCTTCTTCTGCCGCTCCCATTTGGTCTGCTGTTGTTTGGAGACATACGGCTTTCTTTTCTCTATTTTCTTATTAGCCAAGGGGCATCCTTTCTATGACTGCGTTAAGCATTCCCTATATTTATAACGTAAAAACGTAATCTTTTCAAATGGACGGGAGAATAAAGAAGGGGGCATATCCCCCTCCTGACTGGCGGAGTGAGGGGGGCAACTTACGCTTTTGTTTCAAAGAACTTAAAGATGCTGATGTAAGAGGAGCCCTGCCGTTTCTTTTCTCTCTCCTCAATTGCGGTGACAAAGTGGACCAGGCCTTTTGCCTGGGTATAGTTCATGACGTCTATCATTTTACCGTCAAGGGAGATTGCGCCCAGCCCTCTCTTCTGCGCTTCCTCAAAAGCGGCAACTACCCTTCTGGCATAGTCTGCTTCTTCTGGAGATGGGGAAAAGACGCGGTTAATGGTTTCAATGTGGTCCGGGTGGATGACCATTTTGCCTTTGAAACCGAGCTGGAGGGCATGGCGTGCTTCTCTGAGCAGTCCTTCCCGGTCAGTCAGCAAGCCGAACGAGACGGTATCCAGCGCCGGCACGCCGGCGGCGCGGCTCGCGACCACCGTCTGACTGCGGGCATAGAGCAGTTCCGTCTGCTCCGGGGTGAGGTCAGCCACACTGCGCCCGAGGTCGCGGTAGTAGTCTCCTGCGCCGAAAGCGACGGCGATGACGCGGTCACCGGCAGAGGCAATCTGGTACGCATTGACGATGCCCTTTGCTGATTCCAGAATCGGAATTATTTTAATGGCACCCGGCGCCAGCCCTCGCTTTTTCTCCGTTTTTTGCAGCATCGCTGACGCTTCTTCTATGTCTTCCGCCCTTTCCGCTTTAGCCAGCAGAATACCGTTGAGCTCTTTCACTGCCACGCAATTAATATCCTCTTCAGTGAGTCCGGTGGAGAGCGCGTTTACCCTGACGAAGAGGTATGCGCCTCCCTCTTTCAGCGCGGGCAGGCTATCTCTTACGATTACCCTGGCGGTTTCTTTGTCCGCCAATTGCACTGCGTCCTCCAGGTCCAGGATAAGGGCATCAGCAGGCAGGGTTGCCGCCTTGTGAATCATACGCATGCTGTTGCCCGGGACGAAGAGAAGTGACCGTAAGACCATCATTGCTGTGCACCACCTTTCAAGATGGTGACGATGGTGGTGATGATTTCCTGCGGCGTGTTCACCACGCGTGCGCCGACTCTTTCCAGCGCCTTTATTTTGCTTTCCGCGGTTCCTCTCCCGCCTTCAATAATGGCGCTGGCATGAGAAAAGCGCATTCCTTCTGGCAGTGTCCTGCCCGATATGTAAGCGACAAGGGGCTTGGTGAACCCGCCTTCTTTAATTACTTCCGCCGCCTCCTCCTCTGCCACCGTGCCTATTTCCCCGAACATGACCACCGCTTTTGTTTCCTCGTCCTGTTCCCACAGCGGGAGGAGTTCAGCAAAGCTGGAGCCGGTGACTGGTTCTGCGCCCACGTGAATTGCTGTGGAGGTGCCGATGCCGGCTTTCATCAGGCTCCAGACCACCGTGCTCGTCTGGCCGCCACTGCGGGACATCACTCCCACCGGTCCCGGTTTGAAGATTTCCCGGGCAAACTCACCGCTTCCGCCCAACCAACCCATTGCCGCCTTATCCGGGCTGAGCAGTCCCAGTGAGCCCGGTCCCACGATACGCGCCCCTTTTTTGCGGGCAAGGGCAATCATTTCCAGAGAATCATGGAGAGGCACCCGCTCGGCGGGCACCAGGATTAGCTTGACGCCTGCCTCAATGGCTTCAATGGCGGCGTCTTTTACCTGCGGACCGGGGACGAACGTAACGCTTGCCTGAATCTTGCCGTGGATTTTAAACGCGTCTTTCACCGTGTTATAGACCGGTACACCCCATACCTCTCCGCCGCCTTTGCCGGGGGTAATGCCGCAAATCACCTTTGTGCCGTAGTCCAGCATGAAACGGGTGCGCGCCGTGCCCTCTCTGCCGGTGATTCCCTGGACCATGACGGTGGTGTTGCCATCAATCAGGATAGCCATGGCCGTTTACTTCAGACCTCTTTGCTTGCGGTATTCTTCCAGCCCGAACATGTCAAGTTCAATGGTCAACCCTTTATTGCCGTGGCTATGGCAGTAAAGCTCACAGGTGAGATCCTCAATACAGCGCCGCCCGGTCTCTTCCGGACTGGACATCAGCACAGGTTTGCCCTTCTCCAGTCGGTACAGGGTGGTGCCGAAGAGACTGCATGCCTTCACACAGGCATAGCTCTGGCACGTTTTGCACTTGCTGTAGTCAATTGAGACTTTGCCGGTGCGGAAATTAAATTCCAGGTCCGCCATCTATTTTGCTCCTTTTATGCCGCCGCGGTATTCTATCACCATCTGGCGCATCCGCTCGGCGAGGTCATCCACGCGGTAGACATAATCACGACCGTAGAACTCAATGCGGGCGGGGAGGTCTTTCAGCCCCTCTTTCATGATTTCCATTGATTCCGCCTCTTTATTGCCGGCAAGCAAGATAATGACCGGGAAGCCGGGGCGGTCTTTCAGCTCTTCCCGCAGGGCTTTCACCAGGGCATGGGCGTGGTGCCACTGCTCCTGGTTGCCGATGGAGGCACCCATCAGGATGTAGCCGTCAATATTGGGCTGGGAAAAAATAATTTTCACGATGCGGTATACCTTGGAGGCAGTGGGATTACCGCTGGTGTCCGCGTAATCAGCGATTTTGAGACCATGCCGTATGAGCGCGTCAGCGCCGAGCATGGCTCCGCCGCCGCCCAGTCCGTGAAAACCCAGATAGCCCTCGCCGGGCTGGAAGTCCTGAACCATCTGGACGAAGTACCCGATGCCGCGGTAGTCTTTGTCTTCCACTTTCCAGGCGATTCTCTCCAGTTCGGTAGGCTCCCGTCCGATATCACGGGGATAGGCGATGTCCAGCTCCGGATTTCTGAATACGGACGCCTCGTCTATGACGATGTGACAGTCAGCGGCGTAGATTTTGTCTTCTCTGGTTAGGACGATGGGGTTTATTTCCGCACTGCGGCAGCTGTATTTGCGGAAGGTCTGGTAAAGACCGTGGAGAAGCTGGCTCAAAGGCGTCACGATTTGCCTGGCAACATCAAGGCGTGAGACAATTTCCTTTGCCCCATCCAGGGAAAGCCCGCTGAGGATGTCTATATTCTGGCTGGTGATGGTCTCCGGGAACTGTGCCGCAATCTCTTCAATGCCTGTGCCGCCTCTGGTGCTGAACATGATAACCGGTCCCTTGACCTTGTAGGAATCATTGACGATGACGCTGGCATAGAACTCCCGGGCAATATCAAGCTTTTCCTCTACGAGGACTTTTTCCACCTTCTGCCCTTTGATGTCTTTGCCCAGCATTTCCCGGGCAACCTTTTCTGCGGCGCCGGGGCTATCAGCGAACTTGATGCCGCCTGCCTGAGCCCGGCCGGTAACACCCACCTGGGCTTTGATGACCACCGGACGCTTCAGCTTCTGAGCAATATCGCGGGTTTCCTCTGGCGTATTGGCGATGTTACCTTGTGGCACTGCCACTCCCAGGCTGGCGAGCAGTTTCTTCCCCTGATACTCAAGGAGTTTTGGCATGGGCGCTCAACTCCTTATTTGAGCGGCGGCTTAAGGTGTACGTTAAGTGCTTTTTCACACCACCGCGCCGCGGCGAGCAGTTTGTCCTCAGCTTTCGCCGGACCGGTGAGCTGAATGGCAAGCGGCAGGCCATCTTTGTTCAAGCCGATGGGCAGGCTGATGGCAGGCAGTCCGAGGATTGACCATGGCGCCTGCATGACAGGGTCGCCGGTGGAGCCCAGTCCCCTTGGTGCGGCGCCGGTGGTGCAGGGGGTGAGCAGGACATCACACTGGGTGAAGAGGGACTTGGCTTCCGCCCGGTAGCTTAGCTGTGCCTGCAGTGCTCTGGTATACTCAATAGCGCGCACCTTCAGCCCGTTTTCCACCAGCATTTTTATGCCGGGTCGGTATTTGGCGCTGTGTTTGATGAACATAGGCTCATGATAGGCGGCGCCTTCAACAAACATGATGAGCTTGCCGGTCTCATGGACAGCGGCGAAATCAAGCGGCGATTTAACTTCCAAAACGGTGGCGCCGGCTTTCTCCAGGCGTTTGACCGCGTCTTCCGTATGGCGGCGCATCTCCTCATCAGCGCGGGCAAAGAAATGCTGTCTCACCACGCCGATGCGTGGCGGTTTCTTCTGTTCAAGTTGGCTCAAACAATCGGGAACTGGCTCGTTCAGGCAGAATATGTCTCTGGCATCATAGCCGGCGATTGCTTGAAAGATGAGAGGGATGTCTTCCACGGTGCGGGCGAAGATACCGATGTGGTCCAGGTTCCAGCTCACCGGCACGACGCCATAGACGCTGATACGTCCGTGCTGAGGCTTAAAGCCAATGACGCCATTATAGGCGGCGGGTCTCAGCACCGACCCCAGTGTTTGTGAGCCGAGGGCAAAGGTACACATGCCTGCGGCGACGCCGGCAGCAGAGCCTGAGCTGGAACCTCCCGGGGTGCACTCAGTGTTCCACGGGTTGCAAGTGGGCGCGGGGTCAGAGAAAGCAAACTCAGTGGTGTGCGTTTTACCCAGGATGATTGCCCCTGCTTCTTTCAGGCGTGCCGCCACTGTGGCGTCATACTCCGGGACGAAGCCAGCCATAACCTTAGAGCCGGCTTCCGTGCGCAGTCCGGCGGTGTAGATGATGTCCTTGAGTCCCACGGGGATGCCATGGAGGGGGCTCCTCAGCTTTCCCCTTTTTACCTCATCATCAAGGCGCTGCGCCGTTTCCTGTGCACCTTTTTTATCCAGCAGTGCCCACGCCTTGATTTTGCTGTCTAGCGCTTCAATACGCTCCAGACAGGAGTTGAGGAGTTGCGAGGGGAGAAGCTCCTTTGTGGCGATGGCTGAAGAGGCTTCTTTCAAGGTCATTTCACAGGGCTGTTTAGATGCGTTCAAGGTAAACCTCCGCTATTTTTTGCTCGGGAAGCAGACAAGCTTCATGAGCTCGGAGACATCTTTCAGGCTATCAAGGCTCATGAGAAGCTCTATGGCGCGGTCAATCTGCTTGGGTGAGAGCGTCTCGGCGGTGGCATCTTTGAATTTGGCGGTCAGCTCGGTCTCATTGAAGGGCGATGTGTGATGTCCACGCCAGGTATCCCACTTGGAGCTGAACTTCTTGCCGTTCTTGAGGATGATGGTGACAATCTCAAAGTCCTTCTCTTTTTCCCACTGCGGGCGGGGCACCACCTTCACCTTCTGGCGGGCTTCTATGAACGCGGCGGAAGCAGTCTTTTCGTCAGTGAAACTGTTAATGTCCACCCTTTTCTCAAGCAATACCGCGGCGATGGCGTGCTGGACGCTCACGCGAGCATGTTCTCCATCTGGTGGCGATGGATGGTCAAGGTCGCGGGCAAATGACGGCTTCATCTCCACTTCCACGCTCGCCACGTCTTTGTAGTTGATGTTGTTCTCATGGACGAGCTGTAGCGCCGCTTCAATGGAACGCTGGATGTAGGAGTGGCAGGGGAAGTGCTTGGTGTCAAGGTGGTCAAAGCGCAGGTCTTTGCCGAGATTTTCCGTAAGCTTCTCAATCTGGAAATTTTCTTTTCCGGCGACGGCACTGCAGAACCCCACGCCGGAATCAGTATCTTCAAGGATGTTCTTATCCGCGTTGATGCCTGCCTTTGCCATTAATGCCGCCATGACGCCATTGCGGGCGGCGAATCCGGTCTCAACGAAGTGCGCCATGGTGTCATGCTGGCGCAGGGTGCCGGCTGCCTGAGAGGCGGCGAGGCTCATCGCGACCATAGTCTGCTCCACGTTAAGCTTGAGCAGTTTGGCGGCGGCTATTGCCGAGCCGAAGTTACCCATCACCGGGACGGCGAAGAACCCCCTGCTGGTAGCTGTCACGCAGGCAAGCCCGATTCTGGCTGACACCTCATGCCCGATGATTGCCGCGGTAAGGATGTCCTTCCCGGACGCCCCCAGCTTTTCTCCCAGGGTGAAAACGGCAGGGAAGATGGGCATCACCCCCACCATTTCGGGGCGGCTGTCACCCTCCCACTCTGCCGCATGGGCGAAAGTGCCGCCGCACAGCGTGGCTTCAGCGACAGTGGTCTTGAACCCGCTGCCGAAGACGCCCGCCTCCGGCACCGCGCCCATATCCTTTACGAATTTTGACACTATCCTGCCGGCGGGAAGCGTGGAACCCCACACCATCACCCCCACATTGCTTAACGCCAGGTCTTTGGCGTATTTGATGGTCTTCTGGGGAAGGTCATAATAGGTGGTCTCTACAGCGAACTTTGCCAGCTTTTCCGTAGCACTCATAGCTACCTCCTCCATGCACAATAATGCCCTGTGATTTTACCTTATCCAGTGGTAAAGCTCAAATGGTCTGTACCGCCAGCGCAGAAACAGCCTACTTATTGGCGCCGATGGGCTTACCAGCCCGGACTCCGGGGAAATACTGCACGGTCACATCAGGCAGGACGACCACTTTTGCCTTTGTGCCGTAGGTCTTCTTCAGGTCCGCCAGGACTTCAGCCCAGGTCCTTCTCCAGTTGACGAGGTGCGGCGGAGCGATGCAATCAACCGCCGCTCTTTCCGGGTAGGGAGAGAGGATGGTGAGGCGCTTCGTGTTCGGCGGCAGGCTCTTCCGCGGGTACCAGCCCCTGCCACCCATATTCTTGCCCCAGCTCCGCGTCCAGAACATGGGGATTTGTCCCTCCGGCGTATTGAAGATGATGACCATGTCCCCACCGGCGGGCTTGAGCACCGAGGAAGCGATGAGGGGACCCAGGATGATTTCATTTGCCTTCATGTAGCAGTTGGCGATGACGATGTCAGCGTCCGGGACCAGCTCGGTGGCGTAGTGTTCGCGGGCTACTTTCACACCCACCTCATGTTCCGCGGTGGGGTTGCCCACAAAAAGGGCAGAAATTTCCCGCTTCATATTAAGGATGACATCAATTTTAACATCCAGTCCTGCCATGCGCGCCGTCTCATCAAGGTCCTGCTTGAATGGGTTGTTGTGGCATTCGCCGATGCCGCAGAGCGGGTGGGGGGCGAAGGTGGCGTGGTTGGCGTGGATGGTCTCAATGCCCGCCACGCCGGGAAGAATGATTTTTCCCCCGCCGCCAAATCCGCTTAACGGGTGGGGGACGATGCACCCGATGGCGATTTTAAGGTCGCACGCCATGACCTCGCTGTTGATATAGACTGGCGTGCCCTGGCTCGTCTTTCCCAGATAGGTGAGGTTTTCATAAGGGTTGTGGTTAAAGACCAGGAACCTGGCTATGGTATCGTCGCCCAGCTTCTTGCGGAAGTCCTCGGCGTTCATCGTGCCGTGACTGCCGGGTGCGCCGATGAACCGGATATTGTCATCCGGGATGCCTGCCGCGGCAAGCTCCTCCAGCACGAAGGGCACAATCTGGGCAGAGGGCGTGGGACGCGCCATGTCATCAAAGATGATGACCACTTCTTTTTTGCCCTTCGCCAGCTTCCTGATGGTCTCCGTGCCGATGGGGTTAGCAAAGGCTTTCTTAATGGCGGCATTGCTCAACGGAGGGGCGTCATGTCCTTTCATCTGGCATACGTGGACATCCCATGAATCAGGAAAATCAATTTCAAATTCAGTATCGCCGTACCACGGCATCTCACGCAGGGTTACTGTTTTCGGCATAATGCACCTCTCCACTGTTTTTATTTTACATCGCTGGCAGGGCAATTAGAAAAAAGCAGGTGCCAATCATGAAGTTGATGTCAAACGCCCAGACAGCAGGTGTGCTGAAAGGATGCGGGAGATGACATCACAGGCGATGATGATAATCAGGGTTATGGTGAGCCACGCGGTGAGCTTGCTTACTCGCTCAATAAACCGGTCAATACCCTTCACAACAGCCTCAATTGTGCCCATGAAACTCCCTGGGGTTGGCGCCAGACCCTTTCCTGTAAAGGGTTGCGCTACATCTTCAGGTAAGGTTTCAACGTCTCCAGATTGTGCGGACCGGGTTTTGCCTCCCCCGTTTCAATTTTCCTGGTGAGGTTAAGGACCGCCTCGTTCATGGGGGTGGGGATGCCCAGCTCTTTGCTTTTATTGACGATGATGCCGTTGAGGTAGTCCACCTCGGTCCGCCTGCCTTTGATAATGTCCTGAAGGAGGGAAGGGCGGTCAGGTGCGCCCACCTTCTGCGCCACATCAGGGTATC
>DAOTYE010000074.1:0-2696 GCA_034434915.1 Dehalococcoidales bacterium
GATGTAACCGTAGCTGGCGTCCTCGTCCACATCAACGTCAACGTCAGTGTACGTCTTGTCTGTGAGCAGTTTGCCGGCGGCGCCTTTGACATAGAGCCGATTGGCGTATGTAATATAGTCCGTCTCGTGGCGGAGGCGCTGGAGATTTTTACCGAGGCGGATTTGCTGTCCTGCCTGCCTGCCCAGGGAATCGAGTTCCAATCCCCTTTCGAGGATTCATTCTTTTCCCTCTGCCACGCCTGATTCTGAATACGTTTTCCGAGCACCTCCTTTTTGAGTCCCCTGCTCTGCCCGTTTTTGCCCCACGCTGTCATTTTTACGCACCGAGGACCTCAGACATGGAAAGGCAGGCAGTTCATCCTCTTTCACCTCCACCAGCGCCATAGTCTTCTGCCACAGGTCATTAAACACCTTTTCTCCCACCGGCTCAAACCCGTGCGCCAGTATAGAGCGGTTGCGGGCTGACAGGTTTTCCTTTACCCTGAATTCTTCAAAGCGCACGGCAAGTTCATCCTTCAGCAGGGCTAGAAGCCTGTAATTGTCCTGAAGACCGAGCGATATAGTGCCATCTTCCCTGCAACGCGGAGACCATTCCTTGCGCAAAGGTTCCGGCACCTTGCGGAGGTCAAGTTTGCTGAAATCAGGCATGCCTGCATCGCAACAATACAAGCCATACTTTGCATGGAGCTTAAACTGGGCTGATGCCTCTACCACGCGGTACAGCCTGGCCACGGCATCATCATACCTGCCTTTGCTGGCACACCGCCGGGCATTGGCGCACAGGTCCACCAGGGTAAAACGGCTGACGCGGCTCTTCAGCATATCCTGAAGGAATCTGCGGTGAAGCGTGACCTTTTCCAGCACGTCCGGCGCACTATTTGGGAACAGGTGACGGAGGTGGTTAGCGTTCTTTTGCACCTCAGCGAGTACACTATCAGCTTTTTTGTGTTGGAAGCGGTCCCATTCCAGGTATGCCTGGCACAGAGACCTGAAGGTATTCAGCTCAAGCTTCACATCAGGGCGGTGTACCACCGGGAGGGCACGCTCCAGAATCTGCTCCGCCGCCTCATAGTTACCCTGGTCAAAAAGAAGTGCGGCGTCTTCCACCGCCTGGTAGCCAAGGGCGTCCCACGGGTTCTGAAAATGCATTATCTTTTCCTTCCCGGAAACTACCACCCCCACACCACCCTTGTTCCTCTGCTCACCACCGATATAAGAAAACCCGCAATGCCACTGCCGAGCGACCAGCGCAAGGGAGGCGGACATGCATTTGGTTCCGCCGGTAAAATCAACAATCACGGTATGGTCAATACCCCGCGCCCGCCACTGGTCCACCTGCTCACCTAGCTCACGCAATCTTTCAACACAGCCGGTAAAATCCTGGGCGTCAGGCACCTGAAAATAATCATACTGAGCTTCACGCAGTGCCACACCTTCATTTGTTAAAGCCGGAATCACCTGGGCTTTGACATCGCCCCGCGTCTCCGGCGAGGTGATGAAAATAACCTTTTCCGCCTGTGAGCCTTTGATGGCGGCAATGACGGCTTCCGGCGTACCTCCCACGGTGCAGATTAAGAGGCGGCATTCTGTCACGGCTTGCCTCCTGGTGGCAGTACCGCCGGCACAGGCAGAGCATAAGCATAATGCACCACCTCAGGGTGCGCCGCGCTCACCCCTTCAAGCATCTGCCCGTAAAACTCCTTTACCGGCGCATCGTAAAAAACAGAGCCGGGCTCCAGCATGACCAGCGGCTTCTTGAAGGGGTTCCCATCAAGAGCAAACTCCTCACCCAGCCGCCCGTATTTGAAACGCAGGCGCCACCGTCCCTGTATCGGGTCATGCTCAGCTGGAATGAAGGCGGATAAGCTGACAAAGCCATTCACCGGCGCCGCAACCGGAAAGCCCTCAAATCTGGAAAAGTCCACACTGTCAATGGCGCCATAGCCCACAGCCTTGCGTTTGCCGTACCCGGACTTGAGCAGTTCCTGAAACAATCCCCGCACTAACTCCACGGAAGTCTCCATCACCTTCCCGTAAATGATCACCTCCGGCGTCCAGTATTCCCTGAATCCGAAGAGATTGCCCTCTTCTCCGGTGGTTCCGGTAAGACGGCTGGTCTGGTTTTTCAGCACCGCGCGGATTACAATCTTGGTTTGTTCCTGAATGGGCTTTTCAAGCTTTCCGCCCTGCACGGCGCGCTGGAACTCCTGTTCCGGCACCAATGACAGCTTCCGGAGCCGGCGGTTTTCCTGGAATCTTTCAAGCGTATAGTCATCAGGCAGCTTAAGAGTGAGGGGGCGGGGCATGAAGCCCGCGGGAAAGCCATCAGAGAGCAGAAATGTGGGCTTACCTTCCCGGAACGGCAGGAGGAACTGCCTAAGCGCCGCCTCTCCGTCACGGTGCGCCAGCGCCCAGCATAGGTGCCCGAACACGGTATCCGCCTGCCACGGCGTGCCGGTTGGGGACTTTAGTCTGATGGTTACCCTGAACCACTCCACCTGTTATTAATCCCCCTCAAGATTTGCCGGCTTGCCATCTATCCTCAGATTTTCTATCTTGACCCAGCCGTAACCCCGTGTCCCGGAGCCGCCGAGATAGTCTTTCTGCAGGAGAGACAGACCTTCTTTAATGAAGTCCACCATCTGCTTTTCATCGTCCCCGTCAAAGATGCGCAGAGACATGTTGAGATTGAATTT
>DAOTYE010000075.1:0-16066 GCA_034434915.1 Dehalococcoidales bacterium
TGCTCGGTGCGGGTGGGCAGACCCACTGCCGGACCGGGACGCTGTCCATCCACGATGACCACCGGCGTCTCGGTAATGCCGGCTAGCCCCAGCCCCTCCACCATAAGGCAGAAACCGCTCCCTGAAGTAGCAGTCATAGCCCTCGCGCCCGCAAACGCGGCACCGATTGCCATATTGATGGCGGCGATTTCATCTTCGGCATGCACCACGGCAATGTTGAACTCCTTTGACTTGCTCGCCAGATACTCCATGATAGGCGTAGCGGGGGTCATGGGATATGCTGACATGAATTTACAGCCCGCCGCCAGGGCACCCAAACTGACCGCTTCATTGCCATTGAGCAGCATCATCTGAGCCTTATCATTGATGATGTTGAGTTTGAGTCCCGGTTTCCCATTGAATTCAGCCTGTGCGTAATCATAGCCGGCTCTGACTGCTTTCACGTTCTGTTCAGCCACCTCAGGCTTTTTGCTGAAGTGTTCGCGCAGGAGTTTCAGCAAGATATTGAGCTCATACCCCACCAGCCCCAGCACGGCACCCAGCGCCACTGTGTTTGACATGATTTTATCCCCGGCTTTTTCCGCCGCAATTTTTTCCAGGGGGATGCTGAAAAAGCGGTCGCTCGCTCCTGTCTTGATGTTTTCGCCATCGTAAATGATGATTCCGTTACGGGACAGCTCCCTGTGGTGCAGGTCAATAGTCTCTTTGTTAAGGGCGAGCAGAAAGTCAATTGTTTCAGAGACGGCGCTTACCGGTTTGTCCTTGACTCTGATGCGGAAAAAGTTGTGCCCGCCTCTGATGCGGGACTCATAGTCCTGGTCGGCAAAGACGTGATAGCCACCCCGGGCGAAGGCTTTTGCCAGCAGGAAGCCTACCGACTGCACACCCTGCCCCGCCTCACCACCGACCATCAATGTGGTCTCCAACGGCATGTGGCGCCTCCTTTCTCAGGGGTAGAATTAGTTGGGCCAGCCAAAGTAAATCAGCGCGAGGACGGCATGTACCGCGACCGAGCTCCAGAAAACCACCCATACCCTGCAGTGGTATTTATAGAAGTGCTGGAACCAGGCATAGCGCATGAGCCACTTCCCGATGGGAGCGCCGGGAAGACAGCGGCAGGAAAAGAAAATGAGCAAGCCGCTTACCAGGTTGATAATGCCCAGAATGAAGATGATTTTGGGCACCAGGGTGTAATACAGATTCATCTCGGTCTCATAATAGCGTTATTTCACCATAGCCGCGGTTGCTGTGTTGCCTTGTGAAATCATCAGTAGAACCGTAAGCCCAGATAATCTTGTTTTTGCCGCTGGCAAGAGGCTTATCATACTTATCGCCGGTATCCAGTGCGCGCTTGAACTCAATAGTGGTAAATCCTCCTTCCTCACCGCCGGCGAACTCCAGAATATCGTTTTTCCCTCCCTGCTCCGTGTCAGGCGGATGAGGACCGAAGTCGCCGGGGCTGAACAGGTCATAGATGACGGTCTGCCCGTCTTTCACAAAGCCTAACACCATATCGGCGTCTTTCATCAGTGAGCCCGGCTGAACCGCCATTGCCACCCAGCCGGTCGTCTTCGCCTTCATGCCGATGTAAATACTCTCATTATCATTCGTCCAGTGCAGTTCATACTCGCCGGATTTGAATACGCCGGTGTATTCGCCATCGCTGATTTTCCCGTCCGGCTTCCAGCTTGCCGCTGGGGCAGGCGCAGTAGGGGAAACTAGCGTTGGCGCAGGTGCAGGAGTTGGCGCAGAAGGCTGGCACGCGGCAAGAATGACCGCTGTAGAAACCAGAAGAAACACAGCGAGCGTTTTAATCATGCATCTTCTCCTGAATTATGACTTAAGCGCCCGCAGTACAGCCAGGGGAGCGCACCATCAGCACCGGCGCCTGGGAGGAGCGGAGAATGCGGTCCGCCACACTGCCGAAGACCCAGCGGCTGACGCCGGAGCGACCGTGCGTGGCAATGATGATGAGGTCCACTTTATTATTCTTAGCGTAGTCTGAAAGGCTGTCTGCCGGTATACCGCTCAGGACCACCTTCTTGATGGTGACTCCCGGAAGAGATATCTTTTTTGCGACGCTATCAAGATAGTTTTCAGCATACTTCATGCTTTCTGCTTCGTATTTCTTGAGGTACGTTTCATCAAAAGTCACTTCAGCACCAGCCGCCGCGCGGAAAGGCTCAACTACGCGCACCAGCGTAACATCCTGTGTGCCGCCACACTTTGCTATTGCCTCAACATGGGGCAGGACGCACTCCGCCAGTTTTGAACCATCCAGGGGAACCATAATGTGTTTATACATCGTTCCTCCTCACCGCATCATTTCATTTAGTGCCTCTCTTTTGATAGTATCGTGGTTCGGGCAAAGTGTCAAGATGGCGTAAAATGGCAGGACCTCCTTGACGTGATACTTAGAGACACTTATAGTATAGGCAGTGAATGAAGATGGGAGTGAAATGTCATGCCCAGAGTAGTCTATGAGGCACAGCCCATTTTCCCCTCCCGGGCTGAGGCTGGCAAGCTCCTAGCGGAGAGGCTGACCCAGTACAGTGGAGATGCTGTGGTCATGGCTGTGCCGCGTGGTGGTGTGCCGGTAGCCATGGAGGTGGCGGATGCATTGAAAGCCCCTCTGGACATTGTCATTCCGCGCAAAGTCGCCTTCCCAATGGACCCGGGCTCGGGGTATGGCGCGGTTACTGAAGATGGCACCAAAGTGCTTAATGAACGGCTGGTGCAACAGCTGGGATTGACGCAAGAGCAGGTGGAAGAACAGGTGAATGCCGTGCGTGAAGAAATCGCCCGGCGCAGTGCCGCCTATCATAAAAGCCTGCCTTCTGTCAGCCTGGAAGGAAAAACGGCTATTATTGTGGATGACGGTCTGGCTTCAGGCTATACCATGGTTGCCGCGGTGAGCTCTCTCAAACAGCGCCGCGCGGCGAAAACAATCGTCGCAGTGCCCGTTGCCACTGGCACGGCGTATGACCTGCTGAAGCCCAGAGTTGATAAGCTGGTCTGCCTGGTCATTGCCCGGATGTACGGTGTCTCGGTCACCAGCTTCTATCAGGAGCGTTATGATGACACTGATGATGAGATTATAGCGAAGCTGGCAGAGTGGCAGGCAGAGCGCAGTAAGAGTTGAGTCTTGCGGAGGGCGAAGATGAAAGTCCTGGGCATTATGGGCAGCCCGCGTGTCAAAGGAAATACTGACCTGCTTGTGGATGAAGCGCTCAAAGGTGCGCAGAGCGAGCACGCTGAGACTGAGAAGATAGTCATAGACAAGCTGAAAATTACGCCTTGCCGGGAATACTATGGCTGTTTCAAAGATGGCAACTGCGTCATCCGCGACGATATGGATGCTCTCTATCCCAAGCTTCTTGAAGCAGACGGCATCATCATTGCTTCACCGATTTTTTTCTACGGCGTGACCGCCCAGCTTAAAGCCCTCATTGACCGCAGTCAGGCGCTGTGGGCAAGGCGCAATGTTCTGCATAATCTCCCAGCAAAGCCGCGAAAGGGCGTGTTCATTGGAGTGGGGGCGACCAGGGGACCGCGGTTGTTTGATGGGGCACTGCTGACGGTAAAGTATTTCTTCAAAGCGTTTGACGTCGCCTACACCGGCGAGCTCCTGGTGCGGGGGGTGGACGAGAGGGGAGAGGTGAAAACCCATCCTGAGGCGCTGTCTCAAGCTTTTGCGCTGGGGAAGAAGCTGGCGCAGGAAATCAAGACTTGAAAGTTTCTGGTGGTTGCCTTTATTTGACTTACCATTTTTGTCCTGCTAAGATATTCCACGTGAATTATTTGTGATTCCCCTCTGAGTAGCTTTTTCCTCCTTTCTCTTTGAAATAACTGCACTCAAGGGGAGTCCGTGTTTCTAAGAAGGAAACGCAGATGCTTGTCATCACGTGTATTAAGCAGGTGCCGGATACCACCCAGGTGAAAATTGACCCGAACACCGGCACCCTTATCCGGGAGGGCGTGCCGTTCATCATGAACCCTTTTGATACCCATGCTCTTGAGGAAAGCCTGAGGCTTAAAGACAGGTATGGTTTCCGCGTCGTAGTTCTTTCTATGGGACCGCCGAACACTGAAGTCACCCTGAGGAAAGCTCTGGCACTGGGCGCGGATGAGGCGGTGCTATTGAGCGACCGTGCCTTTGGAGGCGCGGATACCCTGGCAACCAGCTTCACGCTTGCGGAAGCAATCAAACGGCTGGCCGAAAAAGAAGAAGTGGGTATTGTGCTGTGCGGTCGGCAGACCATTGATGGTGACACGGCGCAGGTGGGTCCGGGCATCGCCACCCGGTTGCGCTTCTCTCAGCTTACCCTTGTTGACCAGATAATTGAGGTTGACCTGCGCGGCAGGAAGGTGCGGGTGCGGCGCAAGCTGGGCACCCACCGCGAGATTGTGGAAGCACCTCTTCCGGCGATGATTTCCGTGGTTCGGGAAATAAACCGCCTGCGCTATCCCAAAGTGCCCATGCGGCTGGCGGCGGAGAAGGCAACCATCACGCTGTGGAACAATAAAGTGATGCAATTGCCGGAGGAATGTGTGGGGCTAAAAGGGTCAGCTACGCAGGTGCGCCGCATTTTCTCTCCCCAGAGGGCTAAAGGGGAAATCCTTGGCGATGGCTTAAACCAGCCGGAAGATGCGGCCAATTTGCTCCTGTCCAAACTGGTGGAAAAAGACATCCTTTCATTTGAATCGGTCTAGTGAAAAGGCTTAGCCTGTGGCTGATGAAAAGAAATTGAAAAGACCCCGTGGCACTGCCCGGCTCATCCCGGGTAAGTGCATTGCCTGTGGAGCTCGCTGTCAGGCTGAGTGCCCGCGTGATGCCATCGTCATGAATGACAGGGGCGAGCCGGTTATTAACCTTGAGAAATGCACTGTCTGTCAGCGTTGCATCAAAGTCTGCCCCGCCGGCGCCATTGAGGTTTACTATACCCCTGAAGAACTTAAAATTATCGCTGAAATTGAAGCGCTGAAGAAAGCAGCGGCGCCCGCCGCCGGGCCGGTGAAAGTTGAAGCTGAGCTCCCGGAGAAGCTCAAACAGTACCGCGGGGTGTGGGTCTTCATTGAGCAGACAGATGGAGAGCCTGCCGGCGTTTCCTGGGAGCTCCTGGGCACCGGCGCTCAATTAGCCAAAGCGCGAAACGTGGAGCTTTGCTCGGTGGTTGTCGGGCACAGGGTAGAGCACCTCTGCCATGAGTCTTTTGCTTACGGCGCAACCAAAGCATACCTTGTTGATGACCCCGTCCTCCGCCATTACCGCACTGAACCATATTTTGAGGCTATCTGTTACCTGGTGCAGAAATACAAGCCGGAGATTATGCTCATGGGCGCTACAGGTCTGGGCAGAGACCTTGCCGGAGCGGTCGCCACCAGACTCCAGACCGGGCTCACCGCAGACTGTACCGGGCTTGACGTGGATGAGAGAGGGTTCCTCCTGCAGACCCGCCCCGCCTTTGGCGGCAACATCATGGCGACCATCCTGACCGAACGCACCAGACCGCAGATGGCAACCGTGCGCCCTCACGTCCTGCCCATGCCGAAGAAGGACCCATCCGCCACCGGGGAGATTGTCCGCGAGGAGTTTCCGTTCAAAGAGGAAGACTTTGCCGTAAAAATCCTGGAGATTGTTGATGAGCGCAAGGCGGGAGAGATAGACATCGCCCGGGCGGAGGTCATCATCTCAGGCGGGAGAGGGATGCGTGGCAAAGAGAACTTTAAGTATCTTCAGGAGCTGGCTGACGAGTTGGGAGGAGTGGTGGGCTCATCACGTGGGGCGGTGGAAGCTGGGTGGATGCCTCCGGAGCGCCAGGTGGGACAGACCGGCAAAACAGTGCGTCCCAGGCTCTATATCGCCTGCGGCATCAGCGGCGCCATCCAGCACCTGGTCGGCATGCAGGATTCGGATACCATCGTCGCCATCAATATTGACAAACACGCACCTATCTTTGAGGTGGCAACCTATGGTATTGTTGGCGATGTACTTCAGATTGTGCCCTTGCTCACCCGTCGTATCAGGGAGCTGAAAGCACAGGGCAAAAACTATCAGGTGGAGAGGCACTAAGCATGAACGCAGTCAGTGACCTCGGCATTGCCGGCTATATCCTGTTCTGGGGGGTAACGGCTCTGGCGGTGGCTATTTTTTTGCGCCGGCTCTCCCAGCTTTTCCGCTATCTCTCTCTGGGGCGCAGGGACGGCAGGCTGGACAATCCGTTGCTAAAACTTGTTCTCGCCATCGGACATCTCATCGTTCAGCAGTGCCAGTTGAAAAACCTGACTAAAAAAGACCGGGCGTCTCTGGGGCATGCCTTCATGGTCTGGGGTTTTTTGCTCTTCGTCACGTATTACTTCTTCTTCATCATTGTCGCCTCAGGTTTGGGCATTTCAGATTTCATGGAGCACAATGCGGTCTATGCTATCTATACCTGGGTAATGGACATTATTGCCCCGTTCATCATGCTCGGGGCGCTGTGGGGCATCATCCGCCGCTACATTGTCAAGCCGCCGCGCCTCAAGGGACAGCAGACGGCGGAGGCACTTGTCATCTTGCTTACCGTTTTGATACACCCTATTACCCATATCGGCAAGATTGCCACACAGATTGCGGCCGGGCATCCTCCGGCCGGCCTTGGCTTGGTGACTCCTCCCTTGAGCACGGCGTTTAGCGCGCTTTATGCCAATAGCCTTTCGGTAGAGGCGTGGCATACCTTCTGGTTCTGGAGTCACTGGGGCTTTGTCCTCTTCGTCCTCGTCATCATCGGCTATACCCGCTACCTCCATGTGGTGGCGGCGGTCATCAATGATATGCTCCGCGCCGCCCCGCCGAAAGGCATGGTGGCACCTATCAATGTGAACGACCCGGCAACATTCGGCGCCAGCCGCATTGACGGCTTCACCAGAAAACAGATTCTGGACCTCTATGCCTGTGTGGAGCCCGGCCTATGCCAGGAGGTCTGCCCGGCGACCTTTACCGGCAAGCCGCTCAACCCGAGGCTACTCATCAAGAACTTGAAAAAGAACCTGCTCACCAATGCCCCGCGCCTGCTCAAAGGGAAAGAGCCACTCATACCGCTCATCGGCGATGTGAGCGATGGCAGTGTCTCAGAAGAAGTCATCTGGGAGTGCACCACCTGCGGCGCCTGCATGGAAGTCTGCCCGGTCTATATTGAACATGTTCAGCATATTATTGAGATGCGCCGTAATCTGGTGCAATTGCAGGCTAAGTTCCCGGAAGAATTGCTCAATCTCTTTGACAACATAGAACAGCGCTATAACCCATGGGGGATTGTGCCGGCGGAGCGGGTCAAGTGGGCGGCGGATATCACGGTGAAAACCTTTGAGGCAGGCAAGACGGAATACCTATTCTTCGTCGGCTGTGCCGGGGCATTTGACGCGCGTAATCGCAAGACCACTCTAGCTCTGGCTAAGATTTTTGATGCGGCGGGCGTCTCATGGGGCATCCTGGGCAAGGACGAAAAGTGCTGTGGTGACAGCCTGCGCCGGCTGGGCAACGAGTATGTCTTTGACCGCATGGCGAAGGAGAACGTCAAGCTATTTGCAGATAGAGGCGTGAAGAAAATCATCACCCAGTGTCCCCACTGCCTCACCACCCTTAAGAATGACTACCGCCAGTTCGGCGCCAATCTGGAAGTAATTCACCATACCCAGTTCATTGATAGCCTGATTCAGGAAGGAAAGCTCAAGGTGAACGGCGTAAAAGACCTGGGTGCCACTGTATTCCATGATTCCTGCTATCTGGGCCGCTACAACCAGATTTACGAACCGCCGCGCCGTATTTTCCGCAGTATTACCGGTGCGCCGCCGCTTGAGATGGAGCGGCGCCGGGAGCGGTCTTTCTGCTGCGGCGCGGGTGGCGGCAGGATGTGGATGGAGGAGGCCATCGGCAAGCACATTAACGTAGCCCGCGTGGAAGAAGCCCTTACTCACTCACCGCAGACCCTTTGTGTCTCCTGTCCCTACTGCATGATTATGTTTGAGGACGGGCTCAAAGACTTGGATGCCTTTGAGAAGGTACAGGTGCTGGACATCGCCGAGATTGTGGCAAAAGGCTTGCCGTAGTCTTCCAGTTATGACTTCCGGTTGCCCCTGACACCTATCGTTATCTCTTTCAGGGGCAAATCTTTCCCACTCGCCTCAATCGCCTGCTTCGCCATGTGCACCAGACCGAAACAGCACGGCACTTCCATATGGGCGATGGTCAGACTCTTCACGTCAGCGCGGCGCAGGATTTCCGTTAGCTTGCTGACATGGGTTTCAAAGTCATCCAGCTTGGGACAGGCGATAACCACCGCGTGATTTTTCAGAAAGTCCCGGTGGAAATTGGCATAGGCAAAGGGTGCGCAGTCAGCGGCAATAAGCAGGTCAGCCCCTTGAAAAAACGGTGCGCCGGGTGGCACGAGGGCAAGCTGGATGGGCCAGTGGGCAAGCATGGACGGCAGGTCTGCCGCTGGCGCTTCCGCACTTGAAGTCTGCCGGAACTGGCTCACCGTGGTGGAGGGACAGCCACAGGGAAGCACCTCTTTTACCGGCTTCTTTGCCTTAGCAAGGTGCTCAACTGCTTCCTCATTGAACTCTTCCGCTTCCCTTTCTTCAATGACGATGGCGTCCTGCGGGCATTTACCCAGGCAGGCACCGAGCCCATCACAGTACTGTTCGCTGATGAGCCGGGCTTTACCGTCTATGATTTTAAGAGCGCCTTCCACGCAGGCGGGCACGCACACGCCACAGCCATTGCATTTTTCTTCATCTATCTTCACAATTTTTCTGACCAGTTTCTTTACCATCTTATTTTCCTCATTTCAAACGCTACACTTTCTATGGTATAAGGAAAAAGCGGAAAGAAGTATGATGTATATCACTGAGGATGCCTTCTCAAATTATCGTTGCGGATAGCGTAACGGCATGGCAAGCTCTGAGATTGCCACGCGCGTAGTGATATGGGAAGGCTTACGGACGCGGCGGTCCTTCGCTCAATAGCCTGAGCTTTTCAGCGTTGAGGATGGTGATTTTGCCGCGCACGGTGTGGATAATCTTTCTCTCTTTCAACTGGGTGGTGAAGCGGATAGCCGTCTCTGTGGTGGTGCCCGCCATGTCCGCAATCTCCTGTCTGGTAAAGGGGAGGGTATTCCCCAGCTTTTCAGAAAGCATGAGGAGAAGGCGGCAGAGGCGCCGTTCCACCCTCTCTGCCGCGAGGTCTTTCAATCTGTTCTGGGCATCACGGAGGCGCCCGCCCAGCACCGTGATGATGGCAAGGGAGACTTCCGGATGCCCGGCAAGAAAAGACAAAAATTCACCCCTATTAATGCAGAGAACGCTGACATCGGTTGCTGCCTGGGCTGATGCCGGGTAGGGTTTGTTCTGGAAGACAGCCACCTCGCCAAACATCTCACCCGGGTTGAAAAAAGCGATGATAAAGTCTTTGCCGGTGGAGGAGTGCTTGACGATTTTCACCCTTCCTTCTGCCACCACGTAAAAAAACTCAGGAGCATCGCCTTCCCAGAGGATAAACTCACCGGCGGGAAAACGGCGCTCCACCGCTAGGTCAGCCAGCACCTTGAGTTCATCGTGACTTAATCCAGAGAAGATGAGTGATTGTTTCAAGACTTCCGCTTTGCTCATTGCCGGCATGTTCAGCCTCACCCCGGGTTTTTATTTGCATGATGTCTGGCTACTGGCTGACCGCCCTCTTCCCGGTGATTTCATGCTTCCAGTACCACTTCTGGACTGATTCAATTACTTCTTTCGTGCTGTCACAGACGCGCAGGATATTAAGGTCTTCAGCTGAAATATAGCCGCGGGCGAGAGCGTATCTTTTAAGCCAGTCCAGAAAGCCCTGCCAGTATCTGGCGTCATAGACAATCACCGGGAAAGGTTTGATTTTATGGGTCTGGATGAGGTTGAGCACTTCGGTAAGCTCATCAAGCGTCCCCAGACCGCCCGGCATGACGATGAATGCCGTGGCATATTTCACCAGCATCACCTTGCGGATGTAGAAGTGGCTGAAGGTGATGGAGATATTGGTATACGGGTTGACCTTCTGTTCTTCCGGAAGCTCAATATTGAGTCCTACAGATTTCACCCCCGCCGCCATGGCACCCTTGTTCGCCGCCTCCATGAGCCCGGGACCGCCGCCGGTAATGATATTGAAGCCTAGCTTGCCCAGCCGACGGGCAATCTCCTCAGCTTTCCGGTATTCCACTCTATCCGGTGTCACCCTTGCTGAGCCGTAGATGCTGACCGCAGGCTCTATGCCCGCAAGCTTGTCAAAGCCTTCCACCATCTCCCCGATGATGCGGAAAAGTCGCCAGGATTCTTCTTTAGCGAGCTCGTTAATTTCATATCCGCGCTGTATCATATCTGCCTCCTTAAGCTGGCGCCGTGTGGTTGAGCGATGATTTGAAAAACCGGATGATTTTGCGGCTGATAAACGGGTACCACAGCCAGATGGTGGTGTGGGTAGCAGGGTACCAGGCAATTTCCGGCTTGCCGCTGGCGTGCCAAAAATCAAGCGCCGCTTCTCTGGGGATATACTCATCCCAGCGGGCGTTCACCATAAGCACCGGTCTCTGCCTCAAAGCGTGAGCGAAGGTGAGCGGCTCTACCAGAAATCCCTTTTTGGGCGGAGTTGCGTTTTCCCAGCCTTTTACTGTGACCTCATTCAAGAACTGAGACAGTTCACTCTGGCTCTGGCGGTAATCTGACTCTGTCTTATGGTAGCCGCGCTTCAATGCGCCTTTGCGGCTCAAGCGGGCAATCTTATCACCATTGCCGCCGCTGATAATGAAGACGCCGGACCTGATACGTTTATCTATCCCCATGGCGATGGCAGAAATGAAGCCACCGAAGCTGATGCCCAGGACACCAATCTCATCTTTGCTGATTTCAGGACGCTGGCTTGCCCAGTCTATTACCTGCCTTATGTCTGTGACAGAAATCTGGTAGCTCTCAAACCATTCCTCCGGCGTCAGGTGGTGGATGCGGGCTTTCACGGTCTCAGGCATGCGCTTGCTATGAAATACGGTGTAAAGGACAAAGCTGGCAATGCCGTGCCGTGCAAATGCACGCGCGAAGAGCTTGCAGGGGATAAGCAATTGGTCACTCATGCCGTGCATCATGATAACGAGCGGGGTTGGGCTCCCGTTCCGGGGCTGAAAGTATTCACCGGTGACGGTATTGTTCTCCGGGTAGCGGGTGGGCTTGGCTGAAGGGAAAGTCACCGTGTAACGTGACCACGCAGGTGAACTCTGCGCCAGCTCAACTTTCGCGGCAGGGACTTCGCCAGGATAAAGATACGGGTTCATTGCTTTTTACTGCTGTTATGCATGATTGTAACAGTAAAACAAGGCAGGACGCAATAGAACCAGATTCTCCGGTTAACCCTGGAGGAAGTTAAGGGGGGTTGCCTTATGCTGTCTCAAAGCGTATGATAGAGGACAGAAAGCTGACTTCCACTCCGGTTTGTCGGTCAGGGGGGCGTAATGAAAAACATATTAATGGCGCTTTTGGTTCTGGCACTGGTGGTATGTGGCGCCGGCTGGCTTTTCACCTACCAGGCTCTGGGTGCAACACAGGACATATTGCTGAGTACTGAAGGCGCCCTGCGGAGCACACAGTCCAGCCTGGATGAAGCTCAGACAAATCTGAGGAAAGCGACCATCAGTCTGGATGAAACACGCCAGAAGCTGGCAGACCAGCTTGACCAGACGGCGAAGTATATCCAGCTTTATGAAAGCAAGACAATTGAGCTCAAGAGCACGGAAGCACAGCTGAAGACTGCCAGTGAACAGCTTTCCGCATCTCAGAAGGAAAACCAGACCTTAATGCGGAACGTGGAGGAACTGCAACAGGAGATTGAGGACATAAAAAAGGAGCTTTCAGTTTACAAGGATACGCTGGGCATAAAAGTTTTCTCTGGCGTGGTACCTCCGTATGCCTCAGGTAATGTCCATCAGCTTGTGCTGATTAATAATAACAATGCCGCAAATCCCACCTGGGCACAGCTTGAGAGCTTCCTTCTGGCAGACCGGACGGACAAAAAGCTCTATATCCCGGGCGTTTATGAATGCGGCAATTTTGCCCAGGACCTGCACAACAATGCGGAAAAACTGGGCATTCGCGCCGCCTTTGTTGTCGTCCACTTTTACAGCGGCATGCCTCACGGCTTGAACGCTTTCAAGACTCTGGACAGGGGATTGGTCTATATTGATGTCACCGGCGAGCGGTCTGCTATCAGCCTGACCCACCTGGACAAAATCGTGAAGATAGCCAAAGACCAGCCTTACCAGCCAAGCCTGCTGAGACCGGAAAACTGGGGTATGGGTGAAGCTACAAGCATTGTTAAAGCCATTGAAATCTACTGGTAAATCAAAAGGTTTGACTGCGCAGGTCACTCTTGAAGCGCATCTGTGCTTTTAGTGAACATTGCATAGCTGGGGCAGATGCCCCGCAGAATGCAGATTGGGCAGAGGGGGCGCCGGGCTTTGCATGTCCTTCTGCCGTGCTCAATCATCAGCACATGAAACTGATAGACGCTCTCCGGCGGCACCATATCTGCAAGCTGTCTGTGGGCTTGCTCTATGGTGGCTCTGGTATCAATCAGCCTCAGCCTTTTTGCCACACGGAATATGTGGGTGTCCACCGGGAGCGCCGGCATGCCCAGGGAAAAGAGAAGCACGCAGTTCGCCGTTTTCATGCCCACGCCGGGCAGTTCCATCAGCCAGTCTCTCGCTTTGCTTACGGGTGACTCTTTGAGGAAGCTGAGGTCAAAGTTGCCCCGCTTTTGCTTTATTTCCTGAAGGGCTTGCCTGATGCGTATTGATTTGACTTCTCCCAGTCCGCCGCTCCTGATAGCGTGAGCAATGTCATTCATGTCAGCTTCTGCCAGGTCTTCCCAGCGTGGAAATGCTTTCCTGAGCGCCCTGAACGCACGGCGGGAGTTCGTGTCTGAAGTATTCTGGGAGAGGATGGTCTGAATTAATGTGGCGAGCGGCTGATGGTCAGAGTGCCAGGCGCGGTCCCCATAGGCGTCTATCAGCAGGCGGATAATCTCTCTGACGGTATCGGCGGGCATAAAAGAATTATACCGGGCTGACGCCGGGATTAAAAGTCACCCTTGATGGAGATAGGGGAGACAATGGGCAGAGCAGTCAAAGCCCAGAAAATGGAGGACATCAAAAAAGACCTTACTTTTTACGAAGACCAATGCAATCTCTACTACCACATTTTGAAGACATTCAAGATTCTGGATTAGCCTTAAGAAATCAGTTTCATTCCAGCCATCTTAGTGCCAGGCATAACCTGCCAAGAAGCGCCTTAATATCATGCCCCACAAACGAGAAGCCAAAGACTAAACGTTTGCTTGAATTGTTCAGCCTCGGCTAAAGGCTCTTTTCTTAAAAAGCATACCAGCCTCATCAGGTCAGCTTCAAGAATGGGCGGATGATTCTGAGTAATATGACCTTCACATCAAAAAACTGCTGTCAAGGCGCGGGTGGGGGCAAGTGTTATGCGCTTGAACTTGCCAGCGTGTTCCAGTACTATGTAACCGATGAGTTTACTACCATCACTTGAGGTCGTGCCTGATTCTTTCCTGTATGCTCTTGACCCGTTATCAACTTTGCGGGCAATAGCTGGATTTATCCTTGTCTTTTCCCTGCCCGGCTTCTGCTGGACGCTGGTCTTTTTCAAAGAAGTCGCTTTCATAGAGAGAATAGCTCTCTCCTTCGGTCTGTCAATCGCCATCGTTACCCTCAGCGTCATTGCCCTCAACGTGCTTCTGAAAATACCAATCACCGCATTCACCTCCATCATGGTCATCATTATCCTCACCGCCGTACCTCTGGGAATCTACTACCTCCGGAAGCGGCGCCGGCAACTGCCATGAGATATGATGGTATCATCATCGGCAGTGGGCCGTCAGGCAGTCAGGTGGCGTACCGGCTTGCCAGCCGGGGCTATCATGTGGCAGTGCTGGAACAGAAGCCTGAGGCAGGTGGCAAACTCTGCTGTACCGGCATCATCGGGGTAGAGTGCGCCAATGTCTTCTCCATTGACCCCACAGTCATCCTCCGCCAGGTAAGCAGTGCCAGAATATCCGCTCCGTCCGGGACAGAAATCCGCGTGGCGCGAGACGAGCCGCAGGCAGTCGTCCTGGACCGCACCGCTTTTGACCGTCACCTCGCCCGCCGGGCACAGGAAACAGGCGCTGACTTCTTTTTTCACAGCGCCGTAGCTGACATCCAGATTGAAAGAGAAAAGGTCAGCATACGGACAACGGGACAAACTTTTGAAGCAAAAGTAGCAGTCATTGCCCCCGGGTTCAACCCGCGGCTTGTGGAAAAGCTTGGCATGGGCACTTGGGCTGACTTTGTTGCTGGCGCGCAGGCTGAGGTGAGCACAAATGAAATGGATGAGATTGAGGTCTACCTGGGACGGGAAATTGCCCCCGGCTTCTTCGCCTGGCTCGTGCCCACAGCGCCCGGAAGAGCGCGGGTGGGTCTCCTGACGCGCCAAAGCCCCGGAACTTATCTAAAGAAACTGCTTGCCTCCCTTAAAGCCCGGGGGAAAATTGATGCCGCGGCTGATGTGGAACTACACCATGGTGGCATCCCTTTGAAACCGGCGCCCCGCACGTACGGTGAGCGGGTCATCATCGTCGGCGATGCCGCGGGACAGGTCAAACCTACCACCGGCGGAGGCATCTATTACGGAATGCTCGGGGCGGACTTTGCGGCAGAGACTATCCACCGCGCATTTCAGAGCGGAGACTTTTCAGCGGAAGGGCTGGCAGGCTATGAACGCGCGTGGCAAAAGAAAATGGGGCAGGAACTGCGCACAGGCTATCAGGCAAGAAAGCTTTTTGAGCGCCTGAGTGATGAATGGATAAACCACATCTTCTCCTATGTGAAAAGGCGCGGCATCATGGAGAGGCTGGCGCAGATGAATGACCTGTCATTTGACTGGCATGGTGAGGCGTTGCTGGCGTTGCTCCGCTCTATCGGAATGGGCGGTGTCATCAGCATAGCTTTGCCACTGAGGCGGCTGAGGAAAAATTGACCCGGGCTCTGGCGAAAAGTTAGAATAGATTGCTTGCATTGAGCAGTGCCTTATGTCAAAAGAAGCCGTGGAAAAGATAACTCTGGGTGAGGCGGCGAGCCGCTTTCTGATGCAGCTTTCCGCGCCAGAAAAAGAGAAAAGCCAGCCTGAGGTCACACGGTTTGTCAGGTGGTATGGAGCTGAGCGTGCCCTATCCAGCTTCACGGCGCCGGAAATAGCCAACTACGCGGAACGTCTTTCCCTTTCTGACACTGACTATGTCAAAAAGCTTGAGATAGTCAGGGCGTTCCTTGCTTATGCCAAAAAGGAAAAGTGGAGCGCAAGCAATCTTGGCGTTCACCTGAAAGCCAGAAAGGGGAAAGGTGGAACGGCAGTCCCTCAAAAACAGGTTCCCCGCGAGGCTGTGTCATTGACCCGCCGGGGATATGAAGAACTGAAAGCAGAGCTTGAAGAACTGAAGAAGAAGCGCCCCCTCATCATTGAGGACATACGGCGCGCCGCGGCAGACAAGGATTTCCGGGAGAACGCTCCTCTGCACGCCGCCAAAGAACAGCTGGGACACCTTGAGGGGCGGATTATTGAGCTTGAGGAAACGCTGAAGTACGCCCGAATCATAGATGATACCCCTAAGTCCAGCGCAAAGGTGGGCATCGGAGACAGCCTCATTCTGCTGGACCTGAACTCCGGGGAGGAAATCCACTATACCATCGTCCCGCCACGAGAAGTTGACCCGCTGCAGGGGAAGATTTCCAGCGTCTCGCCAATCGGCAAAGCGCTTATCGGGCGGGGCGAGGAGGAGACGGTGGAAGTGGTGGTGCCGGCGGGGAAACTGCGTTACCGCATCAAGCGGATTGAGCATAAAAGTTAACTGAACCTGCAGGATATGGTATAATTTTACTGCATCATGGGGATATAGCTCAGACGGGAGAGCGCTGCGCTCGCATCGCAGAGGTCGGGGGTTCGAATCCCCCTATCTCCAGTT
>DAOTYE010000076.1:0-12942 GCA_034434915.1 Dehalococcoidales bacterium
AAAGGCACTCTATAAAGCCCTCACTGAAGGCTGGATTCAGGGCGCCGGCATTGACGTCTTTGAACAGGAGCCCACCCCCCCTGATAACCCCCTCCTCAAACTGGAAAACGTCATCGTAGCGCCCCATGCCCTTGCCCATACCGACCAGGGCAGGATGAACATGTGGGATGAAATCATGGAACAGATTAAACAGATTATGCGGGGTGAGAAGCCGAAAGGTCTGGTCAATAAAGAGGTCTGGGACACGCCGATATTTCAGGCTAAGCTGAAAAAATTCCTGAAAGAAACCAGTTAGTCAGCGCAAGGAGAACGTAACCATGGATGAGCATGAGCATGAATACCGCCCTGAGTACCACTTCTGCTTCCAGCCCTCGCCTGATACTTCAACCATCGGCAGGATGCTGAGGGGCGCCATTGAGTGCCACGTCCATTTCGCACCGGATATCATGCCACGTCGTTTCAACGCTCTGGAAACGGTGTTGCTGGCGCGGGAAGCCGGCTTGCGCGCCGTCGTCCTGAAAAACCATAGCTACCCCACCGCCAATCTCGCCACACTCGTCGGACAGATGGTGCCGGAGGTAGCCGTATTCGGCGGCATCTGTCTGGAATATGATGCCGGCGGCATTAACTACCATGCCGTGGAAACTGAAGCCAAACTGGGTGGCAAAATCGTCTGGATGCCGGTGTTCTGCGCCAGAAACTCAATCAATATGGTGCGTAAGGTGCTCGGTCTGGAGATGAAGGGAGAAGGTATCTCCATCATCAACAAGCGCGGGAAGCTCATCCCGGAAGTGGACGAGGTCCTGAAAGTAGTCAGGGAATATGATATGGTGCTCGCCACCGGCCACATCTCTGCCCCGGAAATCATGGCTCTGGTGGACAGAGCCAGACAAATGAACCTCACTAAAATCTTGGTCACCCATGCCATGTCTGACTTCCTTTCCGAGTCAATCCTCACGCCCGATGAGCGGAAAACGCTGGCTAAAGAGGGCGTGTTTATTGAACACTCGGCGTGGCAGGTCTCCCCCACCGGTGGCAAGACCAAGCCTGAAGAAGTGGTGGCTTCTATCAAGCGGGAAGGCGCTAAAAACTGCATCATGTGCACAGATGCCGGCGGGTCTGCCCACCCAACTCTCACGGAAGGTCTGCGGATGTTTATCAGCGCCATGCTACGCAACGGTCTCACTGAGGATGAGGTAACCCTGATGGTGAAAACAAATCCTGCCCGTCTGCTGGGGCTCAAGATTGAGCGCTCATAAGGAGGTTATCATGAGTATGTTTGATTTATCCGGCAAAGTGGCAATTGTTACCGGCGGCAACCGCGGCATCGGCTTTGCCATTGCCAGGGGGCTGGCTCTTTCAGGTGCCCAGGTGGTCATCTCCAACCGGCATGAGGCGGAAGGCAATAAGGCAGTGGACGCTCTGAAGAAAGAAGGCTTAAAAGCCATCGCCATACCCGTTGACATCAGCAAAGTGTCCTCAATCGCCGCACTCATTGCAAAAGTGGTCAAGGACTGCGGCAGGCTGGATATCATGGTCAATAACGCCGCGGTGATGATAAGAAAACCGGCGGAAGAGTTCACGGAAGAAGACTGGAACACCATCGTGGACACCAATCTGAAGGGCACCTATTTCTGCAGCAAGTTTGCCGCCCTGGAAATGATGAAGCAGAAGAAGGGGAAAATCATCAATATCTCCTCTGTTCTTTCCCAGATGGGGCAGACAAAACGCTCCATCTACGCCATCACCAAAGCCGGCGTCTCCCACATGACGCGGGTGCTGGGAATGGAGTGGATAAAATACGGCATTAATGTGAACGCCATCGGTCCGGGAGTAACCATCACGGAAATCAACCGGGAGTTCTTCAAAAACAATCCTGATGATTTCAACAAAATCATGAGCGGCGTACCGGCGGGAAGACCCGCATCCCCTGAGGATTACGTGGGCGCCGCTGTCTTCCTCGCTTCTGATGCCTCAGACTATATGGTCGGTCAGACGCTGATTATTGACGGCGGAATGACCATCCCATAAGCTCAGATAAGAGAGGTTATATAATGCCAGACGTCAAGTTTTGTCAATTTGCCGCGGAACCAGATATACTCAACTATAACTTCGTGGTGAAGGTGCTCACCGGGACACCTGCTGAGATTGCCCGTACGGCAGTTGCCTGGGGCTTTGACGGCATTGAGTTTATGCCCAACCCGGACCGCGTTCCGGACCCGGTGAACTTCAAGAAAGCGCTTGAAAACGCCGGCGCGCTCATGCCCGTGGTCAATAGCGGGCGCATCTGGGCTCATGGTCTGGCACTGCTCCATGAAGATAAGTCCATTCAGCGCAGAGCCATTGAGGGCTTCAAGCGCATTCTGGAATTCGCCGGCTATTTCAAAGCGCGGGTGGGGCTGGGCGGTGCCCGCGGCGTGGGCATTCCCGGCTTGCCCAAGCGTGAGCTCACTAAAGTGGCTGAGGAAATCCTGCGTGAGCTTACTGAACACGCAGAAAAAACTGGTGCCATCATCATGCTTGAGTGCGCTGAATTAAAATACACCCGTCTCTTCAACACCAATAAAGAAGCCATGGCGATGGTGAAAAAAATCAATAGCCCCCACTTCAGCATTATGCTGGATACGCACCAGCTCTGGGCGGCGGAGAAATCAATAGAAGAAGGCATCAGAGCCACTGAAGGGAAAGCACAGCATATCCATCTTTATGAACCCAGCCGCTGGCCCCCCGGCATACTTCCTGAAAAAGAGGTGCTGGACTGGAAAAACATCGCCCGCGTGCTGATTGAAGAAGGTTTTCACGGGTCAGCCTCAATCGTCATTGCGCCGGAGGGTGATGCTGAGACAATTGCCCGCAAATCGCTCGCCTACCTCAGACCCCTTTTCAACGGGTGAGTGACAGTGTAAAATAGACACCATTAGACCGGAAAGGAGAAGAAGATGCTACAGGGGTACATGGGCAGACTGCTCTTCGTTGACCTCAGCAAGGGCACTATTAAGGAAGAGGAGCTCAGCAACCAGCTCCGCCGTGACTTCATGGGCGGGTATGGGCTGGGCGCACGAATCATCTATGAGCGCATGAAAGGGAAAACGGACGCGCTGGCGCCGGAAGCTTTGTTCGGCTTCCTCACCGGTCCGCTCACCGGCACGCCCACCATGTCCAGCGGGCGCTTTGTCGTCGTCGGCAAGTCCCCCCTAACCCTGACCTGGGGAGACACCAACTGCGGCGGTGACTTTGGTCCTTATCTGAAATTTGCCGGCTTTGATGGTGTGTTCTTCACCGGCGCCGCCAAAAAACCCGCCTACCTCTATATTGAAAATGGAAAAGCTGAGCTCATAGACGCCAGCAAGCTCTGGGGCAAGGACTGCCTTGACACTGAGGAAGCATTGAAAGCCACGCACGGCAAAGATGCCAGCGTCGCCAGCATCGGTCCATCAGGAGAACAGCAATCGCTCCTCGCCTGCATTATCAACGAGATGGGACGCGCCGCCGGCAGGCAGGGCATGGGCGCCGTGATGGGGGCAAAGAAACTAAAGGCGATTGTCGCCAACGGCAATATGAAAGTACCCATGGCTGATGAGGCGAAAGCCAAGCAACTACGCCGTGAGTACATGGCAAAAATCACCGAATGGGGCAAGCGGACCAGCAAGTATGGCACCGCCGGCATCACCGAATCAAGCGCCATGAGCGGTGACTCTCCGGTCAAGAACTGGATGGGCGCCGGTGTGACTGACTTCCCCAATGCCAGGCTCATCAGTGATGAAGCAGTCATCGCCGAACAGCAGAGGAAATATGGCTGCTGGCAGTGCCCCATCGCCTGCGGCGGGCACATGAAGCCCAAAGAAGGACGCGCCAGGGTCTGTCACAAGCCGGAATACGAGACGCTGTGCATGTCCGGCACGCTCTGCCTCAATGATGACCTTGAATCCATCATCCACTTCAATGATATCTGCAATGCCTATGGTATTGACACCATTTCCGCCGGCTCTGCCGCCGCCTTTGCTATTGAGTGCTACCAGAACGGCATCCTTACCAAAAAGGATACCGGCGGCATTGAACTGAACTGGGGCGATGGTGACGCCATCGTTGCCCTTGCAAAGAAGATGGCAAAGCGTGAAGGCATAGGCGCACTACTGGTAGACGGCGTCTGGCGGGCGGCAAAGAAGCTGGGCAAAGGCGCTGAGCAGTATGCCGTCCACGTGCAGGGAGAGGAAGTCCCCGCTCATGACCCGCGCTTCTTCCCGGCACTTGCCGTGACCTACCGCATGGACGCCACACCTGCCCGTCACACTCAGGGCGGACGCTCCTGGATTATGGGTGTGGACTGGCTCACGGACGACCGCAAAGAAAAGTATGATTTCACCAATACCGGCGAGCTCCAGAAGAAAGCGATGAACATGATGCACATTGTCAATTCCGCCGGTATCTGTCTCTTCGCCTACCTGGCATACCCCACTCAGTTCATTCCTGACTTCCTAACTGCAGTCACTGGTGAAAAATACGATTTTGACAGATGCCTTGAAATTGGTGAACGCATTGCCAATATGAGGCACCTGTTCAATATCCGTGAAGGCATCAATCCTCTCACCCATGAATTCAATGAACGCATTGTGGGACGCCCCCCGCTTAAGAAAGGTCCGCTCGCCGGTGTCACCATTGATGATGAACTCATGATAAAAGACTACCTCAAGGCGATGGACTGGAGCCTGAAAACCACCAAACCCAGTGCCAAGAAACTTGCGGAACTCGGCCTGGCGGACCTGGTCAAATAGCCCCATTTCCCCACACAGAAAGCCAGTGACCCCTCTGCATGGAGGGGTCGCTTTTTCATGATTTGCGCTAGCGCTTAGAGGAAGGTAAAAAGCCTTTTCGGGTTCTCCACCATGATGGTGTGAATCAATTTCTCTGGCATACCTTTCAGTTTCATCACGGGGACGGCGTCCCGCAGGATATGGGCATATCCCCACCCCCCATACCGGCACAATGCGCTCTTATTGTAGACATCCTGGGAGATGACAATCTGCTTCTCAAACCCCCTGTCCGCCAGCTCCAGAATTTCGTTGATGCGGGCGGCGTCATTGGGTATATCCACCACCCGGAAATGCGGCGGGTAGTATCCCTCCCGCCCGAAGAGGTCATATTCCAGCACACAGCCGGTCTCAGCCAGCTCAATGCGGTGCTTCGGCTCACGGACGGCGCGGTCAATGTGGCTCATGATAACCCGGCTGATGTCCGCCCCCGCCTTATCCAGGAGCTTCACGTGCTCCATGGCGGCATCTTCATGCTGACCGGGATGAACATTGATGCATGCGCCCGTCTTCTGCTGAGCTATAGCGCCGGCGCGCAAAACCTTCTTTTCATTTTCCGTGCAGGGCCAGGAACAACCCAGCTCGCCAATCAGACCGGCGCGGACGCCGGTGTTCTGGAAGCCCTCAAAAATATCTTTAACAAACTCTTCCGCAATTTCCTCCACGCTCTTCTGGCTCACTCCGGCATCTTTAGGATAAGAGGCTTCCACATAATAGCCGGTGCCCATAATGATATTCAATCCGGTGAGCCGGGCAATACGCGCCACCGCCAGATGGTCTGGCACCATCCCTCTCACCGTCAGCTCCACCACCGAGTTACCGCCATACGCCTTATACCTCATCAACTCATCAACGATGACATCTTCGTCCAGAAGCTGTAGGTCATCATAGTTCTGGAAAGGATGGTATCTCAGCCACCAGAGAATATCTATACCCACGGGGTGCCTCACCCACTTCCTCTCCGTTGCTTCCGCCGGCTCACGGAACCACGTGGTGCCGTCACAGATGAGGTGTTCATGTGGCAGTGTTATCCCCAGAGCTTCCGGGGAGATAAGCCCTAAGACCGTCTGCACTTTTCTTTTCAGTTCCGACCGTTTCATCGTCCCCCTCCATTTTTCTGACTCTGCCGCCGGAATTGGTGGCACTTTTTCTGATGCATTATAGCATTGAAAAAGCAGATTGCCTAATCACGGATGCACTGCTTGACTGACGTGAATGAAACCTCTAGACTGATGTTATACGTAAACAGGCTTGCCATGAAAATCATCGGTTTGACCGGCGGCATCGCCAGCGGTAAAAGCACCGTCGCCAGGTTACTGGCAGAACTGGGCGCTACCGTCATCAATGCCGATGAGGTGGGACACGAGGTCTTCAAACCGGAAACAGAGGCATGGCGGGAAGTGATTGCCGCGTTCGGCGCAGAGGTAAAAGCTGAGGACGGCACCATTGACCGCAAAAAGCTGGGAAAAATCATCTTCAGCGACCCCCAGGCAAGAGAACGGCTTAACCGCATCATGCACCCGCGTATACTGCAGGCAATCAGGGAAAAACTGGAGGCATACCGCCAGCGCGGGGAAAAGGTGGTGGTGATAGAAGCACCACTCCTGCTGGAAGCCGGCTGGTCAATCCTCGTTGATGAAGTATGGGTCACCTCAGCATCAGAAGAGACTATTCTCAGGAGGCTCATCTACCGCTCCGGGCTATCCGAGCTTGACGCCCTCGCCCGCATCCGAGCGCAGATGCCGCTGGAAGAGCGTTTCAAACGTGCCCACGTCATCATTGACACGGAGTGCAGTTTCAGCGAGCTCAAAGAAAAGGTCAAGCAACTGTGGCAGAAACATACGGAGGAATGAGAGCAAAATGAAACAGAGAATACCGGCGCGCATCAGACGGCTTCAGGATATGGCGCGCAACCTGTGGTGGAGCTGGCATGTGGAAGGACGCAACGTTTTCCGCGCCCTTGACTATCAGGCATTACGTCTAAGCGGCTATAATCCGGTAAAACAGCTATTGAGCCTCAGCCAGGAGAAGCTGGAGTCAGCCGCCAGTGACCCTGCCTTTTTGGCGGAATATGATGCCGCTGTTTCAGCGTTTTATGATGACCTGTCACTCAAAAAAGGCTGGGTAGCTGAGGAGCATCCTGACCTGCTGTCAAAAACCATTGCCTATTTTTCCGCTGAATTCGCTCTCCACAGCTCGTTGCCCATTTATGCCGGTGGCTTGGGTGTCCTAGCGGGAGATGTCTTGAAGGAAGCGAGTGATTTAGGACTTCCCCTGGTGGGAGTAGGCTTCATGTACCCGCAGGGATACTTCGTGCAACACATATCGGCAGACGGCTGGCAGCAGGAGAATTACGCACAGCTCAATTTTGAGGAGGCACCCCTGACCCCGGTGGTTACCCCGGAAGGAAAGCGGGTCATTGCCCGGGTGGATATTAATGACCGCGTGGTAGGCATCGGCGTATGGCTGGTGCAGGTGGGAAGAGTCAATCTTTACCTTATGGACACCAATCTTGAGGAAAACTCTCCCGGCGACCGCCAGCTCTCTGCCCGCCTTTACACCGCAGACCGGGAACAGCGCCTTCAGCAAGAGATTATTCTGGGCATCGGGGGCGTTAGAGTCCTGAGAGCTCTGAATATTGAACCGGCAGTCTGGCACGCCAATGAAGGACACACCGCCTTTATGACACTGGAACGCATCCGTGAGCAGATGGCAAATGGCGTCCCGTTTGATGAAGCCGCCCAGAGAGTGCAATCAACCACTGTCTTCACCACCCACACTCCTGTTCCGGCGGGACATGATATCTTCCCGGTTGAACTGATGGATAAATACTTCCGCAACTTCTGGAACAGTCTTAAGATTGACCGTGAGGCATTTCTCAAGCTGGGACAGCCGCCCGGTGCTGAGAGCCAGAGCTTCAATATGACCATCCTGGCGCTGAAAATGTCACAGCACCGCAATGCGGTTAGCAAGCTCCACAGCAAAGTTGCCCGCCGTATGTGGCAGGGGCTCTGGCCTGACCTGAAAGAAGAAAAAGTGCCCATCATACCTGTCACCAATGGCGTTCACCTGCCCACCTGGATAGCTCCGGAGCTTTATGAGGTGTTTCAGAAATACATCGGAGGCAATGTGCTTACCTGGTGTGATAACGTGGAGCGCTGGAAACGCATTCTTGATATCCCTGATAGTGAGCTCTGGGAAGTCCGGCAGACATTGAGGCGCAAACTAATTCATGTCATTCTTGAACATGCCCAGGAAAAGTGGGCAGATGGTGCTGTCAATGCCCAGCAGGTGCTCGCTATGGGGGCACTCCTTGATAGTGATACCCTCACCATCGGCTTCGCACGCCGTTTTACAGAATACAAGCGCCCCGCCCTCATTTTTCATGACATTGAAAGATTAAAACGCATTATCAAAGACACCTGGCGTCCCGTCCAGTTCGTTTTTGCCGGGAAGTCCCACCCGGCTGATTTCGCCTCCAAACATATCCTGCACCACGTCTATTCTCTGGCCATAGACAAGGAATTTCACGGCCGCATCGCCTTCGTGGAAGACTATGATATGTTGCTGGCGCGCTACCTGGTGCAAGGGGTTGATGTCTGGCTCAATACGCCGCGCCGGCTTCAGGAAGCCTGCGGCACCAGCGGCATGAAAGCCTCCGCCAATGGAGTGCTCCACCTCAGCGTCCGCGATGGCTGGTGGCAGGAAGGTTACAATGGTAAAAACGGCTGGGCAATCGGTGACGGTCCATACGAATCAACAGAACAGCAGGACGCGCAAGATGCGGAATCAATCTACCGCCTTCTTGAGGAGGAAATCGTCCCGCTCTTTTACGAGCGTGATGTCAATGGCATACCCAGAGGATGGATGAAGATGGTGAAAGAAGCTATCAGCTCCATCACACCGCAGTTCTGCGCCAAGCGCATGATGAAAGAGTACACTGAAAAGACCTACCTGCCCATCATCAAGGCGAACCGCAAACGCTAACGGACGGAAGCGATATCGCTTTGCTCACGATTGCCGAAGACCCGGTAGTCAATATCCGGAAAGATATTATCAAGCTCGTAAAGCTCGCGGGCAAGGTCCAGTGATTCTTTATCCAACCTGCCTGATAGGGCGATATCAGCCAGCTTATTGAAACGCTCCGCGTGCTCCCCGAACCTGTTTTCCGCATATTCCCGCGCCTGACCGGTGGTTACCAGAAAAGGCCAGTCACTGGACTCAAGAAGTAGCAGTTCACGCGCCGCCTGGTTCAGCACCTCTCTGAGAGTCCCTGATGCCTCAGGATAGCGGCTCACCAGCGTCTCCATCTTTTGCGCCGCACTGGTGATAATGGGCCACATCCATTCAGTATCAGCATTGAGCCAGGTAAAATGATTGCCCGCCTGTCCCCATGAGCCCTCATTAAGCGCCAGGACATCTTCCGGCGGGTGCGCCTCTATGAAATCACTCGCTGTGGTCATCTCCACCGTCTCACTGCGTGAAAGCCGCCTCAATACTTCCTTGACCCAGGTCACGCCCTCAAACCACCAGTGCCCGAAAAGCTCGGTATCATAAGCGGCGGCAATTATACCGTAGCGCTTGTTCTTCTGATAGAACTCATCAAGCAATTCCTCCACCAGCCAGCCATAGTGTTTGGCGTGTTCCTGTACTTTATGCGCCGCCCAGTCCGGGTGATAATAGTCCTTGTAAGCCAGGTCAAGCCTAGCTCCGGTAACTCGCCAGTACTGGAGACCGGATACGCCGTCTTTTTTATGGAACTCCCGGTAATCAAAGTCTCCGGGATAACCCCAGTCAGCCGACCATACCTGCATGCCGGTGCGATTGTTCCTGCCCAGCACCGCCACCTCTGTGGTCTGCACCCAGTAAGGCAGATAGGTGGTCTTCATCGTCGGCTCTTTATAGTTCGGTAGGGGAATCACATAGCGCTTCGGAATATTGCCATAAGGACCGATGACGGCGCCAGTCGCTTTGCCCACCGGCTCCCCACCCTCAACAGTATGCGTCTCACTGAAAAACAGCCTCAACCCTACCTCTGCCAGGAAATGCTCAATGCCCGGCTTCACATACGTTGCAGTGCCTTTTTTTACATAGTATGCCGGGCGGTAGCCACACTCAGGCAACCAGATAGCGCGCGGTGCCCTGCCGAAGTGCCGCTTATATGACTCAACACCTACCTTCAATTGCCCGTAAATGGAGGAGTCTCGCTCCATCAGCGGCAGGTAACCATGGGTAGCGGCGCTGGTGAGCACCTCCAGGTAGCCGCCATCCTGTAAATTTTTCAATGCTTGGATGACATTCCCCTGGAACCTTTGCTCAAAGCTGGTCAGAACGTGCTGGTAATAGTCCAGATAGAACCGGGCCAAATATGCCAGGTGGGCGTTCCCCTGTTTTTCAAAACGCCCGATGTCAGCCCGGGCGCGGTTAATCTTATCTTCCAGGAAAAGGCGGAAATGCTTTATCACATGGGCATCTGCCAGCTGTTCCACCAGCACCGGCGTGGCGCCCAGCGTCATTCTAAATGGCACCCCTTCCTCTTTCAGGTCATAGAGGGCATTGAGCAAGGGGACATAGGTCTCAGAAAGCGCCTCATGAAGCCACTCTTCTCCGTGAGGCCAGCGCCCTGCCCGGCGGCAATATGGCAAATGGCTGTGCAGCACAAAAGTGAAAGCGCCCTTTTTCATCCCGTCACCTCATCTATATAAGATATACAAAGTGCGTCAATACTTCAAGCAATTAACCTTTTATTGCGTTACCATCTTTCTCTGTTATACTATTTCAGTAGTAAAAATACAGGTCAGCAAGGAGGATAAATTGAGCTTCTCACGGGCGAGCGGCATTCTACTGCACCCCACCTCCCTGCCAGGCAGGTTCGGCATCGGCGACCTGGGAAATGAGGCGTACCGCTTTGCTGACTTCCTTGCCTCCGCGGGGCAGAAACTGTGGCAGATGCTCCCCCTGGGTCCCACCGGCTACGGCAATTCTCCCTACCAGTCTCTCTCCGTGTTTGCCGGCAACCCGCTTCTCATCAGCCTGGAAAAGCTGGCTGAGGAGGGTTTCCTTGAGCCCGCTGACCTGGATAACGCCCCCCCTTTCCCCCGTGATAGGGTTGACTATGATGCAGTTGCCAAATTCAAGCTACCTCTTCTGCAGAAGTCCAGCGAGCTCTTTGAGAAGAAAGCCAGCCAAGCTCAGCGTGATGATATGAATGCCTTTATTGCTCGTAACGCCTCATGGCTGGAAGACTACGCCCTTTTCATGGCTTTGAGAGACGCCCACGGTCTTGCCCTCTGGAATACCTGGGAAGCTGACATCAAGTCCAGGGAGCCGGAGGCGCTGGCCGCCTGGCGTCAGAGGCTGGACTTTGACGTCAGATGCCGCTATTACTGGCAGTATCAGTTCTTCAGACAATGGGCCGCCCTCAAAAAATACTGCCATGAGCGCAATATCAAGCTTATCGGTGATATACCTATCTTCGTTTCCCTGGACAGCGCTGAGGTCTGGTCGCACCCGGAAAAGTTCCACCTTGATGCAAACGGCACGCCCACCGTTGTCGCCGGCGTACCGCCGGACTACTTCAGCAAGACCGGACAGCTCTGGGGAAACCCGCTCTACCGCTGGGATGTCATGGCACAGGATGGCTACGCCTGGTGGCTGGAGCGTTTGAGGATTCTGCGCACACTGGTGGACATCATCCGCATAGACCATTTCCGCGGCTTTGAAAGCTACTGGGAGGTCCCCGGCACTGCTGACACCGCCGTAAACGGACGCTGGGTCCCCGGTCCCGGCGCCCACTTCTTCAACACCGTCAAAGAAAAAATGGGCGACCTGCCGCTCATTGTGGAGGACCTGGGCATGATTACCCCTCAGGTGGAAGCTCTCAGAGACCAGTTTGGCTTGCCTGGCATGAGGGTGCTCCAGTTTGCCTTCGGCACCACTCCTGGCGATGAACCCTACCGCCCCTATAACTTTCCCAGAAACTGCGTGGTATATACTGGCACCCATGACAACAATACCATTATTGGCTGGTTCAAAGACTACAAGAATGAGACCACCACAAAGAGCATTGCTGACATGGAGAAGGAGAGGGAAATCGCCATAGCTTACCTGGGCACAGACGGTAGAGAAATCCACTGGGACTTTATCCGTTTAGCTCTTATGTCAACTCCATGCATGGCGATTATCCCTCTGCAGGATGTTCTCGGACTGGGCACTGAAGCACGCATGAATGTCCCCGGCACCACTGAGGGCAACTGGGAATGGCGTTTCACCTCAGACATGCTCAAACCGGAAATAGCCCAGCGCCTGCGCAAGATGACCGCCATCTATGGCAGATAAGCATCCCGAATACGCTCCCCCATTTGACACGCTCACCTGATTATTGCTACAATTTGAACAGTTCACATCAGGAGGCTCACCATTTACGCGATTGTAATGACCGGTGGAAAGCAGTATAAAGTCAGCCCCGGACAGGTTATTGACGTTGAGCGTCTCAAGGCGGAAAACGGCAAAACCGTTGAACTGGACAGGGTGCTGGTCCTGGCTGATGGTGATAAAGTAACCGTGGGGACACCTACCGTGGAGGGGGCTAAAGTCATCGCCACCTCTCAGGGCGAGTTCAAGGACAAGAAGGTCCGCATCCTTAAGTTCAAAGCCAAAAGCCACTATGACAAGATGACCGGGCACCGCCAGATTCTCACCCGGCTACACATTGATAAAATCATCGGTCCGGGCATCGCCGAGGTGGAAGAGAAACCGAAGAAGCCCACCACCCGTAAGCGCACTACGAAAAAAGAGGTGAAAGAAGATGGCGCATAAGAAAGGCGCGGGAAGCAGCCGCAACGGCAGGGACAGTCAGTCCCAGCGGCTCGGCATCAAGCGCTACGCCGGAGAAACTGTTACTGCCGGGACGATTCTGGTACGCCAGCGCGGCACCAGAGTTTACCCGGGTGATAACGTGGGCATGGGGAAAGACCACACTCTCTTTGCCCTTATTGACGGCGTGGTTAAATTTGAGCCCGCCAATAAACTGAGAAAAAGGATTAGCGTCAGCGCAGGATAAGCTATGAAAGAGAAGATTCATCCCAAGTACTTCAATGATGCTGTCGTCACCTGCTCCTGCGGGAACACCTTT
>DAOTYE010000077.1:0-10250 GCA_034434915.1 Dehalococcoidales bacterium
CGTTTGAACTACATATTACATAACATATATAGTGCGCCCCAAAGTGCACCTGTGAATAATGTGAATCAATAGAGGTTGCGTTTATCTCCAATCGTCAAACTTGCCAGTCCTCTCATCAAAAATGAAGAACTGATATCTTCCTAGGTTTATTAGGTACACCTTCACATGCCAATATCCTGTCATTTGTAGTACGCAGAAACATATTGTACCTTGCAGTCGCTTATTTGTTTTGTGAATATCGCCCTGAGCTGACCTTCTCTAAGGCTTGGAGCCAACAGTGCTATCACAATGGATACTGCTTTGTTTACCATTATGACATATACCAATTGCAGGACTGCCACACAAGACAAGCCTATAATCCAGAACCAGCTTATACCTGACCATAGTTGCCCGAATAGTAAAGCAAAGATTAAGACTATGGGAAACCAAAATAAGAATTCCTTGCCCATTATCTTCTCCTTTTGCAATTTTTTTCTTTTCAGACTGAAATAATCATCATTATGCCACAAAAACCAAATAACATTATGTAAATTATTGGAAAACTACCCCTAATGGTGGCGGGGTGTCCACAGCCGCTTTGAAGGTATAACAAACTACTTAAAAGAGGCGGAATGCCCTTATTTTTTGATTACAGCGCGTGGCGAGATTGGGAAGACGGGTTTTAGCCCTGTCCAGCGGTTTTTGTCCCCTGGCGGAGCTTTTCTCCCACCATGGTGAGGAGCCGGGTCAGTCCCCACTTTTTCACCGCGGATATTAAGACGGTGTTTTCGGCGCAGGGTTGTCCGGAAAGATATGCCAGCGCCGACCTTTCATCCCAGACCCGGTCCGGGGTGAGCAGGAGGTCTATTTTGTTCAGGGCGGTGATGCGCGGTTTTTCAACGAGGTGGAGGTCGCGGAGGATATCTTCAACCGTTTCGCATTGCTGTGATGCTTCTCCGGAGGACAGGTCAACCACATGGATGAGCAAGTCTGCCTCTGCCAGCTCCTCCAGAGTGGCATGGAAAGCTGACACGATTGTTGGCGGCAGTTTGCGGATGAAGCCCACGGTATCGGAAAGGAGCGTTATCCTGCCATCAGGCAGGACCAGGCGTCGGGTGGTGGGGTCAAGGGTGGAGAAAGGCTCGTCCCGGGCGATGACGTCCGCCCTGCACAGGGCATTGAGCAGGGTGCTTTTGCCGGCATTGGTGTAGCCCACCAGTGAAACGACCGGTATACCGCTCCGCTTTCTTTTCTGGCGGTAGAGGGCACGGTGCTGGCTGACCTCGTCCAGCTGTTTTTTCAGGCGGTCAATTTTCTGCCGGATGAGGCGGCGGTCGGTTTCAAGCTCAGATTCACCCGGACCGCGTGTGCCGATGCCGCCGCCGAGCCGGTCCAGGTGGCTCCATTGCCCGGCGAGTCGCGGCAGGAGGTACTGGTGCTGGGCGAGCTCCACCTGCAATTGTCCTTCACGAGTGCGGGCGCGTTTGGCGAAGATGTCCAGGATGAGAGCGACGCGGTCAATGACCTTCACCTGCAGGGCGTCTTCCAGGTTTCTCTGCTGGGAAGGTGTGAGCTCATCGTCAACGATGACCACGTTATAGTTGAGCTCTTCTCTGCGGGCGACCAGCTCTTCCAGTTTTCCCTTGCCGAGGTACGAGGCACCTGATGGCGCCGGCAGTTTCTGAATCAGTTTGCCGATGACGCTGGCGCCGGCAGCCTTTGCCAGTTGCGCCAGCTCTTCAATAGATGACTCAGCTGAATGCTGTTCCCGGCTTCCTTTAACCGTCACCGCGACCAGGAAGGCACGCTCCGGTCCGGTCTTGACGGAAATTGTTGTCCCTTTAGCGATAAGTCTCTCCTGTTATGTCAAGTTAACTTGCGGGCAGAATCTGTCTTCTGGTGTTGCGCCAGCCTGCCAGTTTAGACAATCCTTTTACCAACATGGGGTCAGGAATGGTGAGGGAGAGGCGCACATAGCCTTCGCCATGCCTGCCGTAGCCGATGCCCGGCGTCACTGCCACACCCACCTGGTCTAACAAATCGGCGGTGAACTCCATGGACGTGTAGCCCTGGGGAATCTTTGCCCAGACGTAAAGGCTGGCTTTAGGCAGTTTTGCCTGAAGACCGATTTTGTTCAGCCCCTCCACAACGAGGTCGCGCCGCCGCTGGTAGATGGCATTGTGTTCGCCCACGCTGTTCTGCGGTCCCAGCAGAGCTTCAATCGCCATGTGCTGGATTGCCTGTGGAATACCGGAGTCAAGGTTGGACTTGAGCCGTTTTAGGGCTTCAATCATCTGGGCATTCCCCACCGCCATGCCGATGCGCCAGCCGGTCATATTATACGTCTTGGAGAGCGAATGAAACTCAATGCCCACGTCTTTTGCTCCTTCTGCCTGAAGGAAGCTCACCGGCTGGTAGCCATCAAAACAGACATCGGAATAAGGTCCATCATGGCAGATACCGATGCCGTGTTTTTTGGCAAAAGCGACCGCCTGGTTGAAGAAATCAAGTTCTGCCACAGCACCGGTGGGATTATTGGGATAATTGAGCCAGAGGAGCTTGGTCTGCTTCAGCACGTGGAAAGGTACAGAATTCAGGTTGGGCAGGAAGTTCCTCTCCTCGGTGAGCGCCAGATAAAAAGGTCTGCCGCCAGCCAGCATGGTGCCCACGGAATATACCGGGTAGCCCGGGTCAGGCACCAGCACAGTGTCCCCGGGGTCAACATAGCAGAAAGCGATGTGGGCGATTCCCTCCTTGGAGCCGATGAGCGGCGCCACCTCTTTGTCCGGGTCTAGAGTGACGCCGAAGCGCCTCTGGTACCATTCGGCAACTGCCCGGCGGAACTCAGGCAAACCGTCTGACTCCGGATAGCGATGGTTTACCGGATCGCGCGCCGCCTGGCAAAGCTTTTCAATGACGTTTGGCGGGGTGGGAATATCAGGGTCACCGATGGCGAAGCTGATAACCTCTTCACCTTTGGCTCTTTTTTCAGCAATCTTGCGGCTGATTTCCACAAAAAGGTACGGTGGCAAACGTTCCATACGTCTGGCAAGTCTCATTATGACACCTCATTCTTAATATCATTACTTCAGCCATTCTCCGGTGAATACCGTCTCGGCGGGACCGCTGAGGAAAACGTCATTTATGCCGTCCCACTCCACAGACAAAGTACCACCTGGCAGGTTTATGTCAATCCTTTTGTCAGTGAAACCGTGTAATTGTGCGGCCACTCCCACCGCGCAGGCACCGGTGCCGCACGCAAGCGTCTCCCCGGCCCCTCTCTCCCATACCCTGACCTCAATCTGAGAATGGCTGAGCACACGGGCGACCTCAAAATTCGTCCGCCGCGGGAACACAGAATGGTGCTCCACCTTTGGTCCAATTTGAGCCAGAGGGAAGTTATTTACCGGTTCATTTGTGAAATAGACGGCGTGCGGGTTCCCCATGGAGACAAGGTTAAGAGTTAGCTCCGTCCCATCCACGTTAACGGGAAAGCCCAACATTGATTTTATGTAAACTACTCCCCTGCTCTCCGGCGCTATTGTTACCGGAATCTCATCAGGCTTAAAACGCGGCTTGCCCATGCCGATTTTAATTTCAGTGATTCTGGAGCCTTTCCTGCCGAGCTTTGCCCTGAGGAGACCGCCCAGAGTTTCAATGGTGAGCTCTCTGGCTCTGGCGTCAATCAGCCCCTCCTCTGCGGCATATTTCACCAGACAGCGCGTGCCATTGCCGCAGGCTTCTGCTTCCGAGCCGTCCGGATTGAACATGCGCATGCGGACATCAGCTTTTTTTGAAGGCATGACCAGGATGAGCCCGTCACTGCCGATGCCGAAACGGCGGTGACACATGGCGATGGCGAGTTTGGACCAATCGCGCTTGCCGTTGTTGGTCTCAATTAGAATGAAGTCGTTACCGGCGCCATGCATCTTGGTAAATCTCATCAGTGCTAACTCTCCTGCTGTCCACTGGCAATAAACTCAGTGACAATTGCTTCAAAGTCTTCATCTCTGCTCCGCGCCATGTCAAACCAGCGGATTCTCTTATCATCTGGCTTGAACCAGGCGTACTGGTGGCGGGCGAAGCGGTGAGTTTCATATTTCATCTGCTGTGCTGCTTCCGCGAGCGTTATTTTCCCTTTTAAGTACAATCCAATCTGTTTATAGCCAATGCTTGACAAGGCTGGTAGATTAAAATCATACCCCATTTCTTTTAATTTTTCCACCTCTTTCACCAGTCCCTGTGTCATCATGCGGTCAATACGCTCGTCAATAAGACGGTAAAGCTCAGCCCGGCCAGCGGTGAGCCCTATTATCAGTATAGCAAAAGGGGGCGGCTCCTTGCTCTGGAGGCGGGAGAAGGCGGTGCCAGTCTTAGCGATAACCTCAAGGGCTCTGATGACGCGGCGGACATTGCGGGGGTCAATTTTCTGCGCCGCCGCAGGGTCAGCGGCTGATAGCTCCCGATAAAGCGCCTCAGCTCCCTCCTTTACCGCTCTTTGCTCCAGCTTCTGTCTCAGGGTAGGGTCCGGCGGCACATGGGGGATACGCCAGCCCTCAAGCACTGCCCAGACATAAAGTCCACTCCCACCAACGAGGAACGGCAGTTTTCCACGCCGGTGGATATCAGCAATCGCTTGATATGCCAGTTGCTGATACTGTGACAGGCTGAATGGTTCATCCGGGTTGATGATGCTGATGATGTGATGGGGGACCAGGGCGAGTTCCATGGCACCGGGCTTGGCAGTGCCAATGTCCATATGACGGTAGACCTGCCGGCTATCCGCATTGATAATCTCACCATTGAATTTCTGCGCCAGCCTGACTGCCAGAGAACTCTTGCCGATGCCAGTGGGACCGACAATGGCAATGAGACGCTTCATGACTTGACTTGGGCAGTCTGTGAAAGGATGCCGATGAACTCTGGCGCTTTGAGGCTGGCGCCGCCGACGAGCGCTCCGTCAATATCAGTGTACCGGACGAACTCGGCAATATTCGCCGCGGTGACACTGCCGCCATAAAGAATGCGCATATCCTGGGCTATTTGGTCATTGTAAAGCTGAGCTACAGTGCGCCGGATGAAGGCGATGGTCTTGTTTGCCTGTTCGCCGGTGGCGGCTTTTCCGGTGCCGATTGCCCAGACCGGCTCATAGGCAATGACCAGACCGTCCACATCACTGATGCCGGCGAGGGCGGACTTCACCTGCTCGCTCACCACCGCTTCAGTTTTCCCGGCTTCATTTTGTTCCAGCTTCTCTCCCACGCAGAGGATGGGCATGAGCCCGGCTTTAAGTGCCGCTATGACCTTCTTATTAACCAGCTCATTCTGTTCGCCGAAGTACTGCCTGCGCTCAGAATGCCCGATGATGACGTAATCGCACAGCCCGGCGAGCATAAGTGGCGAAATTTCTCCAGTGTAGGCGCCTTTCTCCATGAAGTACACGTTCTGCGCCCCCAGCCTGACAGAAGAGCCTTTCAGAGCTTCTTTGACAGGTACGAGTGAAATAAACGGCGGGCAGACTACCTTCTCCACTCTGTTAATCTTATCCAGTTCAGCACGCATTGTCTGTACCAGTGTCACCGCTTCAGTCACGGTGGTATTCATTTTCCAGTTGCCGGCGATTAAAGGAATACGCATATATGAAATCTCCTAAGCCCCGTATTTGGTCAATTTCACGGCGTGCGCCATTGCCAGAAGCATCGTCCGCTTTGCCGGGAAAGTGCCCAGACTGCCTGACGCGCAGGCTCTTTCGCCAAATTTCTTTATCCCGTCAGGACGGCACCACTTTGAATGGATGAGGAACGGCACCGGATGCCAGCTATGTCCCTGGAACAGGGTGGGGGTGGAGTGGTCACCAGTGACGATGATGACGTCAGGGCTCAGGCTCAGCACCTGGGGCAATGCCCGGTCAAACTGCTCAATTACCCTGACCTTGGCGTCAAAGTTGCCGTCTTCTCCGGCGGTATCCGTGCCTTTAACGTGAATGAAGAAATAATCGTAATTGCCGTAGTTCTGTTTGAGGGTTTGAAACTCCTCTTCAATGGACTTGCCTGTCCTGAGCACTTCCATGCCCACCAGCTTTGCCAGACCGCGGTACATGGGGTAGCTGGCAATTGCCGCTGGTTTCAATTTGTAAATCTCACTGATGGTGGGAATGTCAGGGTGTTTGGAGAAACCGCGCAGTAGCGCCATATTAGCGGGATAATGGCTGGCAAGGATAGCCCGCGCTTTCTCCAGGAACTGGTTAGCCACCTTTGCCAGCCTGTCAGCGCCGGGGGCTAAAGGCTCAATTTTTTTGGGAGGAGCGCCGGTTTGCAGAGGGTCAGAATCAGTAACCTCTGGAACAAGGTTATCCCCACGGAAGACAGCGACAAAGCGGTGCTCTCTCACTGGCTGGACCAGCACTTTCACGCCGTCAAAAACCTGTCCGTCAAGAAGTTTAGCTAGCTCAGCGCATTTCCCATCGCTGACGCGCCCGGCACGGCGGTCAGTCACCAGACCTTTATCATCTATAGTGCAGAAATTGCCTCTTGCCGCCACATCCCCGCGCATCAGGTCAAAATCAATACCCACTGCCTCCAGCACCCCCCTTTTGATGCTGTAGATGAGCGGGTCATAGCCGAAGAGGCTCAGGTGCCCCGGCGCACTGCCCGGGGTGACACCCGGCGCCACCGGCTCGGAAAGACCACAGTTGCCTTGCGCGGCAAGCTGGTCAAGGTTGAAGGTGCGGGCGGTCTCAAGCTCCGTTTTGCCTGTTCTGGGGTCAGGCAGTCCGCCCAGTCCATCCATGACCAGCAAAACAATCTTGCTGGGCGATGTGATTGAGATGTCTTTGATAATATCTAAGGTTATATCGCTCACAGAAGCCTCTTCTCCGTTCCTAGTTTTTGTCCGGCAGTACCTCAATGCCGGGCAGAGTGCCTTTGCTGAGGAACTCCAGGGATGCCCCACCGCCGGTAGAGACAAACGTCATTTTGTGCGTCAGCCCCATCTCGTTGACGATGTCAGCGGTATTGCCGCCGCCGATGACGGTGTTTGCTTTAAGACCGGCGAGGAGCCCGGCGATTTCCTGCGTCCCCTTAGCAAACTGTGGTATTTCATATACGCCTAGAGGACCATTCCAGAAGATGGTCTTGCTCCGGCGCAGTTCATCACTGAAAGCTTTCACCGTCTGCGGACCGATGTCAGCAATTGCTTTATCCTTCGGAACAGCGGAGATGGGGACAACTTCTGTCGGCGCATTCGCTTCAATTTTTGCGGTGACAACGGCATCCAACGGGAGGAGCAGACGGACTTTTTTCTCCCTGGCTTTGTTCATGAGTTTCTTTGCCGTCTCTATCCTGTCCGCTTCAAGGAGCGATATGCCAATCTCATATCCCTGTGCCTTCAGGAACGTTCCCGCCATTCCCCCGCCAATGAGCATGGTGTCCACCTTGTCCATGATGTTTTCCAGCATGACCACTTTATCACTGATTTTGGCTCCGCCAAGGAGCGCCGCGAAGGGGCGCGCCGGGTTTTGGAGCAGATTGCCGAGGCTTTTAATCTCCTTTTCCATGAGAAAGCCAGCAACGGCGGGAAGGTGTTTAGCAACTCCGGTAACTGAGGCATGGGCGCGGTGAGCCGTACCGAAGGCGTCATTAACGTAGATGTCACCCAGACTGGCAAGTGCCCGGGCGAAGGCAGAATCCCCAGACTCTTCTTCCGGGTGAAAACGCAGGTTTTCCAGGAGCAGGACGTCTCCATTTTTCAGGGCGGATACCATCTTTTCCACTTCCGGTCCAATACAGTCTTTTGCATAAGCCACAGGTTTGCCCAGAAGCTGAGACAGATGCCTGGCAATGACACCCAGCCGCAGGCTTTCCACCACTTTGCCATCAGGGCGCCCCAGGTGGGACATAAGGATAACTTTAGCTCCTTTATCAATAAGATAGGTAATTGAAGGCAGGGCCGCCCTGATGCGAGCGTCATCCGTAATCTCGCCGGTCTTTTTATCCAGAGGAACATTGAAGTCAACCCTTACCAGAGTCCTCTTTCCACTCACTTTCACGTCTTTGACCGTCATTTTATCCATGCAGTGCTCCTGAATATTTATTTCTATTTCACAGTTGCTGTTTTTCTCTGCGCCAGCTTGCTTTTATCAGGCGGCAAAAGGCTTAGAGTCCGCCTGACGATGCCGTCAGCATCAAGACCGTAGCGGGCGCGGAGAACCGCCTGTGGTCCCTGCTCCACGAACTCATCCGGAATGCCCATCATGGCGATGTGTGTGTCAGTGATGCCAGCTTCCTGCAGGAACTGGACGACACGACTGCCAAAGCCGCCGCTGAGCGTATTCTCTTCTATTGTGATGATATGCTTCATATGGCTCGCCAGCGTTATAAGAAGCCCGGTGTCAAGCGGTTTGGCAAAGCGGGCATTGACCACCGTTGCCTCAATGTTATGAGCAGAAGATAATATTCTTCCTGCTTCAAGTGCTGGCATCACCATTGAACCGATGGCTACGAGCGCCACATCCCCGCCTTCTCGCAGAATCTCCCACCTGCCAATAGGAATCTCGCGAAAGGAATTTTCCAGCTCTACTCCCACTCCACAGCCTCGTGGATATCGTATTGCCATCGGCTTGCCTGCTTTCACCGCGGTATAGAGCAGGTGCCGGAGCTCATTTTCATCTTTGGGCGCGGCGACAATCAGGTTGGGGATGAGGGTCAGATAAGACAGGTCAAACGTCCCCTGGTGTGTCTTGCCGTCATCGCCCACGATACCACTGCGGTCAATGGCGAAGACCACAGGGAGCTCCTGCAGACAGACGTCATGGACAATCTGGTCAAAGGAACGCTGCAGGAAAGTGGAGTAAATGGCGACGATGGGAATGAAGCCCTGAGCCGCCAGACCGGCGGCAAAGGTTACCGCGTGCTGTTCGCAGATGCCCACGTCAAAGACGCGCTTGGGGAACTCTGCCGCAACGATGCTCAGACAATTGCCTTCTGGCATGGCTGGAGTGATGGTTACCAGTTTAGGATTTTCACGGGAAAGCTGAAGCACCGTCCTGGCAAAGACTTCACTATACGTTGGTATTTTCTTCTTGTCAGTGCACTTAGGGGGGACGCCGTGGAAATAGACAGCGTCACTCTCCGCCGGTTGATAGCCTTTACCTTTTACCGTGACCACATGGACGAGGGTCGGTTTGAGAGAATAGCTCTTCGCCTGAGTGAGAGCTATCTCAAGGTCTTTAATCCGGTGTCCGTCCACCGGCCCGATGTAAGTGAACCCCAGCTCTTCCCAGATGAGCGTGGGCAGGACAAAACCTTTGACTCTGCCCTTCATCATCTGGCTCAATTGCCAGAGCTTATCACCCAAGGGGAGCGAGGTGATGGCTTCCTCACCCTTTTTCTTTGCCCAGTGATACCGGCGGTCAAAGCGGATTCTGCTCAGCAGTTTGGAGACCGCGCCAACAGTCGGCGAGATTGACATGCCGTTATCGCAGAGGATTACAGTGAGCTTTGAACCGAGGTGCCCAGCCTGGTTGAGGGCTTCCAGCGCCATGCCGCCGGTGATGCCGCCATCTCCGATTACCGCCACAACGTTATGGTCTGCACCGGAGAGGTCGCGGGCGACCGCCATCCCCAGAGCGGCGGATACCGATGTGCTGGCATGCCCGGCACCGAAGGGGTCATGCTCGCTCTCTTTGCGACAGGTGAAACCGGAAAGACCGCGATACTGGCGTAAAGTAGCGAAAGACTTTCTGCGCCCGGTGAGCAGTTTATGGACATAAGACTGATGGCCTATGTCCCAGATGATTTTATCTCTGGGGCTATCAAAGACGCGATGCAGAGCAATGGTAAGCTCAACCACTCCCAGATTGGAAGCGAGATGTCCGCCGGTGATGGTGACAGTATTGATGAGTTCCTGACGGAGCTCAGACGCCAGTTGCTTCAATTTCTGCGGCGCGAGCTTCTTTAAATCAGCGGGGCTGTCTATTGAATCCAGCAGTCTAGGCATCGTCTGTTCAGCACGCTTCAGTTCTTCCCCATACTAACAATGAAGACAACTTATTGTCAAGGCGGTACGAGCGGGAAAACCCTGCGTCTTGACCTGTTCTCCGCCTAATGCTAAAGTGATAGAGAATGTGTCCCTGTAGCTCAGCTGGATAGAGCGGCTGCCTTCTAAGCAGCGGGTCGTGGGTTCGAATCCCTCCAGGGACGCTATGGCTTTTGCCGCAAACCAAAAACCTCTTCAGCCGCCAGTATGCCTCGGTCAAGCGTTTCAGGTAAAGA
>DAOTYE010000078.1:0-16423 GCA_034434915.1 Dehalococcoidales bacterium
ACCATACCGGCAGGGGCAAGCCGTTCAGCATCATGACCAGGGGAAGCTGGCAGACGCCGCTCGGAGAGGTGGCGATTGACGAAGAGCTGGCGGAGAAGATGCTGGACATTTCCTCTCATCTAGAGAAAGATTCCGCGGCGCACCAGTTTGAGCATTCCATTGAGGTGCAGGTGCCGTTTTTGCAGTATTTTAAGCCGGATGTACGCATCGTGCCCATCTGCCTGGGCGCCGGCACCGGAGAGCACTATAAAGAAATCGGCAAGGCGATTGCCAGCGCCGTGAAGGAGTTGAAGCGGGAAGTGGTCCTCATGGCGAGCACGGACATGACGCACTACGAGCCGCAGGCGTCCGCCGAAAAGAAGGACCGGGAGGCGATTGAGGCAATCCTGGCGCTGGATGAGGACCGCCTGCTGAAAACGGTGGCAGAACTGGACATCTCCATGTGCGGCTATGCCCCCACGGTCGCCGTCCTCGCCGCGGCAAAGGGGCTGGGAGCAAAGTCAGCGGAGCTGGTGAAATACCAGACCAGCGGCGATGCTTCTGGCGATTACTCGGCGGTGGTGGGCTATGCGGGCATCATGATTAAGCCCGGGGAGATGCACCCGCTGGTGCGGCTGGCGAAGCAGGCAGTTGAGACTTATGTCAAAGAGGGCAAGCTTATCCCCGTGCCCGATAACCTCACCCCGGAGATGAAGGAGAAGGCGGGCGTCTTCGTTTCCCTGCACAAGCACGGTGAGCTGAGGGGATGCATCGGCACGTTTGAGCCGTGCCAGGAGAACGTGGCGGAGGAGACCATCATGAATGCCATCAGCGCAGCCACGCGCGACCCCCGCTTTTACCCGGTCGCCGCGAACGAGCTACCCCACCTTGAGTATAAGGTTGACGTGCTGACCAAGCCGGAGCCGGTGCCTGATGCGAGTTATCTTGACCCGAAGAAATACGGGGTGATTGTGGAGTGCGGGTGGCGGCGAGGACTATTACTGCCGGACCTGGAGGGAGTGGACACGGTGGACTACCAGATAGACATCTGCCGCCGCAAGGGGGGCATAGAGCCGGAGGAGCCGGTGAAGCTTTACAGATTTGAGGTAAAAAGGTATAAATAGAGTAACTAAAATCAACCGGAAAAATTCAGATGAATAAAGTTATCTTTGGCAACTGTCAAAATATGAGTGAACTGGCAGACAGGAGCGTGCAGTTGGTGGTGACTTCGCCTCCTTACTTCAATGCGCCTTTTGACTATCCAGGCTTATTTGAAAGCTATGGCCAGTTTAAAGATTTAATGCGCAATGTGTCAAAGGAATTAAAGCGGGTAGTGGCTGAAGGCAGAATTGTTGCTCTCGTTGTTGACGACACGTTGATTAATGGCGAAAAATATCCTGTCGTTGCAGATGTGACGAAGATTTTTGTAGAAACAGGTTTTAAGTATAGAGAAAGAATAACATGGGTGAAACCTGAAGGGTATATCCGTATTAGCAGGAGAAGCGGCGTGCTGTTACAGCATCCTTATCCCATGTATTACTATCCAGATAATATTCAGGAGTCAATTCTGATTTTTCAAAACGGGGTTTTTGATTACAGGCAAATTCCTGAAGATACCAAAAGAGAATCAGAAATTGATTTAGTCAGATATCAGAAGGAGAAATGGTATTTAAGCACTTGGAACATTACAAATGTGCTTCCAAACAATGGAAGGCTAGAAAAAGGTATTGCGGCTTTTCCAAGCGAGATTCCGTTTAGATTGATAAACCTCTTCTCTTACAAAGGTGAAACTGTCTTAGACCCCTTTGCTGGTTCTGGCACCACTTTGAAAATAGCCATAGAGCTAGGCAGAAAGTGTATTGGTTACGAGATAGATTTGGAGCTATTAGATGTCATCAAGAAAAAACTCAGAGTAGACCAGCAATCCTTTTTCGGTGAAAAATCGCATTTTGAGATAATAATAAGAGAAGATGCCAAGCATCTTCGGACTCAGCTGCAGACAAAGGTAGCCGCTAATCAAGGACAAGCGTAAATGGAAGTTCTGGCTCAAATAAAAGGAATAAAGTATACTCCGTTTCTTTGTCGGCGACTGCACGTCTATACTTTCAACGATATGAGAGAAGCTTTTAGAAAAGACGCCTCTTTTATTCTAAGAATCAACTGCGAGAACCAACTAGGAATAAGCTGGTGGGTCTCACCGAAAAGGACGAGGTCCTATCCTTACGCCAGAGTGTATGATACCCTCAGCTTTCTCGGAAAGAGGGTGACAATCATGCCACTCATCAAGGATGAGGGTAAAGATGGTGACAGGGACTTTCTCCAGTGGGATACAGTGTCCTTAATGAGCCTGTTAGGAGTCTACGTTATCATAACCTACTACGCTAATGCTTCACCGAGCCAGAAGTATAGCAATAAGATTACTGACCAGGAATTTGATTTGGCCCTTGTCAAAGACGAGATAAAAAAGCTACTGTCCTACCAATCTGATGCTCTTCACTGGAATTTATCTCAGTTAGATAACGTCAGTAAAATCGGGGGAAAAGCATTAAGTGCTTATGCGCGTATCGCTAAAAAGCTTGGTATTGAGATGCACTCTTTGGAATCATCTAAGAAAAGAATCGGTGAACTCATAAAAGGAAAAGACTGCTTCATGACGCTTTCAAGGAATTTAGCGCAAAAAGCGCAGTACAGGGAAAGTTTAACCAGACAGCCTAAAGAAAATCTAACCGGAACGAAATCCATCCTTACTATTAAGAACTATCTTGGCGGTTTTTATTATTTTACCTGCGATGAAGTTGAAATAAAGAGCAAAGAAGCATATCTTGTTGAAGGAAAACACACTAAGAGAGCGGCCCTCCCGTCTCTGGAAGACATAAAAGATGGGTTATTAAAGATGACATTATTCACTAACTTACACGACCTCAAAATTGACGGTTTAAATTATACTGCCGTTCCAGTATTGAAGCTTACCACTGGTGCTGGCTTCGGTCTCAGTTCTCTCACCAATTCCCCAATAAATTTGCTTAATGACCTAAAGAAAGAAGCTCAGACGAACGGATTCAAGGTGCTTATTAATGGTGAGGTCTTAAAATAAGAGCTGTCTAGGTGAAATCATTATGTCAAAAGACATGTTTGAGAGGCAGTTTGAGGAGAAGCTGAAGAAGGATGCGCCCTTAGCCACGCGCATGCGCCCCTCCACCCTGAACACCTTCGTGGGGCAGGAGCATATCCTGGGTGCCGGACGGGTGCTGAGGAAGGCAATTGAGTCCGGCAGAATCCCGTCTATGATTCTCTGGGGTCCGCCCGGGTGTGGCAAGACCACACTCGCCTATATCATCGCCAATAGCACCGGCGCGCACTTTGCCTCGGTGAGCGCGGTATCTGCCAGCGTGGCTGACCTGCGTGCCATCATTGAGGATGCCAAAAAACGGCTGGGCATGAACCTGCAGAAGACCATCCTCTTCATTGATGAAATCCACCGCTTTAATAAAGCCCAGCAGGATGCCGTCCTGCCCTTTGTTGAAGACGGGACCATCACCCTCATCGGGGCGACCACAGAAAATCCATCATTTGAGGTTACTTCACCGCTTCTATCGCGCACCCGCGTCATTCCCATGAGACCCCTGTCTGATGCTGAGCTCCAGACCATTATCAATCGCGCTCTCAAGGATACCCTTCACGGCATCGGCGACCTGAACGTGCAGATTTCTGAAGACGCCCTTGCCCAGCTTATCACCATGTCCAATAACGATGCGCGTATCGCCCTCAATACGCTGGAGATTGCCGCCCAGAACACCGCGCCCGATGAGAAAGGCAGGCGTTTCATCATGCTGGAGACGATTGAGGACGCCTTCCAGCACCGGGCACTGCTCTATGACCGCGCCGGTGACCAGCACTATGACCTCATCTCCGCATTGCACAAGTCCATGCGTGGCTCTGACCCTGATGCCTCCCTTTACTGGCTGGCGCGCATGCTTGAAGCCGGGGAAGACCCGCTCTACATCGCCCGGCGCTTAATCCGCTTCGCCTCTGAGGACGTGGGCATGGCTGACCCGCAGGCACTCGTCGTTGCCGTCGCCGCCCAGCAGGCGGTGCACTTCGTGGGCATGCCGGAGGGCAACCTGGCGCTGGCTCAGGCGGTGGTCTATCTTGCCACGGCGCCCAAGAGCAACTCTCTCTATGAGGCTTACAGCAAAGTGCAGGAAGAGGTGAAGCAGGGACCCGCCACTGCCGTGCCTCTGCACCTGCGCAACCCGGTCACCCGGATGATGAAGGACATGGGCTATGGCAGGGGCTATAAGTATGCCCATGACCACCCCGGTCACTTCGTGGAACAGCAGAACCTGCCTGATGCGCTCAAAGGGAAGAAGTATTACACCCCTAGCGAGCAGGGGTTTGAGAAGCAGGTGATGGCGCGGCTGAAAGCGTGGTGGGGGAAAACCTCACACCAGCCACAGCCACCTGAAGCCCAGCCGAAACCGGAAACAAAACCTGAGGATGAGGCGACCAGCTAACTCTCCACCGCTGTCATTCTGAGGTAGCGCAGAGGCTGAAGAATCTCCGGGTGAAATCAGGCATCATCCGTATAAATCTCTACGCTCGCGGTGACAGAAGAAATTGCTCAGGACAAGATAAGAATTGTGTTCCTGTGCAGACTACAGCGTGATTTTGCGCGGCTTCACCCGGCATTTCTCCGCGGCGATGATGGCTTTAATCTCCGCCACCGCCTGCTCCATTTCCCCCGCCCGGTTGAAAACGATGTAGTCAAACAGGTGTAGCTTTTTGATTTCCTCGTGCGCTTTTTTCACGCGGTGCGCCAGACCATCCTCTGATTCTGTATTGCGCTCTTTCAAGCGCTTTACCAGCTCTTCAACCGAGGGTGGTGTCAGAAAGATAAAGACCGCCTGCGGCACGGCTTTCTTGATGGTGGCGGCACCCTGGATATCCACCTTGATGATGGTATCTTTCCCCGCGGCGATTGATTCTTTCACCGGTTTTCTGGGGACGCCGTACCAGTTGCCGTAGACTTGGGCATGCTCCAGAAGGGCGTTATCTTTAATGAGCTGCTGGAATTCATCCGGGGAGACGAAATGATAGTGAATGCTGTCCTTCTCTCCGGGGCGTCTGGGACGGGTGGTTACCGTGGTGATGTGGGAGAGGCGGCATTTTTTCTTAAGCTTCTCCAGGACGGCATCCTTGCCGGCGCCGGAGGGACCGGAGAGGATGATGAGGAGAGGTTCCGGGGACCGCTCCAGAAGGCGGTTACTTGCCTGGCTCATCTTTCTCTTCGCCGGGCTCTGAGGTATCCTTGCTTAGCTGGAGCCTGCCAGCAATTGTCTCCGGGGCGAGCGCCCCCAGGATGATATGCCCGCTATCAGTGAAGATGACCACTTTTGTCTTTCTGCCATTGGTCATGTCAATAACCAAACCTTTGTTTCTGACCTCCTGGATGATGCGTTTGGTGGGGGCGGAGTTAGGTGACGCCATGGCGATAATCCTGTTCATGGCGACAATATTGCCAAACCCGATGTGAACCAATTCCGTGCCCATAGTCTCGCTCCAGAAGAATTTCTTTGATGGAGCTGTCCTCAAGTGCAGTGGTGTATTGAAAGACAGACAGCGCATCAAACTGAGGGCTTTTCGCCCAAATTCACAACATACGCTATCATGTGTTCACACTCTTGTCAAGAGGTTAGTACCGTTCAGGTAACGTTTTTCTCTGCGCTGGTCTTACTAAAATAAGGGGAAAAAGGTAAGAATTTGATGTTAAAATCGCCAGTCATCGGCTTGCAATGGTCTGGCGGTTTATGCTATGATATTTTTCAGCAACAGGAAACCCTGTCCTTTAACAAAATTGACGGCAGTTAAGAAAGCCTCTTGGTGATTAGAGCGGGGTGGTACCACCCGTTCCCATCCCGAACACGGAAGTGAAACGCCCCAGCGCAGACGATACTGAGGGGGCAACTCCTTGTGGAAAATATGCCATCGCCAGGAGGCTTTTTTGACCTCAAGAGCTTTTTGCACTATACTTAAAGTGAAGCACAGCTTGAACGTGAGAATTAGCTTCAGGTGAACGATGACGAGCAGATTTGAAAAATTCTCAGAAAGAGCCCGCCGCGTGCTGACCATGGCACAGGAAGAAGCCCGCCTGATGAACCATAGCTATATTGGCACGGAGCATATTCTGCTCGGGCTGGTGCGTGAGGAGGAGGGTGTGGCGGCGAAAGTCCTCGTTAATCTGGGCGTTCATTTGAGCAAAGTCCGTTCCGCAGTTGAGTTTATCAGCGGTCGCGGGGAGCGTTCTCCTGCGGCTGAGACCGGTCTTACCCCCCGTGCCAAGCGGGTGATTGAGCTTGCTATTGACGAAGCCCGCCAGATGGGTCACAACTACATAGGCACAGAGCATCTTCTTCTCGGTTTATTGCGTGAAGGGGAAGGTGTTGCCGCCGGCGTCCTGGACAGCCTGGGGGTAACGCTGGACAAAGCCCGCAGTGAGACTATTCATATCCTCAGCCAGGGCGTCTCCCGCAGCACGAAGCCTTCGCGGCCGGGGAGCCGCACTCCTGCCCTTGACCAGCTGGGCATTGACCTCACCCAGAAAGCGCGTGAAGGCAAGCTGGACCCGGTGATTGGGCGGCATAAGGAGATTGAGCGGGTAATCCAGATTCTGAGCCGCCGCACCAAGAATAATCCGGCGCTCATCGGCGAGCCGGGGGTGGGCAAGACCGCCATCGTTGAGGGGCTGGCGCACCGCATCGTCGCCGGGGATGTCCCTGAGACGCTGGAGGATAAGCGGCTTATCGCCCTTGACATGGGCTCGCTCGTTGCCGGCACAAAGTACCGCGGCGAGTTTGAAGAGCGGGTTAAGAAGATTATTGATGAAATCAGGACGGCGGGCAACTGCATTATTTTCATTGACGAGTTTCATACCATGGTTGGCGCCGGTGCCGCAGAAGGCGCCGTGGATGCCGCCAATATCCTCAAGCCGTCCCTTTCCAGGGGCGAGGTGCAATGCATCGGCGCGACCACGCTTGATGATTACCGTAAGTACGTGGAGCGTGATGCGGCGTTAGAGCGCCGCTTCCAGCCGGTGCTGGTGGAAGAACCCTCTGTGGAAGAGACACTGGAAATCCTGCGCGGCATTAAAGAGCGCTATGAACAGCACCATCACCTGACCATCAGTGATGAAGCACTGGATGCCGCCGCCAAGCTGGCAGCACGCTATATTCCGGACCGGTTCCTGCCGGACAAGGCGATTGACCTGGTGGATGAAGCCGCCTCCAGGGTGAGAATCAAGTACCGCACCATGCCGCTCACATTGAAAGAAGCCAAGCAGCTGGCTGACAGCGTGCGTAAGGACAAGGAAGCGGCGTTAGCCACGCAGAACTATGACTATGCCAGCGAACTGCGCGAGCGCGAGGTAAAGATTGAAGAGAAGATAAGGCTGTTGGAGAAGGAGTGGCGGGCGGAACAGGAGCAGGAGAAGCCGGTGGTTACGGCGGAGAACATCGCTGAGGTGGTCAGCATGTGGACCAGCATCCCGGTGGTTCAGCTGACGAGCAATGAGACCAGCCGCCTGCTCAAGATGGAAGAGGCCATCCACAAGCGCATTGTGGGACAGGACGAGGCGGTGACCACTATTGCCAAGGCTATCCGCCGTGCCCGCGCCGGACTGAAAGACCCGAGACGGCCTATCGGCAATTTTATTTTCCTCGGTCCCACGGGGGTGGGCAAAACAGAGCTGGTGAGGGCGCTGGCTGAGTTCATGTTCGGCAGTGAGGAGAGCCTCATCCGCATTGACATGTCAGAGTTCATGGAGAAGTTTGCGGTTTCAAGACTCGTCGGGGCGCCGCCCGGCTACGTGGGCTATGAGGAAGGCGGACAGCTCACGGAAGCGGTGAGACGGAAATCATACTGCTGTATCCTTCTTGATGAAATTGAGAAAGCGCATCCGGACGTGTTCAACTTGCTGCTCCAGATATTTGATAACGGCTACCTGACAGATGCCAAGGGACGCCGCGTGGACTTCCGCAACAGCATCATCGTCATGACCAGCAACGTGGGAGCTGAGATGATACGCAAGGGGACGACTATCGGCTTTGTCTCCCGGAGCAATGATGCCAAGGCCCGCGAGCAGTCTTATGAGAAAATGAAGGACAACCTGCTTAACGAGCTCAAGAAGACCTTCCGCCCGGAATTCCTCAACCGGATAGACGGCATCGTGGTGTTCCATCCGCTGACCAAGGAACAAATCCGCCAGATTGTGGACATCATGCTGGCAGGAGTGGTCAAACAGCTCAAAGAGAAGGGCATCAAGCTTGAGGTAACTGAGGCGGCGAAAGACTTGCTGGGGGAGAAGGGGTATGATGAGGTCTTCGGCGCCAGGCCGCTCCGCCGCGTGATACAGAATATGATTGAAGATAGGCTTTCTGAGACCGTATTGAAGGGCGATTTCAAGTTTACTTACCGGATTAAGGTGGAGAACATGACGCCGGCAGGCATAGAGGCGCTCAACAAGCTGAATGGCGTGGTGAGCGTGGAGACAGAGGAAGACATGCTCGTGGTTCGCTCCCTGACTGACGTGCGGTCGCAGATAGAGAAAACTCTTAGGGATAACAAGTTGGCCATCGTTCAGATAGCGGGGTATGCTCCTGTTGCCCTGGTTGACCGTAAGGAAAATGAGATAGAGATTCGGGTCAAGACGGAGGCGGACCTGCTGGCATTGCCGCCGGAAGTGGGCGCCCTGATGGGAGAAAAAAAGTAACCCGTTCAGGTGACTTATTGCTGATGATGCCGGGGCGGTCAGGGGAAAAGCTGACCGCCCTTTAATTTTGGCGGAAAGTCGTCTATAATAGAAAACTGTTTAACGTTTCAAATAGAAAGGAACTACGGAATTGGCACAGCATAATGTGGAGATTCCCATAACCGGAAAAATCATCAGCGTCAATGTGAATGTCGGAGACAAGGTGCAGGAGGGGGACGTCATCTGCATCCTGGAAGCGATGAAGATGGAAAACCCTATCGTAGCGCCGGTGAGCGGCACGGTCTCCCAGCTCAATGTCAAAGCGGACCAGGCGGTCAAGCCGGGCGATATCGTGGCGGTCATTGAGAGCTAATCCGTCCGGTAGCGTATTGAACCACGGAAAGGAAATGCGGTAGAGCGTCATGATAGTGAAATCGTTATTGTTTGCGCTCATCACTTTCGGCATTACTCTTGCTGTCGCATTGCTCGTCGCCTCTATCGTCAAGCTCATCGGCATGGCGGTCAAAGGCAAACAGCCGGCGGCGCAAAAGGCCGGCAATGCTCCTCCAACTAAGTCATAAAGGCGGTTATGAGACATGTCAGTTTTTCAGTTCTTTCAGGGTATCTACACCTTTTTTCTGGTTGAGCCACAGATAGCTCTGGCGCGGCTTTTCCTCATCGCCCTGGGCTTTTTGTTCATCTGGCTCAGCTATAAGCAGATTCTGGAGCCGCTTATCATGCTCCCGCTGGGAATGGGCATGCTGGCGGTCAACGGGGGCTTGATGATAATGGAGGCAAACCAGCTGGGCACGCTCTTCATCAACCCGCTCGCCAGCAACATAGACGAGCTGATGTATTTCCTGCAGATTGATTTCCTCCAGCCAATCTATACTTTTACCTTTAGCAATGGTCTTATCGCCTGTCTGGTATTCATGGGCATTGGCGCTATCACGGATATTGACTACCTGCTGGCAAAGCCATACATGAGCCTTTTCCTGGCGGTTTTTGCGGAGCTGGGCACCATACTCACTCTGCCGATTGCTATAGCCGTGGGACTGCCGGTTAATGAAGCGGCGGCAATTGCCCTCGTGGGCGGAGCTGATGGTCCCATGGTGCTTTACGGGTCTCTGTTAATGGCGAAGGACCTCTTTGTGCCTATCACCGTCGTGGCATATATCTACCTCGGCATCATTTATGCGGGCTACCCATTCATGCTGAGAGTGATTCCCAAGCGGTTGCGGGGGATTGAGATGGACTACCGTTCCATCCCCAGAGTATCGCAGGGGGCTAAATTTGCTTTTGTGGTCGTTACGGCGGCGGTCCTCTGCCTGCTCTTCCCGGTTGCGGCGCCGCTTTTCATCTCCTTCTTCCTCGGGCTGGCGGTCAAGGAAGCGAAAATCACGCGCTATATTGAGTTCCTCTCCGGTCCACTGCTTTACGGCTCAACCTTTTTCCTGGGCTTCACACTGGGGGCATTGCTGGGTGTGGATATCATCCTGAACCCCAAGGTACTTTTGCTGATGGTGCTGGGCATCATCGCCCTTTTCCTTTCCGGAGTCGGCGGCATAGTGGGCGGTCTCATCTATCACAAGATAAGCAAAGAGCCGTTTAACCCGCTCATCGGCATCGCGGCGGTGTCCTGCGTGCCGACGACGGCGAAAGTAGCCCAGAAGTGCGCCTTCAAGGCAAATCCGAAGGCGATGATTCTAGCCTTCGCCATGGGTCCGAACGTTGCCGGCGTCATCACCACGGCAATCATCACCGGCATATACATCTTGGGCGCGAAGATTTTCTTTGGTGGATAACCGGGTACTTTTTGGGTAATCACGTACCCCCTCTTCTCAGGGAGAGGGGGTATTTTGCGGGACTTATTGCTGGGCTAGTTCAATTAGAGTGGTGACATTTCTCAAGATGACCAGCTTGTGTATTTGACTCTATCTTTTTAATCCCCTTCTCCTGTTTTGGCATCTGTGTGCCGCTAACCCGTGAATAAGCACACCCGCTTGCCTTCTGGCGGAAAATCGGGTAAAGTCAATCCGTGAGCAAGTCCGCAGAGAAGAAGGTGGTCTTTGTCTGCCAGCAGTGCGGCAAGGAAAGCCTGAAGTGGGTTGGGAAATGTCCTGACTGCCAACAGTGGAACACCTTTGTGGAGACGGTCATCACCGAGCCGGCAGTCTCAGTTAGACCTGTTGCCGTCCTTTCCCCGCCCCAGGAGCTCTCACGGGTAGCCGTTCCCGCGATGGCGCGCATTCCTCTGCCCATTGCGGAGTTCAGCCGGGTGCTCGGCGGCGGGCTGGTGCCCGGCTCGCTGGTGCTTATCAGCGGCGACCCCGGCATCGGCAAGTCAACCCTGCTTTTACAGGCTTCCGCCGCAATCGCCAGAGACAGGGGCAAGGTGGTCTATGCCTCAGGGGAAGAGACGCTTCACCAGACCAAGCTCCGCGCCGAGCGGCTGGGCATAAAGGGGGAGGGGCTTTACCTTCTGGCGGAGACTGACCTAGAGGCTATCATAAGTCAGGCTGACCGGCTATCCCCCAGCCTCCTTGTCATTGACTCAATTCAGACGGTGTATCTTCCGGAGCTTGAGACCACGCCGGGGAGCGTCACCCAGGTGCGGGAATGCACCCAGCAATTGATGCGCTGGGCAAAGCAGAGCGGCGTGCCGGTCTTCATCACCGGGCATGTGACCAAAGAAGGCGCCATTGCCGGACCGCGCCTCCTGGAGCACATCGTTGACGTGGTGCTCTATTTTGAAGGGGAGGCTTTCAGCGCCTACCGCCTGCTGAGGTCAGTGAAGAACCGCTTCGGCTCAACGAACGAAGTGGGTGTCTTTGAGATGAAGGAAGAGGGGCTGGTGGAGGTGGACAACCCGTCAAAAGCGTTTCTTTCCCAGCGGCTGGAGGAAGCCATCGGCTCAGCGGTGGTGCCCACGCTGGAAGGGAGCCGCCCCCTCCTCGTGGAGATACAGGCGCTGACTTCCACCACCGCTTTCGGCATGCCCCGCCGCACCGCCAATGGCGTTGATTTTAATCGTTTGCTACTCATCACGGCGGTGCTGATGAAAAGGCTCGGCTTCCGGCTGGGCAATCAGGACATCATGGTGAACGTCATCGGCGGGCTGAAAATCGGCGAGCCGGCGGCGGACCTGGGCATTGCCCTCGCCATTGCCTCCAGTTTCCGCGATGCCGGGGTTGACCCGGGGCTGGCAGTGGTGGGGGAGGTGGGGCTGAGCGGGGAAATCAGGGCAGTGTCCCAGCTTGACCGGCGTGTGGCTGAGGTGGCGCGGCTGGGCTTCAAACGATGCCTCGTGCCGAGGTCGGGCAAAATAAGTCCGTCCAGAGATATTGAGCTTATCCCGGTGGGCACGCTGGCGGAAGCGGTAAGGGCAGGTCTGGTGAGAGGGAAGCCAAAAACCCAGCCGGCGGGAGATTAGACTGCTATTTCCCCGTATTGGTGAAAGTGCAGGCGGTAACCTTTGTCTCTGCACCCTCAGGCAAATTGGGGATGACGCAGATGAAGCGCAGTGGCTTTTTCCCGGTATTCACGAGACAGTGTTTTTCGTTTGGCGCAATGAACAGCACGGTGTCTTTGCCCAGCTTCTTTTCACCCTCTACGCCGATGACTTTACCTTCCCCGGAGAGGATAAAGACCTCATGCTCCCAGGGGTGGAAGTGGGTGGGCGTTTTCATCCCGGGGGCGACTTCAAAGACGCGCATGCAGAAATTGGGGGCGCCCTGCTCCTGGCAGATAACTCGGCGCATGACTGCCCCGGGGACCTCTTCAATGGGCTTGGCATCTTGATAGTGGCTGACCTTCATGGAGACCTCCTTACTGGTGCTCTCTGTAGCTGACGGCGGCTTTTGTCCTGATGCCGCCGCGCTCTTTATATTCTGCTTCAATGGTCATGGAGACCGGTTTCAATAACCTGACGAGGTCGTTAAGGATGCGGTTGATGGCGTGTTCCTGGAGGATGCCTACGTTGCGATAGGAAGTGAGATAGTATTTCAGCGACTTCAGCTCAACGAGCAGTTTGCTTGGGATGTAGCGGATGGTCAGGCGGGCGAAGTCCGGCAGTCCGGTCCACGGGCAGACGAAGGTGAACTCATCCGTCTCATAGACCACCTCCGTCCCCGTGCCGGGGTACTCAAAAGAGATGGTCTCCAGCACGGCGGTGTCAATATCCTTTTCTTTGTGGATGTCAAAGCGCTTGCCGGCGTATTTGTCCGTGGTCATCTGTGCTCCTGACAGGTATTGTATCATTATTTCAAACCTGATGCTAATATGGTAAACTGGGAATTGTTTCAGAAATCCTATGGCAGAGAAAAAAGAAAAAGTGGGAGTGGTGATTGCGGCGGGGGGCTCCAGCCAGCGGATGAACGGCGTGGACAAGCTCTTCACCCGGCTCGGCGGTCAGCCCATCGTGGTCAGGGCAACATCGCCTTTCCAGAAGTGTCCGCTCATTGGCCAGATTGTGGTCGTGGTGAGCGGGGAGAAGGTGGAGCAGTGCCGCCAGCTGGTGCCTGCCGCGGAGTGGTCAAAAGTAACCCACGTGTGCGCCGGTGGGGAACGGCGTCAGGACTCCGTTAAAGAAGGGCTGGCAATGCTGGAGAAGTGTCACTGGGTCATCATCCATGACGGCGCGCGTCCTTTCGTGACAATTGACCTGATTGAGCGCGGGCTGGCGGCGGCGAAAGAGACAGGCGCGGCGGTGGCGGCGGTGCCGGTGACTGACACCATCAAGAGGGCGGACGAACGCTTAACCGTGCGCGAGACGCCGCCACGCAAAAATCTGTGGGCAGTACAGACGCCGCAGGTCTTCCGCATTGACATCATCACCAGGGCATACCAGAAGGCAAAGCAGGACGTTACTGACGATGCCTCTCTGGTGGAGCAGGCAGGCTACAAGGTGAAGCTCTATATGGGCTCCTATGACAATATCAAGATAACCACGCCGGATGACCTTATCCTGGCGGAAGCCCTTTTGAAAAAGTATGAGCGCTAAATTCCGGGTGGGCATGGGCTATGACGTTCATGCCCTGGTCACAGGGAGGAAGCTGGTGCTGGGGGGCGTCCCCATCCCCTTTAGGAAGGGATTGAAGGGCTGGAGCGATGCTGATGTCCTGGCCCATGCCATCATAGACGCCCTGTTTGGGGCAGGGGGACTGGGGGATATCGGCAAGCACTTTCCACCCGGGGACCCGGCGTATAAAGATATTTCCAGCCTCGTTTTGCTCCGGAAGGCGAAGGCAGAGCTTGCCAGAAAAGGCTGGAAGGTGAGCAATATTGACGCCACGGTGGTGGCGGAAGAACCGCATTTACAGGGGTACATCGGGCAAATGCAGGATAAGCTCAGCCGGGCGCTGGGCATTGACGCGAGCCAGGTAAGCATCAAAGCCTGCACCTCGGAGAAGATGGGATTTGTGGGGAGGGGTGAGGGCATCGCGGCATATGCTGTAGCACTTGTGGAGGCAGAATGAAGGTCTTTAACACACTGTCAGGTCAGAAGGAAGAGTTCATACCGCTGGAAGATAAGCGGGTCAAGATGTACGTCTGCGGAGTGACACCGTACGATGATTCACATTTGGGGCACGCACGGAGCTATATCACCTTTGACGTCATCAAACGCTATCTGAAGTTCCGCGGCTATAGCGTGAAGCATGTCCAGAACGTGACCGATATTGACGATAAGATTATCAACCGGGCAAACCAGCGGGGCATCTCAACTCAGGAGCTGGCGGAGAAATACAGCCGGAGCTTTTTTGAGGACATGCGCAGTTTGAACGTAATACCGGCTGATGAAAACCCGCGGGCGACAGGAGAAATACCCAAAATCCTGGAAATTGTGAAAGGGTTAGTAGAGAAGGGATATGCCTATGAGGCGAAGGGAAGCGTCTATTTCCGCGTGCGGAAGCTGGCGGACTACGGCAAGCTCTCCCACCGCAGTCTGGAGCAGATGAAGGCGGGGGCGCGCATTGAGCCGGGAGAGGAAAAGGAAGACCCCATGGACTTCGTGCTGTGGAAGGCGTCCAAGCCCGGCGAGCCATCATGGGACAGCCCCTGGGGACCGGGCAGACCGGGGTGGCATATTGAGTGCAGTGCCATGTCCATGAGATACCTCGGCGAGATGATTGATATTCATGGCGGCGGGCAGGACCTCATCTTCCCGCACCATGAGAACGAGATAGCGCAGTCAGAGAGCTTCACCGGCAAGAAGCCGTTCGTCAAGTACTGGCTGCACAACGGCTTCATCCAGGTTGGCGCAGAAAAGATGAGCAAGTCCCTGGGCAATCTGGTCACCATCAAGCAAGTCCTGGGCAAATACAGCGCGGACGCCGTCAGGCTTTTTGTGTTCAGCGCGCACTACCGCGGTCCGCTGACCTATACCGAGGCGGCGCTGGAGGCGGCGGAGAGGGCGGCGGATACCCTGCGCCAGGCGGCGCACAGTCCCGCCACAGGCACGAAGCTGGCACAGACGAGTGCAGAAGATTACCGCAACCGCTTCATTGAGGCGATGGACGATGATTTCAATACCCCCAAAGCCCTTGCGGCGGTGTTTGACCTGGCACGTGATATAAACCGACTGGAGAGCGAAGGTTATAGCACCGCTGAGGCGCGGAAGACGTTCAAAGAACTCGCTGATGTGCTGGGGCTGACGTTCAAGGCGCCTGAAACCGGTCCGCTTGACGCCAGGCTTTTAGCTGAGGTCAGCGCCTCAGTTTATAAAGAGTTGAACCGCCCGGCTATTTTTGACGGGAATGCCGGTGCGGAAAAACTGATTGAAAACCTGATTACCCTCCGTGGTGAACTCAGAAAAGCCAGGCAGTTTCAGCAGGCTGACACAGTAAGGAAAAAACTTGAAGAAGCGGGCATTCTTCTTGAAGATACTCCGCAGGGGACAGTGTGGAAGCGGAAGAGGTAGACGGTTCTCATGATTTCAGAGCTCGCCGGGCTGGTCACCCGCAACGAAGGCAAAAAATTTCTCAAGCTCAGCCCCACTGTTGACGGATCAGTGATTGAGGGGTCAAGGGGGGCGGTGTCTCTCTATATTCACATCCCATTCTGTAAAACGCTCTGTCCTTTCTGCTGTTTTAACCGCTACCTGTTCAAAGAAGAGCCAGCGCGCCGCTACTTCAAAAACTTGCGGGAAGAGCTGGACCTCTATATCCAGAAGGGTTTCCGGTTCTCTGAGTTCTACTTCGGCGGGGGGACGCCCACCGTCCTCATGGATGAGCTTCTTGCGTTTATTGAGCTTCTCAGGCAGAGCTTTGAAGTCCGGCGGATTTCACTTGAAACAACGCCGCGCGAAATCACGAAGGAGGTGGTGGCTGAGCTTAAAAGGGCAGGCGTCAACCGGCTGTCCATCGGGGTGCAGAGCTTCAATGATGACGTATTGAAGGCAATCGGCAGACCGTACCTCACGGGCGAAGAGATAAAAGAGAGGGTACTCTTAGCACAGGGGCAGTTTGACACCCTCAATATTGACTTTGTTTTCAATTTCCCTGAGCAGACGCTGGAACAATTTGAGACTGACGTCAGGCAATTTAAGCAACTGGGCATAGACCAGGCGACCTTCTACCCCCTGATGGCTTCCCCGCACAAGAAGGACGCCCTTGAGCGCAGGTTCAACCGGGTGGACAATTCGCGTGAGAAGAGATTCTATGATGTCATTCTGCGGGAGCTGTATTACGGAGGCTACACCGC
>DAOTYE010000079.1:0-6332 GCA_034434915.1 Dehalococcoidales bacterium
GACATGAGCTCTGAGCGCAGGCGGTCTACCTCTTTGAGCACCTGAAGCTCTCTTTCCCTGAGCTCCGCTTTTTCTGCCTCCGTGACGTCTTCCATGATGCCGTCAAGGTAAAGGACTTTGCCCTGGCTGTCCCTTACCACTGCTATCTTAGCCAGAGTCATAATCTTTGTGCCGTCTTTGCGGCGCAATATCCTTCTATTAATCATCATGTCCTGGTTCATCGCCTGCTCAAGCAATTGCTGGCGCTCTTCCGGGCGGTCATAGAGGCTGGTGATGTTCATATTGAGCAGTTCTTCTTTAGAGTAACCCAGTATCTCGGACATTGCCGGGTTGACTTCCAGGAATCTGCCCTGAGGGTCGGCAGTTGCCCGGTAGATGCCCAGCTTGATGTTGTCCACCAGACTGCGGTACTTCTCTTCAGACTGGCGTAGTGCCCTCTCCGTTGCAAGGTGTTCCGTAACATCTCTGAGGGTATTGACCGTATATAATTTGCCTTGCAGTTCAATAAGCTCGCTTGACATCAGGCAGGTCCGTCTATCTCCTGATTTGGTGAATACCTGTACTTCAATATCAGCAAATGAGCCTTTTTCACGAATCAGCTTGAGCCTTGCCTCCCGCTCCTTTTCGTCTCTTAAGATGCCGAGCTCAAGAGCGCTGTGCCCGATAACTTCTTCACGCGAGTATCCGGTGAGCGTGAGAAAATTATCATTGACATCCACCATGCGCCCGGTCTCCAGTTCTAGAATGCGCATTGCCACGGGATTTGAGCGGAAGGCGGCAGAAAACTTTATTTCTGACTGGCGCAGGGCTTCTTCTATCTTCTTGCGTTCGGTGATATCTTCACCTGAGCTTAAAGTGCCAGTTACGCGTCCCTCCGCATCCTTCACCACGATGTTGTGCCAGGCGATGTCCCGCTCCTCGCCGGCTGTGGTGAGCACAGGATTTTCAAAATATTCAGATGGCTTGACTCTGCCCGCCATCAGCTGGCTAAAAATGTCTTTCACCTGCTTTCTCATACGCGGTGGGATGAAGGTCTCAAACCAGTCTTTACCGATGATTGCCTTTTCTTCACAGCCCAGTATCTCGCACGCCCTTTTATTGACGAGTGTGATTTTGCCTTCAGCATCAAGGCCAAGCATCATGACACCGGCGATTTGTAGGTATTCGTTGGCTTTGTTTCTTTCCTCCAGGAGCGCGTTCTCCATTTTCTTGCGTTCGGTAATGTCCTGTGCGCATACCAGTACCCATTCTGAGTCCCCAAACTTCACCGGGGTGGTAGACACCAAAAGCCAGACATCCTCTACCGCGTTTTCTTTCACGATAGGGAGCATGGCTTCAACGTTATAGCATGCTTTACCAGTGTCAAGCGAGGTCTGCACGGCGCGGCGGACCGCACAGACTTCACAATAAGGACCGAATCCGCAACCCTTAGGGTCATCTAGTGAATGAAGACAGCGTAAGGCTTCCCCGGCGCGAAGACCGGCCATTTCTTCAGCAGTGCGCCTGGCGAACACCATCGCCGCCCCGTTCACTTTCTGCACCCGCCTGTCCCGGTCAACGAGCATCATGGCAATCGGGGCACTGCTATAAATTGCGGAGAGTTCCGCATGGGCTTTCTGCATTTCCTCTTCCGCCTTCTTGCGTCTGGTGATGTCAGCCCAGTTGGCGATGTAGTACTTATATTCGCCATTGTGATAGACCGGCGTGGCGGTAATCTGCACCCAGAACCGCTCGCCGTTTTTATTCTGGAACAGCTCCTCTCGTTCTTGCGCTCCATGGTGGAAAGCCTCTTCAAAATCACATTTAATTTTAGTCAGCGTTTCCTCTGTCCACCATGGATAGGGCGCTTTCACTCCTTTCAGTTCCGCGAGGGTAAAGCCGGTCAGTTTCTCCATTGCCGGGTTGACGTAGCGCACGGAGGTGTCCGCTTCAGCGACAAAGATGGGATAAGGTGTGCTGGCGAGCAGGGTGGTACTGAACTCCTCTGACTGGCGCAGGGCTTCTTCTGCCTGTCTCCTCTTTTCCTCAAGCTCTATGTCATGCAGAGCAAACGCGATGTCCCCGGCGACTTCCCTGAAAAGAGAAAGTTCTTCATCAATGATGGGGATATCCGGGGGGAGGGAAGCGGTAAGCACGCCGTAAACAGCATCCTGATGCTGAAGCCTGGCGCAGAGCACGGTAGGACCGTAGCCGCTTTCCAGGAGCAGGCAATCACCGCAGTCGGCGGTATCCATGGCTACCGGTACGGGCTCAGGAGCCTGCAGAGCCTTCCTGATGCACGGCGGACTTTTGCCTTTCCTTATTTGCGCCAGCATCGGCAGAAAGGATTTGCCAATGCCGGCTTCAGCGGCGGTGACCAGCTTTCCTGATTTATCAAAGAGGGCAATCCAGGCGCCGCGGAAACCGCGCGTCTCTATCAGTGCCTGGCAGGTCTTCTTCAGCAGTGTATCCCGGTCTTTTTCTCTGACGATGAGCTGGTTCACATTGCGGATGGTCCTCAGGATATTATTGATATGGGCGATTCTTTGTTGAGCCTGTTTAAGCTCGGTGATGTCTCTTACTATGGAGCGGCTGGCGGTGATTTTGCCGCGCTTATCTCTTATAGCAGTGGCAGAAACCAGACCGATGGCTTTACTGCCGTCCTTCTTCAGATAGACCATCTCCTCATTTTCAATTGGTTCCCCGCGGCGGAATTTTTGAAACAGAAGGTCAGATTTAGGCTTTGATTCCTCAGCGAATAGCTCTCTGATATCTTTGCCGATGAGTTCCTCTCTGGTGTAACCCAGCCAGGCACAGACGGTGCGGTTGCAGTCCAGAAGATGACGGTTGATGCCTACTGAGTAGTATGCCACCGGGGCATTTTCAAAGAGGTCATGAAGACGTGCTTCACTTTGCCGCAGGGCTTTTTCTGTGCGCTGGTATTCAGCGATGGTGCTTCTACACTTCTTGTCTGCGCGGGAGTAAGATGCCTTGAGCCGGTCATATAATCTGGTAATGTGGTTCCGCTCTGCTCTGGCTTCTTTAAGGGAATCCATCAGGCGTGCACGCTCAGCAGCGGAGACACCCTGATGACGGGTATGCTTTTCCCCTTCTGCCTGTGGAGCTTCCTGCTTGGGCTCATCTCTCATCTTTACGCATCTTAGCCATAATTGTGCTTTATGGCATTATGATACGTCTTCAAAATCACTTAGTCAATACCTTTTGAGCATGAAGTTGATACCTCTGAAGACGTAGCGGACTGTGAAACTTGTTTATTTAGGCACAGGGTATTACTGGCAGAGCTGATTTAATTTGTCACCACTGTTTTCATTCAGGACTGATGCCTGCTGGCAATTTTAGAAAAAATTTAGTTACTGGGTGTCCACGTTTATGCCTTTTTTACGGGCTGGCTGTTACCCTGTCAATAGAGAACGTAGGTAAATATCCGGATAGTTCCAGAGAAAAACTCAGGAAGTGGGGAGGAAAGCGCAAAATGGTAAGCGGGACTGTGGAAACTGAGTTCATCCTGAAGGGTGATAGAGCCATCCCAGAATCATTTTCCGGGGCACTGCAGGCTTTATTCACTGATGATGGCGGCATCATCACTATTCCCACCGCGGAACTCAACAAAGCGTCCCAGCCCCGGCCCTTCATCGTGGTTATCCCATCTGAAGATATGGAAGAGCTCCGCCGTCAGGCTCAGCATGGGAGGCTGAAGTTCGTCCCGCAGTTCAGCGTCGTTGAGTCATTAACGTATGCTCTTGAAGCCCAGGATAAATACACGGCAGGGCATTCTCACCGTGTTGCTGAGCTTGCTTACGCCATTGGCAAAATGATGGGTCTGAAGGAAGAATTCCTGGAACAGCTGAAGTGCGCCGCTGTGCTTCATGACATCGGCAAGATAGCAGTGGATAAGGCGGTGCAGAACAAGCCCGGCCGGTTGACGGCGGAGGAGTACCATCACATCATGTCCCATGTGCACATCGGGCAGGAAATCGTAAAGCCGATATTTAATGAAGAGATATCAGATATGGTGCGCTATCATCATCATCACCATCTAACTCGTTAGAACAGCTTGATATTCAAGTGCTTATGCTTCAGTTGGCTGAATTCCTCAAATCCATACCGATAAGTAGTTGTTGTGGAGGTAGAAATGAGTAAAGGCAAGAAAAGATTGCCTTCCCAGCAGAAATATGACCAAACTCATCCTACGGTGTCCTTCCGGTTGCCTGCGCCGCTATATGTTCGACTAAAACAACATCTCGGAGAGCACTCCTTCGCCTCTTTCGTCATATCTCATCTTGAGAACGAGGAGGCTAGAATTAATGCCAGGGTGGAAGAACTGGTTCGCCAGCGAGGTAGTCTCCGAACAGATATCGCAAGCTACCAGCGGCAGCTTCATGACTTGGATGAGCAGGTCAAGAAGAGAAGGCAAGAAATCATGAAACCGTTAGAAGAAGAGAAGGTTCGTCTGAAGGCGGAAATTGACGAATGGTACCGGTTTGAAAAACAAAGGTTTGAATTAACTCGGGCCCAGAATGAGAAAAATCTGAGTACAGTACGCTCCCAAGTAAATGAGGAGCAAGAGCGACTGCGTCAGGTGAGGATGGACCTGATTTTTGCTGAGACCAGGCACAAGTCATTGGAGCAGCAGAGCAAGCAGTGGCTTGAAGAAAAGAGGGCCTGGGAAGAGAAGATGCAGCATGCCACCGATTTTATCAACCGCTACCCCTGGTTTTTCTGCAATCAATGCCCCGGCGCTTTATGGAACCAGATGTTGTTGTCGATGGCAAATACTTTGGCTTCTATACAGTCCAGCGCCAAAAACAAAGATGATTCTGTGCTTGCTAAGGTAGAAGAAGGGAGCAGGCAGACACAGTCCACAGCAGGTAAGTCCTGACCGGCAGAGGAGAAGCAACCATAAGGTCAGCGGACGCCGCTCCTACCATTCACCCACGCCATTGCTCGCCTGCTACCTTCAAAGGCACCGAGGAATCTCAATCCACCAGCAGTTACGACTACAGCTGGCAATCGGTGCGCCATCAGACTGTTTGAGATAAACAACAGCTATACCTCTATCGCCACGCCACTGCTCTATGAGCCTTCAATGGGCAACAGAGGCAGCAAGAAACAGAAATTGCCATTGTGGCACTAGCTGGAGAGTTTCAGGGCAAATAAAGACCTTCATCCTGGGAATCCCGCAGCAATTTCTGGGAATAGGCATCGTAGTTGAGAGCGCACAAAAGTGTATTTACCCCTCTGACAGCCGCGCTTAGCAGGTTCTTCGCAGTCTCAATCCATCTCGTCTCCGGCTTAGACCCTATTTATCCTCGCTTCATACCACATTTTTAGCTTTCTCTTTTTCCCTGCCGGGGGCGAGGGATTACCGACATACCAGCTAGTTTATCAGGCTGACCAATTGCACTTATTGTGCAATCATGAAGCTGTAAGCACAAAACAGCACCTTAAAAACTGAATACGGCAAGCCGACCTGAACGCTTGTCCTCATGGGCAAATATGCTCAAAGGGGGTCAAGCGATGGTAACAGCAGTAACATCACCACCAGACGGACAGCGACCGCAAGGCTTCTGTAGTCACTGCCACAGGGTCTGGACACTAAACACAGCGCAAGGCGTGTGCCCGTGGTGCGGTAAGTTAGCACTCTGCCAAACCAAAAGGACACAAGCCCTGCGCAGTTTCAAGTCTAGCTCACGGCGCAAGCGAAAGCAAGGCAACGGCACCGGCAACGGCTATCACTCCCTTACCGGACAGTGGCTTACCTATTATAAGGTAGCCCTGCCCTTTGCCAGAAGCGTGCCGACACAGGACAGCGAGGACTTGCTCCACAGCATCATCTCTAACCTTGCCGATGCGGGCAGAAGCAACGGACACAAGCCTGATAATCAGTCGTGGATGTATCGCATCGCCAGCTTCACCAGAGCGCAATACTGGCGAGAGCACTACAGGCACACTAACGGCTTGGACTGCGGACACTGTAGCAAGGCACAGAAGCGGAAGTGCAAACATGACTGGTTATACGCCGACTGCCCAAAGCTGGTCAGGATAGAAAGCCTGAGCAAGCCCATCACGGACAGTGAAGGCAATCTGACCGAGCTTGGAGAGCTGATAGCCGATGACAGGACACTAGACCTTGACGCATGGTTAGACGCAAGGTTATTCCTGTTGACCAGTCCTGACAGGCTTATCACCATAGCGGAAAAGATACGGCAAGGTGAGGCTTTGGACTGGAAAGACTATAAGTATCTTCAAAGGTTCAGGCAACGAGAGCAAAAAAGTCTGTTTCAAGATGTCCAATTTTAGCCTGTTTCGGCAAATTATATAGTGGAAGCATC
>DAOTYE010000080.1:0-15707 GCA_034434915.1 Dehalococcoidales bacterium
GGAGCACGGGGGGCGGGTGGTGGTTGCCGGGACGCTTGATGAGGTGATGGCAAGCGCCGAATCAATCACGGGGCAATACCTGAGCGGCAGGCGGCAGATTCCTTTGCCCGCCAGACGCCGCGCCGGGAACGGAAAGGAGATCGTCATCCAGGGTGCGCGGCAGAATAACCTGAAGGATATTGACGTACACATTCCGCTGGGCAAGTTTGTCTGCGTCACCGGGGTTTCCGGGAGCGGCAAAAGCTCACTCATTGATGAAATCCTCTATCACCGGCTGGCACGGATACTCTACGGGTCCCGGGATAGAGCCGGCGAATGCGATGCGATTCTGGGCATTGAGCATATAGATAAGGTCATCAATATTGACCAATCGCCCATCGGCAGGACGCCGCGCAGTAATCCCGCCACCTATACCGGCACCTTCACCCCCATACGCGAACTCTTTGCCACCGTGCCTGAGGCGAGGATGAGGGGTTATGGACCGGGGCGGTTCTCTTTCAATGTCAAGGGCGGACGCTGTGAAGCCTGCCGCGGGGAAGGCTACATCCAGATTGAGATGCAGTTCCTGCCTGATGTGACCGTTCCCTGCGAGGTGTGCAAGGGAGCCCGCTACAATCGCGAGGCGCTGGAAATCAGGTTCAAAGACAAAAACATTGCTGAAGTGCTGGACATGACGGTGGAGCAGGCGCTTGCCTTTTTTGAGCATTTCCCCAAGGTGAAGAACAAGCTGTCAACTCTGCATGATGTGGGGCTGGGCTATATCCGGCTTGGTCAGCCCGCGCCGACTCTTTCTGGGGGTGAAGCCCAGCGTGTCAAGCTGGCGACAGAGCTTTCAAAACGCTCTACCGGGCGCACGCTATACATCCTTGATGAGCCTACGACCGGTCTTTCTTTTGAAGATGTGGCGGCGCTCCTCCGGGTGTTACAACGCCTGGTCGACGCCGGCAACACGGTGGTGGTGATTGAGCATCACCTGGATGTCATCAAAAACGCGGACTACGTCATTGACCTCGGTCCGGGCGCGGGCGATAAAGGAGGCTATATCGTCGCCACGGGCACACCGGAAGAAATCGCCCGTGTGGAGTCATCAGCTACTGGCAATTACCTGCGCCGCGTACTGGCTAAGGAGGCAGTCCTCACCGGTTAGTGCTATACTTAAGGTATCAAGTCATTTTCTGCAATTTATCTGGAGGGATGGTTTGCCCGGGGCTAAAAGTAGGCGGCTCCCGTTTTTTTATGGCTATATCGTCTCAATAGCGGCTTTTCTATGCATGCTGGTGATGTGGGGAGCATACTACAGCTTCGGCATCTTTTTTACCCCGTTGCTGGAGGAGTTCGGCTGGACGAGAGCCATGACCTCCGGTGCATTTTCGCTTTCCTTCGTTCTAACAGGCGTCTTTAATGTTGTTGCCGGCAGGTTAACTGACCGCTTCGGTCCGCGCGTAGTGGTCACTATTTGCGGTATTTTCCTGGGGCTGGGCTATATCCTGGTGTCAGTGACACAGGCTTTCTGGCAACTTTATTTGTTCTATGGGGTGGTGGTAGCGATGGGCATGGGTTCCGCGGTTACCCCGCTTCAGTCCACAGTCGCCCGGTGGTTCACCAAGAGACGAGGGATGATGACCGGGATGGTGGTGGCAGGAATCGGTGTGGGGATGCTTATTTCTCCCCCATTGGCTAACTGGCTGATTGAGGACTACGGCTGGCGCACCTCCTATCGCATAGTTGGCATAACTTCTCTCATCGTCATGGTGCTGGCGGCACAGGTTCTCAGGCGTGACCCCCAGCAGATGGGTCTTTTGCCTTATGGCGGAAATGAGAGGCATTTATCAACCGGTCTCAGCGCTGGAGGGCTTAACCTCATGCAGGCGCTCAGGACGTGGCAATTCTGGGTCATCGTCTTATCACTGCTCGGTTTCACTATGGGCGAAGGCACCATCGTGGTGCATATTGTTACTCATGCGCGCGGGCTGGGCGTCTCTGCCGCCGCGGCGGCGCTCATTATCACCATCATCGGTGCCGTCAGCATGTTTAGCCGGATAATCACCGGCACCGCCGCTGATAAAATCGGCAACAAGAGCTCCTGGGTCATCTGCCTGGGACTGGGAGGACTATCTCTTGGTTGGCTCCTTTTGGCGCGGGAGCTATGGCTGTTTTACCTTTTTGCCCTTGTCTTTGGATTTGCCTATGGCGGTCTTTCGGTCCTGCCCTCGCCGATGGTGGCGGAGCACTTCGGGCTGAAAGCACACGGGGTCGTCTTCGGGACGGTTATCATGTTTGGCGGCACCGGGGGCATGGCGCTGGGTCCGCTGATTGCTGGTTATCTCTTTGACCTGACACAGAGCTACAATCCGTCCTTTCTTATTTTTGCCATCACCAGTGCCATTGGGCTGGTCTTGATGTTGTTCTTAAAACCGGTGAAAACAGGAGGCAATGAGCCTGGCACATGAGCCCCGGCAAAAAACCTAAATTTTTTTACGGCTATCTTATTGCGGCGACCGGCTTTGTCATCCAGGGGCTTGGCATCGGCATGTGGATATCGTACGGCGTCTTTTTCAAGCCGCTGGCAAACGAGTTTGGCTGGTCAAGGGCGCTCGTTTCCGGAGCGTCATCGTTAGCCATGTTTCTCACGGGTTTAATGGGTATTCTCGTCGGCAGGCTGAATGATAAAGTTGGTCCTCGCCGCATCATGACGGTGACCGGCGTTCTGCTTGGTTCAGGTTACTATCTGATGTCACATGTGGGCGCCGTCTGGCAGATTTATCTCTTTTACGGCGTTATTATTGGCTTGGGGTTCAGCTCCATTGATGTGGTGGTACTGTCTACGGTTGCGCGCTGGTTTGTGAGGCGGAGGGGGTTTATGACCGGCATTGTCAAAGTGGGCACCGGCGCCGGGCAACTGGCACTGCCTCTGCTTGCCAGCGTCTTCATTACGGCGTACGGCTGGCGCAATACCTATGTCATTATGGGCATAGCATTGCTGATACTTCTCGTTCTGCTGGCTCAGCTTCTGCGGCGCGACCCGGCTCAGATGGGACTCTCACCTGATGGAGATGAGCTCGGCGTTTCACAGGTGTCAGCGCTTGCAAATAGAGGGCTTTCTCTGCGCGAGGCAAGTGCCACCCGACAGCTATGGCTGCTTTGCCTGGCGAATTTTATCATCGTGTTCTGCGCGCTCACCGTGATGGTGCACATCGTGAACCATGCTACTGATTTAGGCATCCCGCCAACAGAAGCCGCCGGAGTTCTGGCATCAATCGGGGGCGTCAGTATGGTGGGGCGGTTTATGACCGGCTTTGCCATTGACAGGATTGGTAGTGTTAGAACGACGTTCATTTGTTTTATTCTGCTGATAGTCAGCCTGCTGTGGCTGCAGGTGGCGAAAAACGCCTGGATGCTCTATCTTTTTGCTCTGGTTTACGGCATCGCGCACGGGGGTTTTTTCACCGTCATCTCGCCGATTGTGGCTGAACTGCTGGGTATACGTTCTCATGGCGTCCTTTTTGGCATTGTTGTTTTTAGCGGCACCATCGGTGGCTCATGCGGACCGCTCCTGGCAGGATATATCTTTGATATCACAGAAAGTTACCGGCTTGCGTTTATCATACTTATCGTTTTAGCTGTCTTTGGACTGGTGTTGACTCCGTTTCTAAAGCCAGTGAAAGAGCTGACTTGGCAGAAGTGAAATAATTTTGGAAAAACGCGGGTTTTTCTATGGTTACGTTATCGTAGCCGCTTCGTTCCTGGTCATGGGGACGATGTGGGGCACGCTTTACACCTTTGGCGTATTTTTCAAGTACCTGCTGGAGGAGTTTGGCTGGACGCGGGCGGGGACCTCTGGTGCCCTTGCGCTGGCGAGCGTGTTCATCGGATTGATGAGCACAGTCACCGGCAGGCTCACTGACCGCTATGGTCCTAGGGTGGTCATTACCGTTTGCGGCGTCTTCCTTGGTGCCGGTTTTCTCCTTCTTTCCAGAGTGAGCACCCTGTGGCAGTGGTATCTTTTTTACGGGGCGTTTATTGGGGTGGGAGTGAGCGGTACTTATGTTCCGGTGACTTCCACCATCGCCAGGTGGTTTGTGAAACGGCGGGGAATGATGACCGGCGCCGCGATTGCCGGGCTTGGTGCGGGTACCCTGGCTATCCCGCCGGCAGTCACCTGGCTGATTCCCATCTTCGGCTGGCGGACCAGTTATATTATTGTCGGTATAATTGCTCTGGTTTTGGTTACCTCAGTGGCACAGCTATTCAGACATAATCCGGTGCAGATGGGACTTAAACCTTATGGTGAACCTGCTTCAGATGCCATAGAATTCTCTTTGCCCACCGGCTTTACTTTCTGGGAGGCTATCCATACCAGCCAGTTCTGGGTGCTGTGCGCCACCTGGTTTCTTTACTGTTTAAGTATTGGGGCGGTGGTGGCGCACATTGTTCTGCATGGAATAGGGCTGGGGCTCTCCACCACAGGCGCGGCTTTGATTCTTTCGTTTATCGGAGCTTTCAGTACCGGCGGCAGAATTGTGCTGGGCGGCATCGGTGACAGGTTCGGATACCGGAAAACCATTATTGCTTGTTTTGTCCTGATGACCGGGTCTCTGTTCTGGTTGCTGGGGGCAAAAGACCAGTGGATGCTTTACGTTTTTGGCGCCGTGTTTGGGTTCAGCTATGGGGGGAACGCGGCGCTATTTTCACCCTTCGTCGCCGAGCAGTTTGGCTTGCGTTCCCACGGCGTCATTTTGGGGGTATTCATGCTCGCTTCCGGCTTCGGTGAAGCGGCCAGTCCCATCATCACCGGTTATATCTTTGACATAACAAAGAGCTACTATCCGGCTTTCTTGACCTGGGCAGTCCTTACTTCCGTTACGGTATTGTTGATGCTGTTGCTGAAGCCCGTCAGAAAAAGGGAATCTAGCTCACCATAAACGTGGAACCGTCTGCTTTCTTCACCACGTCAATGCGGGTGGGGAAGGCATCCCGCAGTTCCTCAATATGGGTGATGACGATTATTTTCTCAAAGTCGTCCTGGATTGAGGTGATGGCTTCTTTCAGCTTTTCAATGCCAGTGGCGTCCTGCGTGCCGAAACCTTCGTCAATGATAAGGGTAGGGAGTGGTGCGCCGGAGCGGCGGGCGAGGAGCCGGGATAATGCAATGCGGATGGCGAAGTTGATGCGGAAGGCTTCTCCGCCGCTGAACATCTCATAGTTCCTTGTCCCCAGCTCATCGCTGATGTTGATGTCAAGGGTTTCAATGGCATCACCTTTCTTGGTGATGCGCTGGGTCTCAAAATTCACATGCATGCGATTGTCCGTCATGCGGCTGAGCAGGCGATTGGCTTCCGTCTCAATCTCAGGAAGCGCCATGTCAATGAGCAGAGCCTGGATGCCCTTTTTACCGAAAGCCTCAGCCAGTTCTTTATAAATGCCCTCTTCGTTCGCCGCTTGGGTTAAAAGCGTTTCTTTTTCCTGCTTCTTAGCCTCCAGGCTGGCACAGCGTTGGAGGTTGGCTCTGGCGTTCCAGAGAGCTTCCTGGGCTTGTTTCTGCCGTGATGCCAGTGCCTGCTGTTCTGCTTCAGCCGCGGCAATTTCCTGGAGTAACGGAGGTAATGCCACCAGTTCCTTTGCCAGCTCCTGTTTCTGGCGATTTTCATTTTCCAGGCTCTTGCTGAGCTCCTGCAGCAATGCCTCTGCCCTCTCCAGTGATTCCTTTTCCTGGCTGATGAGAGCCTCCGCCTTTTCAAGCTCACGCCGGCGCTCCTCAAACGCTTGCAGGTCCGTAACCCGCTTCCTTAGCTGGTCGTGCTTTGCCGGGTCATAGTCAAGACGGGCAATGTCACTCATGACCTCTTTCAGTTTATTTTGTTCATTGACGGCATATTCTTTACCGGTCAACTGACGCTCAATTGCTTTGAGCGTGGCTTCTTCATCGGCAATTTCCTGCTGTGCTTTCTCTGCCTCTTCTTTGCTCCTTTCAACTATCGCCAGCCCCTTTTCCACGGTTGATTTTTTCTGAGCTAGCTCGGCTTCCAGTTGAGCCACTTCCTCCTGTAAGGTTTTAAGCGTTTTTCCCCTCTCTTCTATCTGTTCCCGCGTTGATTGCAGTAAGGCTTCTTTAGACTGCTGTTCTGCCACGTATTTATTTCTAACACGCCTGATGCCATCAGCGCCCAGGTCTGATTCGCACAGAGGACATTTAGCTTCCTTCTGCGTGGCGAGGAGGTGCAGTTTTTCATGAGTCTCTCTGATTTCCTGCTCCAGCCGGAGCGCGGTTACCTCAAGATTGGCGATTGCTACCTGTTCTTCTTGAACTGCCCGCTTCTTAAGGTTGACCGCCTGTTCCTGCTCGGCGAGCTTCTGCAGTACGGTCTGCAATTGGGCGGCTTTCGCCTTAAGGTCGCTGAGCTTATCTGCCTCCCCTCGCAGGTCAGTCAGCCTTTGCAGGGTGAGGGCTAAAGTGCGCTCAAGCTTGGCTTTCTCCTGTTCTATGCTCTGCGTAAGCGCACTCTTCTGTTCGTTGAGGTGGTGGAGGGCAGAGAGCTTCTTATTGAAATCTTCGCAGAGCGCTCTGGCTTCAGCAAACCTGGCATAGCCGTCTTCAATTTCAACACGTTGCGTGATGAGCAGTTCATATGATTTTATCCGGACACGGTGCTGTTCCATCTGTGCTTTAAGGCGCTTCAGCTGGTTTTCCCGGTCCGCCATGATTACTGAGAGTTGCTCCAGTTGCACCTGCTTCTTTTCCAGGGCATCCCGCTTTTGTTTGAGGTCGCTTATAGCGCTTTCTTTTTCTTTGATCTGTTTTTCTATCTCAGCCACCTCATCCTGTGCCCTGGCGAGCTCAGCCTCATAAGCGGGCTTATTGCCCAGCTCTAAAGCTATTTCCTTTAGAGAGATTTCCTGCCGGGCTTTTTCCGCTTCCCTCTGCCGGGCAAGCTCTCTCGCTTTTTCTTCAAGTGTGTCATAGTATTCCAGTCCGAGGATATTTGCCAGCACCTCTTTACGTTTGGAGGGTGACTGCTCTGTAAACTCATCGGCGTGACCCTGGCGCAGGTAAGCGCTGTTAATGAAGGTGTGGTAGTCCATATGGAGAGTGTTCGTGATTTTCTCCTGAGTCTGGCTCATTTTGTCGCCCGCAACAGAGCGGAAGCCGTCACCATGGGCGATTTGAAAATCAAGAGTTGATTGCCCCTGCCCGCCAGCGCGCCTGGGGCGGGAGCGTTTGCGGATGACGCGGTAAAGCTGTCCGCCTACCGTGAAGTCAAACTCCACCTCCATCTCCTGCTGAGTGGTGTGGATGAGGTCGTCATCACTGTTAGTGCGGGCTTCTCCCCACAATGCCCAGGTCATGGCGTCAATGAGGGCGGACTTCCCGCTCCCGTTGTCCCCGGAAAGACAGGCGGTATGGATGCCCGCAAAGGAAAGCTCCGGCACCTCCCGGTAGCACATGAAATTCCGCATTTTCAATCTGACGGGAATCATCGGCTACGTTCCATCTGCCAGACATTGTAGCATAATTTGACGCTACGGTTTATGCCCACTACAATAAAACTATGTTTGAGCTTCTTTCTGAAAAACTGGGGCAGGTTTTCCGCTTCCTGGGCAATAAGGGGAAACTGAGTGAAAAAGATGTTGATGAAGCGCTGAGGCAGGTGCGCCTTGCCTTGCTTGAGGCTGACGTCAATTTCAAAGTGGTCAAGGACTTCCTCGCCAGGGTGAGGGAGCGGGCGCTCGGCGCCGATATCTTACAGAGCTTAACTCCCGCCCAGCAAATCATCAAGATTGTCAATGAAGAGCTTATCACTATCCTCGGCGGGGGGCAGAGCAAACTGACAGCCTCATCTCATCCGCCGTCGGTCATCATGCTCGTGGGTCTGCAGGGCAGTGGCAAGACCACCACCGCCGCTAAACTGGCACTTCATCTGAAACACACGGGTCAGCGTCCGCTCCTCGTGGCGGCAGATAACCGGCGCCCGGCGGCAATGGAACAACTGGTGACGCTGGGCAAACAGCTTGATATCCCGGTCTATCGCGAGAGCCCCAGCGTGCCAAGCAAAGAAATCTGTGCGCACGCTCTCGCCGAGGCGAAGAATACGGCTGTGTCCTGGGTCATTGTGGATACGGCAGGACGGCTCCATATTGATGAAGAGATGATGACTGAGCTGGCACAGGTGAAACAGGTGCTGAACCCGGCTGAAATCCTGCTTGTGGTTGATGCCATGACCGGTCAGGAGGCAGTGAAGATTGCCGGGGACTTCCATGCCAGAGTAAACTTGACCGGCCTCATTCTCACCAAGATGGATGGCGATGCCCGCGGTGGCGCCGCGCTCTCTATCCGCTGGGTGACCGGCGTGCCCATCAAGTTCATCGGCATCGGGGAAAAAGTTGACGCCTTTGAGCCATTCTATCCTGACCGCCTTTCATCACGCATTCTGGGTATGGGCGATATGCTCACCCTCATTGAAAAGGCGGAGAAAGCTTTTGATGAAAAGCAGGTGAAGGAACTGCAGACGAAGGTTAAGACTGCCACCTTTACCCTTGCTGACTTTCTGGAACAGCTCAAAGCCATGCGCAAGATGGGACCAATCGCCCAGGTGATGGAGATGATTCCCGGTTTCTCCAAGCTGGCGGGGAAACTGCCTGCCGGCGCTGAAGAAAAGCAGCTTAAAAAAGTGGAAGCAATTATCCTTTCCATGACGCCTGAAGAGCGGCGCAACCCGGCAATCATCGGAGGAAGCCGGCGGCGGAGAATTGCCCGGGGGAGCGGCGTTCAGCCACAGGATGTGAACCAGCTCCTTAACCAGTTCAGCCAGATTCAAAAGCTGATGAAGATGGGCGCTAAAGGTAAATTGCCGCTGAATCTGATGAGAGGGTTTTAGCCTACTCCAGGTAATCTTTGAGCTTGCGACTGCGGCTGGGATGGCGGAGCTTACGCAGGGCTTTGGCTTCAATCTGGCGGATGCGCTCGCGGGTGACGTTAAACTCCTTCCCCACCTCCTCAAGCGTGCGGCTTCTGCCGTCCTCAAGCCCGAACCTGAGCTGAAGCACACGCTGTTCCCGCGGGGTGAGGGTACTCAGGACATCCTCAATCTGCTCTTTCAGCAATTGTTTTGAGGCGGCATCTACCGGCGGCAGAGCATTCCTGTCTTCAATAGAGTTGCCCAGCGGGCTGTCCTCTTCTTCGCCAATGGGAGATTCCAGCGAGATGGGCAACTGCGACACTTTGACGATTTCCCTCACCTTGTCCGAGGAGATTTCCATCTCCTTGGCGATTTCCGTTGACGTGGGCTCGCGGCCGTACTCCTGCGCCAGACGGCGGCTGGTCTTGAGCAGGCGATTGATGGTCTCCACCATATGCACCGGGATGCGTATGGTGCGCGCCTGGTCGGCGATGGCGCGGGTAAGCGCCTGGCGTATCCACCATGTGGCGTAGGTGCTGAACTTGAAGCCTTTGCGGTAGTCAAATTTTTCCACCGCCCGCATCAAGCCGATGTTCCCTTCCTGAATCAGGTCAAGAAGAGACATGCCGCGCCCGATGTGCTTCTTTGCCACGCTGACCACAAGGCGCAAATTGGCTTCAATGAGGTGGCGTTCGGCACGCTTTGCTTCCTGGTCCACCTGCCTCAGGTATTCTGAGAGCTGTTTTTCATGTTTCTGAATTGCCTTGGTGAATGAGCCTTTATTGATTTGTTTCTCAATGTCTTTGATGGTTGTTTTGGTGCCGATGGCTTCTTTTATCTCCGGCGTGAGCAATCTGGGAATAAGAGACAGCTTGACCAGTATCTGTTCCATTTCTGCCGGCGTCTTGCCAAGCTTTGCCGCCAGGTCCTGATAAACCTGCGGGTCAATGGTGCCGTCAAGAATCTCCTGTAATTTGGCATCATATAAATTATCAAGGAAGCTCGCTGAAGGAATTATGCCAAAGTGTTCCTGTACCGGATGGATGACGGGAGCAAGCTGTGCCAGGTCTCTGACCATGGCGAGCACAACCTCAGTGGCGGCAGGTCCTCTGCCGTGCTTCTGAAAATAGGCATGCTTGATTTCATTGATGTATTTTCCTTCTTCCATCCTTCTGGCGAGGCTTTTCTCATCCTGCGCGGTAAGCAACGGCACCCGCCCGATTTCATGCAGGTAGATGCGCACCGGGTCATCAGTGATATCTTCTTCAGTCAGCTCTTCCAGCGGCAGTTCCAGTTCAAGCTCTTCCGGGGTGGGCATTTTCTCAAGGCTGAACTGGGTATCGTCCTGCCACAGCTCATCAGGTTCCGGCAGAATCTCTGGTACCAGCTCTTCTGTCGGCTCGGTTAGGGCATCATCAAATTCCTCTTCTACTTCTTTGCCATCACTTTCAGCTTCTTCCGGTGCCAGTTCCTCATCAGTGTATTCTATTTCATGTTCAGGCTTCTTTTTCTCTTTTCCCATACCACACCTCTAACTCTGCAGGCGTCTGCGGTTTTTCCGGCTGTAAATCTCGCCCAGCTTGACACTGGTCTCAATACCCTGCTCCTGAAGCTTGGCGAGTTCCGCCTCAGTGCCTCCCATTTCAGCCTCTTGAGCCAGGATTTCTGCCTTCTTGGCTTCCAGGCTTTTCAGATGTTTTTCCTCAAGTCTTCTCACACAGTCTAGATATTTTAAATCCATTTGACCTTTTTGTAAATCCCTGCTGACCAGAGAATCAAAATATTCATGTAATGCCGTATCCAGGCTTTCTTTTATGGCACTCACGTCATCAGTCTTTTGCAGGGCAAGGAAAATCTCTCTGTTCTCACTGTTATCAAAGTGCTCCGGGGAAAGCGCTGTCTCAATCCTTTTCAGGTCCGGGTACTGCAGGAGGAGAGACAGGCAGTATTCTTCAAGAGGGTTGGACACGTGGGGACGGACTGCCCGCGAGATAGCCTGTTCGCGGGAAAGCTGAATACCGCGCTTACTTTTATCTGACTTTGCTCTGCTCAGCGCCGCCTCCAGGCTACGGTCGCTGATTTTCATCAGCCGTGCCAGCTTCTGAAGGTAATGTGACTGCCGCACGGGGTCTTTGATTTCAGCGATGATGGGCAGAAGCTTTTCAGTTGCCAGAGATTTGTCTCTGGCAGTGGTGAGGTCCAGTTTCGCGGTGACCAGATTGGTCACATAATCAATAATCGGCACTGCGTCTGCGAGCAGTTTTTGCCACATGCCCGTATCTGTCCTGATGACATCGTCAGGGTCTTTTCCTTCCGGAAGCGTGACCACCCTCACCTCAGCTTCAAGAACGTTTTCATAGCTTACACCGCGCTGCATTGCTTCTGCGCCGGCGGTGTCCGCATCCAGGGCTAAAATAACATTGCGGGTGAGCTTTTTGAGCAGGCTTACCTGTCTTTCTGTGATTGACGTGCCCATTGAAGCCACCACGTTGTTGAACCCGTGCTGATGGGCGATGATAGCGTCAAAGTAGCCTTCCACGATGACCGCAGAGTCCTGCTGGCGGATGCCGGCACTGGCAAAGTTGAGGGCATAAAGATTTCCACTCTTGTCAAAGAGAGGCGTCTGCGGGGAATTGATGTACTTGGGCAATGAATCGTCAAGCACCCTCGCCCCGAAGCCGATAATCCGCCCCCGCTGGTCAGCGATGGGGAACATCAGCTTGTGGCGGAAGCGGTCATGTGTCTTGCCGTCTTCACTCTGAATCAGCAATCCGATTGCGACAAGCTCTTTTTCATTATAGCCTCTTTCCAGCAGGTGGTGTTTGAGAGATTCCCAGGCGTTCGGCGCATAGCCCAGCTTGAAGTCCAAGATAGTCTTGGCTGACAGCCCCCGATCGGTGATATAGGCGCGCGTCTTCTCCGCCGCCGGAGAGTTCAGCAATAGGTCATGGAAATACTGGGCGGCGGCTTCATTCACCTGGTATAGCCGCTCTTTTTCTTTTCTATCCTTTTCTGCCTCAGGCCTGGCAGTGAGGATAACCCCGGCGCGGTCAGCAAGCAAGCGCAGAGCCTCTTTGAAATCTGTGTTCTCCTTTTTCATAATGAAGGAAAAAACATCACCGCCGGTATTACAGCCGAAGCAGTGCCAGCTCTGCTGTTCCGGATAGACGAAGAATGAGGGGTTCTTTTCGGCGTGGAAAGGACACAGGCCGCGGAAGGTGCGCCCCGCCTTTTTCAGCGTAACGTATCTGCCGATGGTTTCCACGATGTCCGTTTTCTGTCTTATTTCATCAATGGCGCTCATGGTCTTACCTTTTCAGCTCATCTGCCAGCCGCAGGGCATACTGGTCAGTCATACCGGCAATATAGTCCACCACCCTTCGTTCCGGGCTATCGCTATAGCTGAGATATTCCGCAGGCAGGCTCTCCGGATGTTGCGTCAGGTGATGGTAGAGAAAGCGCACCACTTTTTTGGCGCGCTCCGTCTCTTCTTCTGCTGATTTCACGGTGTACACCCGGTCAAAAAGAAATTCGCGCAGGGTGCTGGTTGCCTCAAGTATTCGCGGGCTCATGCGGATGGCGGGCTTCTTCTTCATGGTATCATCACCGCGCACTGCCCAGGATTGCTCAATAATATCGCTCACGAGCGTATTGATACGTTCAGAGTGGGAATGCCCCAGTAAGCTGGTGCTTTCTGGTGGCAGGTCCGCTTCAGTAATAATACCTGCCCGTATGGCATCTCCAATATCATGGTTGATGTAGGCGATAACGTCTGAAATCTTCACCAGTTCTCCCTCAAGAGTGCTCACGGTGTCCCAGCCATCGCCCATGATTGAGCCACGGCTCTTGGAATGATTCAGGATGCCATCCCTCACCTCCCAGGTGAGGTTAAGCCCTCTGCCGTCTTTTTCCAGAATATCCACCACGCGCAGGCTCTGTTCGTTATGTTTGAATCCGTCTTTGAAAAGCTCATTCAGGACATCTTCTCCGGTGTGTCCGAACGGAGTATGTCCCAAATCATGCCCCAGTGCAATGGCTTCTGTCAGGTCCTCATTGAGATTGAGGGCGCGGGCGATGGTGCGGGCGATTTGAGCCACCTCCAGGGTATGTGTGAGACGGGTGACATAATGGTCACCCAATGGGGCGATGAATACCTGCGTCTTGTGCTTGAGCCGCCGGAAAGATTTTGAATGTATGATGCGGTCGCGGTCGCGCTGGAACGCCGTCCGTATGGGACACGGTTCTTCCGGTTTCAACCTGCCCCGTGAGAACCTGCTTTTCACAGCATAAGGAGATAAGCTTTCCTCTTTTTCTTCACTGAGCTGGCGAACGTTGAGCTGTCTCACCACCGGGATACTTCCGTACAGGTAAAATTATATCATATTCGTGGCTGTCTTAATAGAACCTCTGCCTGAAAAACCGCGCCGTAAACAGGCGCTTTCAATTGACAAGGGATAGGCTGTGGCGTAAAATTAAGGTGTTGGCTGAGAATACGGGAAGGGCTGCGTATGATTGAAATGACGATTGATAGCATCAGGGTCAGTTTGATGAATTACCAGCGAGTGGTGATTCTCAAGGAAAAGCTGGCAAAGCGTTACCTTCCCATCTGGATTGGTCCTGCGGAAGCTGATGCCATTGCGGTCAAACTGCAGGGAGTCACTGTGCCCAGGCCTCTGACCCATGACCTTCTCTGCCAGATTATAGATTCGCTCGGTGCCACCATTCGCTCCATCGTCGTTAGTGACCTGAAAAGCGATACTTTCTATGCCAAAATCATGCTCACCGTAAACGGCAACCCTGTGGAGATTGACTCCCGCCCGAGCGATGCTCTCGCCATTGCGGTAAGAGCTGAAGTCCCCATCTATGCTGAGGAATCCGTGCTGGATAAGGCGGGCATCATTCTTGATGAAGAGACCGGCAAGCCACTTGTGGAAGAGACGGAAGAGAGTACAGGCAAGATGAAAAAGGTGAGCGAAGAGGAGATGAAAAAACTCTCCGCGTTCTATGACTTCATCAATACGCTGGACCTTGATGACTTTGACAAGCGGAAATCATAAGCAGGATTAAGGGGTGGGGCTGCTGTGGAAGAGAAATCTATCAAGAAATTAATGACCTCAATGAAATGTAGCTCCTGTGGCGAGTTCTACAAGGTGGCTGATATTGATGTCATCGGACACCGGGATGACCTCTGGTTTCTGCGGGTTGCCTGCTCTGCCTGCCAGGCGCAGTATCTGGTAGCTGCCGTGGTCAAAGAAGAGAAACGCAAGGCAGTGACTGACCTCACCGGTCCTGAGCGGATTAGATTCAGAAAAATCACGCCCGTGAACGCGGATGATGTTTTAGACATGCACCGCTTCTTAAAGAAGTTTGACGGAGATTTCAAGAAACTTTTTTCCCGGCGGAAATAGTCCGTTCCGGAAGGGGCTAAGTTAATAAAAAGAGCTCTGCTGGATACCACGGGAGCTCTTTTATTGTGGCATGGTGCGCAGTGGGTCGTTTGACCGGATGGGAGCGGATTTGATAAGCTTCACAGAAGGTCAGGGCAGGTTATCATGAGCCGGGGGATAGCGGCACTGAGGCTGGTGGGAGTGGGCTTTTTCATTGGCACCGCTGTTTTGCTCGGCACCTTGACCGGACTGTGGCTTGATAGTAAGCTGAATACGAAACCCATTTTCGTCATATTTGGTCTGTTCATGGGGATTGCGGTGGCTTTTTATGGCGTGTACCGGATGCTGCTGCCGCTCCTGAATAAGAAAAAGGATAGGGAAGACGGCTAGATGCCTAAAAAGAAAGTATTGGGTCTTTCTTTCCCCGTGCTCGCAGGCATCTTGTTCCTGGTCTTTGCCCTGTTGAGCATCAGTTTGATTACCGGTCCATTGGGAAAAAGTCTCATTGGTGACCTGGGACTACCGACATGGTTGAGTGTTCCCCGCCCCGCTCCCGAGCTTCCTGCCGAAGTGGTTTTTCACTTTTGTGGCTTTCCTATCACCAATAGCATCATCGGCGCGTGGGTTACCATGGCGTTTCTGGTAATCTTCTCCTTTATTGTAACAAGGCGGATGAAAGTTGTTCCGGGCAGACTGCAGGGTATCTTTGAGTTTTTGTTCGGCTGGCTCTATAGTTTTTGCCAGCGGGTGGCCGGGGAACAAAATGGACGCCGCTTTTTCCCCATCGTGGCGACTATTTTTCTCTTTGTCGCCTTCAATGCCTGGCTGAGCCTGATTCCGGGATTCGGCTCTATCACTGTAACCACCCCTGATGGTCACCATGTGCATTTATTGCGGGGAGCCAATACCGATATAAACATGCCGCTGGCGCTGGCGCTGGTATCGTTCATCTTCGTGGAATTCTTCGGACTAAAGTCCCTGGGAGTGCGCTACCTGGGCAAGTTCATTAACGTGGGCGGATTTTTCAAGAGCCTTGCTTTGATAGCAAGAGGCAGGGTAAAAGCTGGCTTCAGCGGGCTCATCACCGGCTTTATCCAGATATTCGTGGGCATCCTGGAAGCGCTGAGTGAGCTGGTGCGCATTGTCAGCTTCACCTTTCGTCTTTTTGGAAACATGACCGCCGGGGAAATACTTCTGCTAATCGCCGCATTCCTTATTCCCTGGGTTTTTGCTTTGCCTTTCTATGGACTGGAGTTGCTCGTTGGTTTTGTTCAGGCGCTCATTTTCAGCGGGCTTACGCTCGTTTTCCTCACTCTCGCTGTGGCGCATCATGGCGAACAGCATGAGAGCGTAGGACATTAACTGGCAACAAAGAAGGAGGTAGTGTATAGATGGAACCAGAAACGATGAAACTGCTCGCGGTAGG